>JBHHXT010000168.1:0-10847 GCA_046757165.1 bacterium | reverse complement strand
AACTCAGGTACTAACCAGTGAAGCCTTGCTCAAAAATGCAAACTTTCGCAAGACCGCTATAAAAAAGAAAGCCACTGATTCACCCAGCGCGGCGAAGCCCCGGGATTTAACAACCGCTTTTTGCAGAACCTGTATGTGCATCAGTCCGGGCAAGGAAGTAACAGTGCGACTCGAGGATATCTTCGATGAACTTGTCGTGAAGTGCAAAGATGTCGCAATCGGCGACCACTCGCGGTGGATCGGGACGACAGGCGATGAGATTGCTAATCAGCAAGCGATTGTCCAAACTTCGTTTGGTATTGAGAGCGTAGTATCTCCAGAAATGAAAGCTACCCTCGTCATTCTTTCGCCTGGCTTTGAAATAGAAGAAAATGCCTTTGGCCCACCACCGCATCAAACCCCGGATTCTCCTTCTCCCGTCCTTTCTCGAAAACACCTCCGGAAATTCCAGCTCCCAGTGAAAAAAGCGCTTGTCCCTGGCGACCTCGTGCGCCGTGGACACCGTGGCATTCGCGCTCGCCCCAATCTCTTCCTGCCACCCTTGGCGAATCTCCGGGAAACCGGCGGTAAGAAAGAGGTTGCGCGCTTGCGTGTTGTCGAAGTACTGGCTGGTCCACAGGTCGAGCACTTCCTTGAACGGCTCGAGTATCTGCGAGGCATTCAGGAACGAGGTGCGGCTTTCCCTGACCTGCTCCGGCGTGACGTCGGAGAGCTCACCGACGTGAATCATTCCCTGGGTTGCTTGCAATAGACCGGCGAACTGGCTGCTCTCTTCGGTTTCGTGAAGTCGCAATACCGGTTTGGCTGAAACAGCGGTCAGCATCCCCCAGCAAACCACAAGCAGCGTCACAGCTTCGAGGAGCAGCATTTTTGCGATCTTTGAATATCTCATGGGATGTTTTCGGCGTTTTTTTTCGACCTAGCTGACACCAGCCAACTTCGCAGCACTTGCATTTTTGCACAGTTTTTACTAAATTCTTTAAATCTGTTTGGTCGTGTCAGAGGTTGAATACGTTTTGGGGTGCATAGAAGAGTATGACCCTACACAGAGTTCAATGACAAATGGGGACGTGAAATGCGAATTATACTTATCGGGCCGCCTGGCTCGGGTAAAGGTACCCAGGCCTGCAAAATCCAAAGCAGGTTAGGTATCCCACACATCTCTTCAGGTGATATGCTCAGAGAGGCGGTCTCAAACGGGACCGCGCTCGGTAAGCAGGCCGATAGTTATATGTCCCGCGGCGCCTTGGTCCCCGACAATCTCGTCATCGAAATCATCATGGAACGCATTTCGCGGCCAGATGCGCAGGAGGGGTTCCTACTCGACGGATTTCCGCGCACCGTGCCACAGGCGAAGACCCTCGACCTGGCGATGCACCAGACCCACCTGAACATCGACCATGTGCTGCGAATCGAAGTCCCGGACCAGGAGATCATTCTTCGCATCACCGGCCGCCAGATTGATCCGGTCACCAACAATATCTATCACATCAAATTCAATCCGCCGCCGCCTGAGATCGCCAGCCGCGTGATTCACCGCAAGGATGACAACGAGCGAACGTTGAAAATGCGGTTATTAAAATACCATACCGATACTGGACCGCTTATCGACTATTATGAACAGCAAGGGCTTTTGATCAGCGTCTCTGGGTTAGGAACGGTGGAAAAAGTACATGAGAGACTTCTTGCAGCAATCAAGGAGAGGTGATGCGAGCGGCAAAAAAAAGGCAGCGCTCCTCCGTTACGCTGCCTGTCTTCGAGCTCTATGGGCTGTTGCTTTTCATCGAAACATGGCTTTTATGCTGCCCCAGGTTTGGCGAGCACTTGATATCGTGGGGCTGACAGAAATGATGTCAGAGTAGGATGACGAACCATCCTTATCGAGAATTTTCAGGCGATAATAGAACGTTCTATCTGCCGCCTTGAACACGGACTTGTCTTCGTAGACATACTCTTTCTTGGTCTTTTCCTCGTCGCTCGCCTTGACAAAATCGATCTTTCGGAAGCTGCTTGCCTTGTTCTCAAAACTTCTTTCGATCTCGAACCCCTTGAGGTTGATCTCATTTTCCGAAGTCCACTTGAGCGTCACCTTATTGAACCCCGGCTGGGCGTGGAAATCCCCGATGATCGTCCCTGCGAAAAGAAACGGTACGCTGACGCTCAAGAGAAACCAAATTGTGCTCATCCGTTTCATTGCTCATCACCAGGTAAAGTTTGATGTCATTAATTGGGGATTATCGGTAACTTTACGTGACTAAATTAACGATTATTCTGAGAAAGTCAAGCATTTTGTTACTATTGCTTCATTTTGTTGCTAAAAACAAATCGTCACAAATCGCGCAAAAAAGCTTCAAGGATGCTGCACACAGCCCGATAATATAGACTAACCTATACGAACCACAAGCATCGAACCGACTTGGCTGTTTTGTGAACTTGTCCAGGAGAGAACTCATGTCAAAACTGAGGTTCAAAGATCTGGAAAAAATGAACATGACAAAGCTCTCAGGTGCCAGCCTGAAAAAACAAATCTCTGACATGCTGGCGAGCTCCTCACAGTGCAAAGCGATCCTCGAGACCATCAACCAGGACACCGGAGAGTATCGGATTGTGCTGCAAGGAATTATCGAAAAGAATCACGAGGTGGTCGAATCAAATTGAGATAGGTTCACGCACGCCGAACACCTTAGCGGCTTGCAGTAGAGTTTATGCAAATGTATGAGTCCCTGCTGTTGCAAAGCCAACCTGACAAAAGAGGCTTCCTTCACCACCCCACCGAACAATTGCTTCACCATCCCCCGGGTGATTTCGTTTTCGGAAATCCTGGGATAGCTGCCATACAAGTGCAGCATGACATTTCTCAGCTTGCCATCCTTCGACTCCTCCCCATAGAGGTAAAATATCGGGATGAGGCTATTGAGCAAAATCGCTTTCGCGCGCTCCTTGCCGATGAGCGTTTCCGCTTTCCTTTGAGAACCTGTATCCGGCGCGCCCTCAAAGTTGTAATGATGGCACCAAAATCCTCTGGCTGACTGAACCAGACACTTTTCCAACTCGGACGCCAGGACCTTCATGTTGTTTATGTGCGCGGACACAATTCTGAGCAAGCCGCGCAAAAGTCCTTCCTTGAAAAAGCAACAGATCAATTGCACCATGCCGGCCAGCCGCCGCGTCGGAAAATTCTGCGGCCGGAGCCTGAAGAACTGCCAGTCCTGCATCTTCATTGCCTTGATCTCCAGCCGGCGAGACATGGACAACCAGAGGTCAACCAGAGGCTCGGTGTAGGCCAGAACCTCGTGTTCAAGATTTGTCCGTCTCGAGGGGGCAACAGGCAACATTCCGGAGGCGCCAAAAAGCAGCGCCTCACACCGTCTGGCAGCCATCTCCTCCGGCACCCACTGCATTTCGGCGCACACGGTCTCGTACGGCATCAAATCAGCTAAACGCCGAAACGGCTGCTGATTCTTTGCATAGCCCAGCGCCTGCATGATTTTGCGATAGATGACCTGGTCCCAGCTCACAAGCGCCAGGTCCTCGCGAATCTGGAACACCTTATCGAAGAATCGTCTCTCACCGGCTGCGCTGACGGTTTCCAGGATTCTGGGCTTCGATTGGCGCCGCAAAGGGCAATCTGCGACGATGAAGTCGGTTGCCGTTTGCTCAGGCGCGGTCTGGTTTTGCTGCCGCCACAAATCCAGGCTCTCCCGGTCGAGCGTCACGCACAGTTGCTCAACCCGCACACCATCCTCCCGCTCGATAAACAAGCGCTCTTGCGGCTCTTCCGAAACCAGATGCAGAATGACCCCATTGTAGCCGGGGTCGACATGATGGTGGTGCTCGTACCACCCGGTGGCACTCAGATGCACCTCGATATCGCCTTTTAACAAAACACCGCCGATCTTGATAATTGCCCCCTTGAAATCCGGGCCGGCGTCAAGATTCTCGGAGCCGACATACAAAACTTCGACGGCTTTACCACTCAGGGTTTGCAGCTTCTGGCTGAGGAGTTTTCTGCTTTTCCAGAGCTTCTGCAGAATGATCTCCCGGTCGTGAACTTTTAGCTCCATCGCAACCCTCCACTCTCAGGATTTTTGACGGGATTTCAATTTGCTGAGCTGGGCACGGACTTGGAAACGGTCTGCTGACCGAGGCCTCGAACGGGCCAGATCTCGTCCGGAAGCAGCACGTTCCAGAACGAATTGACCGAGGTGTGCAGCAGCCAGGCCTCATAGAATTGCACCCAATCGCCCCAGATGAGCCCTGAATCGTCGATGATTACGGTGCCCTGGTTGAGGGGGGCGCTCAATTCTCGCAGTTTGGAAAGAATCACCTGCTGGCGGGCGCCGGAAACCACTTCGGGCTGAAACTCAACCTGGCGATTGTCGACGTTGATGGCGACGCAACGGGCGTAGAAGAGTCCGTCGTCGCGCAGGATAACTTTCAAAATGATGCTGTCAACGGAATGCTTGCTATACGAGCCGAAAACGTAGTTGCCCAGGCTATAAGCGATCAGCCGGTTCTTGTAGACCTCCAGTCCTTGCAGCACGTGCGGATGATGCCCCAGGACCAGATCGGCTCCACTATCGATGGCCAGGTGCGCGAAAGTGATCTGGTAGTCCTTAGGCGTCTCCCGC
Source organism: bacterium (assembly GCA_046757165.1). Classification (GTDB taxonomy): domain Bacteria; phylum Zhuqueibacterota; class Zhuqueibacteria; order Oceanimicrobiales; family Oceanimicrobiaceae; genus JBHHXT01. Next base: position 6,216 of record JBHHXT010000168.1, on the reverse strand, counting down.
TTCTCGGCTCCCCAATGGAATGAGGCGACCACGAAATCCACCGAATCGTCCCACATCGAAATATTCGCGGCCATCAGGTCTGGCTCGGGGTAGGCCGTGCCAGCGCTATCATCGCCAGCATAAAACTCCGTGGGGAAGGTCATGGAATAGCCGAAAAAGGCGATCCGCCTTCCCTGAGCTTCAACCACCACGGGCTGGTGCGCCTGCTGCTTGTTCTGGCCAGCGCCGCTGTAGTGTATGCTCACTCTGTCCAATGTCTCGAAGGTTGAGATCAACCCCGTTTCACCATAGTCCATCGTGTGGTTGTTGGCAAGCGTCACAACGTCGATGCCGCCTTGCGGCAAGCCACTGGCGAATTTTGGCGGTACCTTGAAGTTGAACTTCTTCTCGAACAACTCCCCGTCAAGGGTAAACGGAGCTTCCAGATTGGCGATAGCAAGGTCAGCGGATTCAAGATAGGGAGTTGTCTTTTGGTAAGGATAGGTTGCCCCGTTTTGTTCCAGCACTGGCGTCACCCAGGAACCCAGCATCAGGTCGCCCACGGCAGCGATGGAAATCTCGGGCCCGCCCAGGACCGGTCGGACCCGCTCAGAAGCAGGAATAAACAGAGTTTGGGCGTTGCTCACAGGGCTGAAATTGCCGACGATCAAAAAGGCACAACATACGACACCGTTCGTTTTTGCATTCATTTGATTGAATCGACAATCTCAGCCCTTGCAAACCGACACAGTCAAGGTCAGGAAACGGCTTCAGCCTGCTGTTCAGCAGGAGCCTTTGCCGGCTGAGTTGCAGGGGTCTTGGTTTTGACTCTCTCCAGTGCCTCGTTCTTTTCGTCCAACTGCGCCTCCAGTTTTTTGACGCGCTCGACGATTTCCTTGACGTCACTGTCGCTGGCGATTTGGGTCTTGTTCCCATCCAGGATCAAATGATAAACCTTGCCGCCCAGCTCAGAGAAGTTCTTATCCACAGATCTCTTGAGGTTGATGATATCGACTTTGATCTTGCCGATCTTCGTCAACTCTTCGGTTTTCTCGACGACCGTGTCAACACCTTCGCGAATGGTTTTCGCAATATCATCCCATAAAGTTGCCATTGTTAACTCCTTGCTACTTAAATTTAGTAATGCATACAATTAATAAGAAATTGCCTCAAATGCAAGAAAAAACCGTGTTTCCGTTTCACACTCACATGGAATGTTACGAGCCTTAAACCGATCGGTTTCAAAGGTACTATCGGCAATGAAACGGGCAACATGAGCGTTAAGTTTCACGTTGATGGCCCGAAAAATGTTTCAGTTTTTTCTTTGTCGCACTTTGCCAAACTCATCGTCTGGCACCCATTGGGGCGGTTCATCTGCGTTCGCGACCTCGAGCATGGCCTGGAAAACAACCTGAACATGCTTCTGCATGTATGGGTAATTGAGCCAGGACAGCGTGACGTCATCGGACGGCCTGTGATAAAATTTTTTGAATTCCGGAAAGTCACTTCGCCGGGTTCCGAAACTGGGGAAAATCGCGGGGACCCCCTTTTGGGCAAAGCTGTAGTGGTCACTGCGGTAGAAAATCCGCTGTTCCGGCATGTCATCTGGCCAAATTTCCAGGCCAAAGCGGGCTGCCGCCTTGCGGACATCGTCTCCAAGCGAAGAGCGGTCGATGCCATACACCACCAGCGCTGTGGTGTCACCGATGCCGATCATGTCGAGATTGAAGTTGGCAACGGTTTTTTCGAGCGGGAAAATGGGATGCTCGACGTAATATTTCGAGCCCAGCAGACCTTTCTCCTCCGCGGTAACAGCCAGGAAGAGCAAGGACCGCCGCGGGGACTGCGTCAATGAAGCAAACGCCTCCGCAAGCTCGAGCAGACCCGCAGTCCCCGAGGCATTATCTGCTGCGCCGTTGTAAACGGAATCGCCCGCCACCGCCGTCCCCATGCCGACGTGGTCATAATGAGCACTCACCACGATCACTTCAGATTTCAGCTCGGGATCGGAGCCTTCGAGAAAAGCCACGACGTTGCTGTCGTGAATCTCTTCGTCCTCAAAAAGAATCTTGATTTCTACTCTCTTGTTCATCTCAAAGGCATGCGTCAGGCCGGAACTGGCTGCCTCATCGACCGCGGCATAGTCCTGCTGTTCATCGGCGAAGATAATGCTGGCGGCCTGCGGGTGCAAGATGACGCTGGCTAATCCAGGCTCGCCGTGCGCTTTATCAGCCATCAGAGAAACGCGGGCGGAGAGAAGGTGGGTTTGCATGCCGGCCCAACCGAATTGTGCCAGTTGTTTCTGGCGCAGCACACCGATCGCCGCCACTGCGCCGGCTTGCCGGGCAATTCTCCGTTTGGTGCGACCACTTACGTAGTGGGGCGGCGCTCCTGCATCAGAACCATTCTCGTCCTCCCTGTGCGGCTCGCCGCTGAGATAGAGCGCGACTTTGTCCTCAACATTTATGTTTTTGTAATCATCATAATTGTCTTGCTCTGATTTGATTCCAAATCCGCAGAAAACGAGCGGCGCCCGGATCGGCGTTCCGGACTCGGAGGGGGTTGCTGCCACCAGGAAATCCTGGCCAAAGCGCAACGGAACCATCTCGCCCTTGATCTCCACTTTCAATTCAGAGCCGGGCAGGACTCGCTTGCGCGCCAGAGACACGGCCTGATAATAGGTCTGGTCATCCCCAACTGCCCGGAGCCCCAACCTTTCGAAGTGCGTGGCGATGTACATGGCCGCCAATCTCGCCCCACGGCTGCCACTCTCTCTGCCTTCGAGTAAATCATCTGCCAGAAACTCCAGGTGTGCGCGCAAATCCACCGCACGGATAGAGCGAAGCCCTTTGTTGCGCTTGCCATCCTTGTCGGTCGTCTCACTCGAGAGCAGTCCGGATTCAGCGGGGACGATGAGCTCTTCGCCATTGGCCAGTGAGACCTGTTTGCTGAACCGGGACTGGAAAGCCATCAAAGCGATGATACCGGCAAAAACAAAAACGATCAGAACCGGCAGTCGAAAATACATACAACCTCCTGAATTTGATACCAAACCTTCAATCAGCCTGAGGCGAAATCAGTTCTCGAGCCCGGCTGAAGACCGAATCGAACATGGACTCCGTCAGCTTGCCAGTAAACGTATTTTGCTGACTGGGATGATATGAGGCCAGCAGAGTGAGGTGCCCGTTTACAGGGGCTTCCGACCCATGGGCAAATACGGGCCGGGTCTCGACTTCGAACGCGTTCCTTTCTTGCAGAACCCTGACCGTCGTATCGAAGGCGAGCCTGCCCAACGCAACCACCACCTTCACCTTTGAGAGCAACTTCATCTCTTCTATCAAATAATGAAAACAATTGCTTCGTTCTTGGGAAGTCGGTTTGTTTTGTGGCGGCGCGCAGCGCAGGGAAGCTGTAATATAGCAATCCCGCAGCACCAGGCCGTCGTCGAGCCCGGTGGCTTGCGGCTGACTGGCAAAGGCAAACTTGTGCAAACTGCGATACAGCCAGTCGCCGCTGCGGTCGCCGGTAAACATGCGGCCGGTACGATTGGCGCCATGTGCCGCCGGTGCCAGGCCTACGACCAGCACCCGCGCGTTCAGGTCGCCAAATCCCGGAACCGGCTTCCCCCAGTAAGTGTGGTCTGCAAACCGGCGCACCTTATCGCGCGCCACTTTCTGACGCCATTGCACCAACCTCGAACAGCGGTCACAGTTTGTGATTTTGACTCTTAGCTCCTCGATTCCGCCGCGGCCAGGCTTCATGGGTTTGTGTCACTCCTGTCCACTGTTCACGCCATACCATCTCGCCAGCACCTTCGGTGAAAACCCCAGCCAGTACATGATGTGCAGAGCCGCCATTTTCAGGTATGTGCGGACGACACCCCCCGCGCGGAATCTACGGGCAGAGGTTTCGATAGCGGGCGGGGTCATGATGACCTTGCCCATTTTTTTCAACCGGCGAGAGAACTCGACGTCCTCAAATATGGCCTGGTTTGGAAACCCCCCGGAGGCCTGGTAGTTTTTTCGACTGATAAACAAGCCATGGTCCCCGTAGAATATCCGGGTTATGCGAAACCGGATCTTGTTGACCATTTCCGCAAATCTCAAGATGACATGGGGATCATTGAACTCGAGGGTGAACCCACCGGCGAAAATGCCGTTTTCCTGTACTGCCCGGATCGCGGTTAAACAGTGCTCTTGTTTCAGCCTGCAATCGGCGTGCACAAATAAAAGGACCTCACCCCTGGCTCTCTTAGCGCCGAGCGCAAGCTGCTGTCCCCGGCCACGTACTCCCCGCACCAGGAGAACGTTGAATTTTCTGCAGATATCCACTGTTTCGTCCGTCGAGCCTCCGTCGACAACAACACACTCAATCGCCAGATTTAGAGCAGTCTGGCAATGCTTAATGTCCTCCAAGAGGCCGGGCAAAGTCCGGGCTTCATTCAAGACGGGGACGATAATGCTCAGCGCTGGTTGCAAGGGTTCATCGTCACCTTTTGTTGCGTTTCGGGAGTCCAAAGGCTTTTCTTCGATGCCGCCGCAGACGGTCGATCCTAAACTCTAAGGGGCTGTGCAAGAATAAGATGGTATTTCACCGTAGCCATACCTCCTTGCTCTGACTCACCTATGATAGAATCTAAGGAATCGCGGCTTGTGGAGTATCCCCTGAGAAGCCCACAAGGGGTCGGGGCTACAATTAAGTGGTCCGCCAAATCCTCATATGCCAGATTCGTAACGCACATCATCTAATAAGGATGAAACGAGAATCCAGAGGCAAACCTTAGAAACCACACAAACACAAACAAACCCACGGCAAGTTTCCAGTCCAACAGTTTAGCCAACATGGGATATTTTTGCGCAAAGGTTGAGTCCGGCCATGTTGAACGGTTCGTAATGGCGACGACCAGCAAACACATCAGGACGAGTCCGCCCAGAGGATGGTAGCTGAGCCCCTTGCTGATATCAAAATGGAGGAAAGAACTCATGCTGCGCGTCAAACCACAAGCGGGACACGGCACATCCGCAAAATAAAGCAACGGGCAGAAAGGAATGTCAAGCCCGTCCGAGGGGAGCGCCATCAAAATCAGAAGCGCCGCGATCGCCGGAAGCCGGGTGCGAATGCCTGGCCTGGCTTGACGGGTAAAAACAAAACGTGTGGACTCGTATCTCATCATTGCTCAATCAGCGTCCCTAAAGTTAACAAATTATTCGGCATTGTCAAGAGCGTATCTTTGCAATGCTAAGTTCGATTTTTGATTGATTCTTTGGGCAGAGTTCCCTATTTTCACGTTTTCACCTTTGTCCATCATAACAAATGGAGGAGTTATGGCATCCGTTTCAGATTTTCGCAATGGCATGGCAATCCGCTATAACGGAGAAGTCTGGATTGTCAATGAATTTCAGCATGTCAAGCCCGGCAAAGGGCATGCCTTCATTCGGACGAAACTCAAGCAACTGAAAAGCGGCAAAGTGGTGGAATTCACCTTCCGGCAACACGACACCATAGAACAAGTTCGGCTTGAAAACAAGGAGATGCAATATCTGTACGCAGCAGGAGACGAGATTTGTTTGATGGACAACGAAACCTATGACCAGATAAATGTCTCGAAAGAGCTGCTCGGTGACCAGATCAAATTCCTGAAAGAAGGCAACATGGTCAATGTCTTGTTTCTCGAAGGCAACGTCGTCGAAGTCTCATTGCCGATGTTCGTCCAATTGACCGTCAGCGAGGCCACACCCGGAGTAAAGGGCGACACCGTATCGAATCTGCAAAAGCCCATCACATTAGAAACAGGCGCCGAGCTGCACGTGCCGCTGTTTATCAAGGAAGGGGACGTCTTGAAGATAGACACGCGGGATGGCCGGTATATTGAGCGTGTCAATAGTTGAGTTTAGAGCACAAAAAAAGGCCGCTATCAGAAGCGGCCTTTTTGCTATGCAAGACTCCTTACTGTCATCCTTTCAGACTCTAAAATAGACCAGTACGATATAAGCAACAACCAGGACGGAGATGAGTAGAAGAAACCTCTGATGATAGACTCGCCTGTACATCTTGACTTCCATAAACACAAGCCTCTGAGTTAATAAAAAACACTCCAATTGGAATCACCTTTCGGTCAATTCAAAACGGCACAAACATACGACTTTGCCACCACAAATGCAAGCAAAATCTGGGTGTCCTGGGTAATCGGTCAGTTAGCAGTAATAAAGTAAAGCACTCATAATAAAGAATAAGTGG
>JBHHXT010000167.1:0-10855 GCA_046757165.1 bacterium | reverse complement strand
CACCACTATGACCCAAACCGGCGAAGGAATCAAGTTTACTGGGTCTTTTGGGGATTAGACTTCCCGGCTTACGGTGAGCGAGCATGGGCATTGCAAGCATGATCTCACAACAGACGATAATGCTTGCAATTTGTCCCAAAACACAATAATTTAGAAAAATCAACTTTGCAACTCGAACAAACAATCATCACACCCCCCTCCCCCCAAAATTAAATTCATTTAACTTAAGTTAAAAACCCCCTCACATGCCGATATTAGGCAACGATAGTTGAACGTCAATATCGTTGGCGAGGTATGCAAAAAACATCTCACCTATTCCGGATACTCTGTCTCCTACTCGTGCTCTCGGCTGTAGCCCATGTGCGTGGCGAGGCGGTGTCGCGACGTATTCTGGCGTTGTATGACAGCCACCGCGGCCAGACGCCGGCCGGCAACCATGTGCATGCCAACGCAGAAGTGATTCTAAACTACCTCGGGTGCTTTGTCGAGTATTGGGACATTCAGCAGGGCTTGCCGGATGAGAAGACCATGGCAGGGTACCGGGGCGTGCTGACATGGTTTTATGCCGACACCATGTCCGAGCCTGAAGCGTATCTCGGCTGGGCCAGGAGACAGGTGGAGGCCGGGCGAAAATTCGTCATCCTCGGCAATCTTGGCGCCCACAAAGAGGCCCGCAGCGGCCGGCAGGTGCGCCAGGCGGCCCTCGACGCGTTTACCAAAAAGTTGGGATTTGTCGCCGGTGGGGTACAGGGCACGACTGACCTCACCAAGATCGAGCTGACGTTCAAAGACCCGGCCATGGTGGAGTTCGAGCGCAAGCTGGACTTCGAGATCACCCACTACGAAAAATACCGCGCGCGCCACCCTAAGAGTCGCGTCTACCTGCGGTTGAGACGCACAGACCGGGCCAACAGCGAAAGTGACCTGGTGTTTACCACGCCGCACGGGGGATTTGCTGCCGCGCCATATGTTCTCTATCAGAACCAGGAAACCTTCCAGAGAAAGTGGCGGATTGACCCGTTCCGGTTTTTCTCCGAGGCCTTCGACCTGAAAGCGCTGCCGAAGCCCGATCCAAACACGCTCAACGGCATGCGTGTCTGGACCAGCCACATCGACGGGGATGCGTTCATTTCAAAATCGCAGGCCCGGCCCGAGGCCACCTGCGCCGAGGTCATCCGCGACGAGATTCTGCGCAAATACCGCTGGCCCATTTCGGTTTCTGTGGTCGTGGGAGAAGTCGTGCGAGACCCCCAATTCCTGGATATCGCGCGCTCGATTTTTGAGCTGGAGTGGATCGAGCCGGCCAGCCACGCGTATTCGCATCCCTATTATTGGGAGGACACCGCAGAGAACCGCAACATCTACGAGCGCCGTCACCTGCCGATTCCGGGGTACACCTTCAACTTGAAGCAGGAAATCGTGGGGTCGGTCAAGTACATCAACACCCACTTGCTGCCCGCCGGCAAGAAAGTGAAACAGTTCTTCTGGACGGGCAACTGCCAGCCGACCCGGGAGGCGGTCAGGTTGTGTAAGCTGAGCAACTTGCGCAACATCAACGGTGGCGACACCATCTTCGACCCGCAGAATTCCTCCTACACCAATGTCGCTCCGTTCGGTGTGGATGTCGGGGGGTACCGGCAAATCTATGCCCCGCACTCGAATGAAAACATCTACACAAACGATTGGCGCGGACCGTTCTACGCGTTTCGTCATGTGTTGAAAACATTCGAGAATACCGAAACGCCGGTCCGGATCAAGCCGATCAACATCTACTACCACTATTATAGTGGCGAAAGATGGGCCTCCCTGAACGCGCTCGAGAAGGTGATGGAAGAGACCATTACCCGGCAGGTTGCGCCGATTTTCATCAGCGAATACATCGACCGGGTGAATGGCTTCTATAGCACCAGGATTGAAAGATTGGGCGAAGACACCTGGAAAATCAAGTCATTCGGCCAGTGCCGCACCATTCGCTTCGATGACACGGAACGCTATCCCGACTTGCAGCGCTCCTCGAACGTGCTCGGGTTTACCCGGCACCAGGGCGTGCTGTACGTGCATCTCGGCGAGCGGTCTGAGGCGGTCATCGTGCTGGTGCAGGCGAAGCCCGACACCGTCTACCTGGAGCGGGCGTCGCATCACATCTCCAGATGGTCGGCGAACAAATCGAAAGTGTCTTTTGTCACGGGTGGCTTCGGCAAAGGCGAGTTTGTCATTGCAAATCTTTTCAAGAACCGAGAGTACACCATCCGGTTACGGGGGCCTGAACGCCAGCGCTACGTTCTCAGGAGTGACATCAACGGCACGCTCAGTTTTCTGTACACCATGGGTGGTGACCTGGCAGTGGAGGTAAAGGAGCACAAGTGACGGATGAGAATCATACCCAAACCGGCTTTGCTTCTTTGTGCAGGAGTCGTCATGCTTTTTGCTAGTTGCGCCGGCCGGCAAGTCCGGCGACCCAATCTTGCGCGTGTGGGTCTCAAAAGCTGGGTCTGCGTCTACAATGAAAAGAGCTCGCCGGCGGACATTGGAAAATTCGACCTGGCGGTGCTGGACGCGGACGCTCATCCGGACTTGATGGACTTGCGGCAGTCGGACACCATCTTGCTCGGTTACGTCAGCCTGTGCGAGGTTGGCGCGTACCGCTGGTACTGGCCTGAAATCGCGACCAAATCCTGGGTGTTGGCAGAAAACCCCGCCTGGGGCAGCATCATGCTCGACGTGCGCAGCCGCGAGTGGCAGACGCTGTTGCTGCAAAGAGTCTTGCCCGGCATTCTGAGCGCCGGGTTTGGCGGCTTTTTCCTCGATACCGTGGACACGGCGGAGTATCTCGAAAAATACCATTCGGGGCAGAAATATCCGGGGGCCTTGCGCGCCGTGACCGCCCTGATCAAGGCGATCCGGGCCAGGTTTCCGCAGGCCCTCGTGGTGATGAACCGCGGCTACGCCGTGTTGAACGAGGTCGCGGGCGATCTGGATGGCGTGGTGGCAGAATCGCTCTTTACAGCCGTTGACGAGCACGACCGTTTGCGGCTTCGCGAGCAGAGCGAAAGCGACCCGGAGGTCTTGCGCCTGAAGCACGCCAGGGAAAAGAGCCACCTGGTGGTCTTGACCCTTGATTATTTCGACACCGAGCTCGAGCCAGAGATCGGCGCCATCGTTGCACGGGCACGCACACACGGATTTGTGCCCTACGTCAGCACCCGGAGCCTGGACCGAGTTTATTTCTTTACCCTGAAGGAGTAGGGTAGCGCGATATGCAGATAAAAATATGGTGGCCGCTCGTGTTCGTGACGGCGGTGATTCTCGCCTGTATCCTTATTTTCCCGTCGGACTTGCGTCTGGCGGACCTGCTGAGCAAGTCCGGAAAAGTGGACGAGGCCATCGCCGCGGACCGCGCGCTGTTGGCGCAGGAGCCCTTGCGAGATGACGTGCGCCTGCACCTGAGCCAGTTGTTCATTCTCAAAGGGGAGCTGGCGAGGGCCGTAGCCGAAATCGAGGCCATCGGCATTGAGCAGATCAGCGAGCCTGCGCTGCTCAATCAAATGGCGGATATTTACTCGCAACTGGGCGACCGGGGGAAAACCGTCAAAACCCTGGAGCGGCTGGTTGTGCTGCTGCCACACAATCCGGCTTATCGCGAGAAATTGGCCGAGGCTTACCAATGGAATCATCAAACAGAAAAGGCGATCGGGCTGTTCAAGGAATTGCTGACAGACCGTCCCCATGACACCACGTTGATGCAAAAGGTTGTCGGGCTGAGCCTGACCTCGAGGGATTTTGCAGCCGCAAAAGGGTTCCTCGACAAGCTGCTGGAGCTGCAGCCGGAAAATGCGCGGGCACACGAGCAGCTCGGCAACGTCTACTTGCAACTCGACCAACCGGAGTTTGCGGCGGTCGAATACGAACGCGTGCTGCAAATCAGCCCCGGCAACGAAGCCATCCGGCAAAAGCTGGCCGAAGTGTACCTGTCGCAGCACAACTATGAGCGTGGCCTGCCGCACTATGAACGGCTGTTTTTTGACCATGTCCTGAACGAGGCCTATTTTGACAGATTGGTCGAGCTGACGCAAGACACCTACCCTGAAAAGGCGGTCGACTATTTCAAGCTCAAGCTGCACTACGAGCCGCAAGACAGCACGCTGCGCCACACCCTCTGCCAGCTCTATCTCGCCCAGGGCCTGACCGACGAGGCCGCCGCCGAGCTGCAAGTTTTGATCAAAGACCATCCGGAGCAGCCGCGCTATCTCGAGGAGCTTGCCTACTTGTACAAGGACATGCTCGAGCCGGACCTGGCAGCCGAAACCTTCGCGAAATTGTTGCAGACACCGCCCTACGAAGAGGCCGCGATGCAGGAGCTTCGCACCGCCTATATCGAGCGGCAAGAATACCCGAAACTGCTCGACTTGTACGCGAAACGCCTCGAAGATCACCGGCTTCCTGTGGAAAATCGCAAGGAGTACGCCACGCTGCTTGTGCACGCCAGGCGATTCGAGCAGGCCATGCAGCAATATGAAGCGGTGCTGGCCGAGACCCCGCGGGACCCGGAGAGCCGCATCCATTTGGCCACCCTCTACCTGGCAACAGGAGCGACTGACCGGGCGCTGCACCTGATCAGGCAAGGGGTGGAAAAGTACAGCCCGGACGACCCGCCTTTCCTCGAGTTTGCCGCCGGCGTACTCGAGCAGCAAGAGCAGTTACGCGAAAGCATCTCTGTCTACGAACGGCTTGTTGCGCTTTCCGCCACAAAGCTGCCTTACCAGAAATTGCTGCTTCCGCTTTACCTGCGAACGCACAACCTCCAGGCCGCGCGCGACCTGTGTGAGCAACTGTTGCGTGTGGAGCCGGATAATGTGGCGCTGAAATTCCAATACGCCTCCCTGTTCTGGCAAGAGCGGGATTATGAAAACATGCACCGGCTGATCGATGAAATCAACTCAGCGCAAGGCGAGGAGACACCTGTTGCCCGGCAGACCGCCCAATTCTACTTTCAGCGGGGGTTTCACACGCAGGCCGTGCCCTATTTACAACAGGTCTTGCGGGCAACGCCGGCAGACAGTCTGAGTCTGCGCATGCTCGCCCTGGCCCGGGCCTGGAGCAATCAACCCGAGCTGGCAAAGAAAGCGTTTCGAGCCTACCACGAGCACTATCCGAATGATGCCTACACGCGCTACCAGCTTGGCATCGTGCTGGCGGAAGCTGGCAGGAGACCGGCGGCGGAAAAGGAATTTCAGCATGCCCTGGCGGTGTTGAGAACGCAGCCGCCGGCAAAAGAGAGCGCGATCATGCAAGCAGGCCTGCTGGCCTATCTCGGACACCACGACGAGGCCATTCATGTGTATGACAGCCTGCTCACCTCGCACCCGCGGGATGATGCTTTGCGGCTGGAGGTTGCGCACGGACTGTTCGTGCTCAAAGATTACGACGAAAGTCTGGCCCGGCTTGACGAGATTCTCAACAAGGCACCGCTCTCCTTCGACGCCCTGCGGCTGCGAGCCCGGATATTGGTTGCTCAGGGCGACTACCCTGGTGCGCTGAAGGCATTCCGGCACCTGTCCGTGCTGAATCCGGATGACATGTTTCTGAGTCTCGATCTGGCTGAAACAGAGCTGCTGACCGGTGACTGGGTGAGCGGAACCAGAAGATTGCGCCAGATTGTCGACAGCCAACCGGCCTATTGGCCGGCGCAGGCCCGGCTGATCGAGCTGCGGCGGGAACAGAGCGAGGCCGTCGCTGCGGAGTACCAGAGCGAGCAGCAATCGGGCAATCTGCTGAAACAGGCGGCGAGCTTCGTGCTGAGCAAAGCGCACTCATCGCTGCTCACTCTCCAGCTCTTCCTTAGTCAGCAGCGCTATTCTGCCAAAGACAACCAGTACGGGGAAGAAACCTACCTCGACCTCGGGGCCGGCGTGTCGAGCTCCGGCGCGAAGCTGCGGGCGCAGGCGGCCGGCAACGTGCGCCTGCACGACGGCAAGTGGCGCATCGCCGGGCAGAGCAACCTGTTGTGGCAGTTTGATGCGCGCAACTCCGTAGGGCTCAGCGTGGCTCTGAACCGGCGGTGGGATGACCCATTGCTTCCCGCTTTCTTTGACGGCAGGGTCTCCAGCGTGCAATCCGACGTCAACCTGGCGCTGCTGAAGAACATCTTGCTGTGGAACCGCTTGTCGTTTGAACGGCACGCTGTCGGGGAGAAGACACATTTTAGTGATGCGACGCGGGTGCATGCACAGGTGGGGTATCAGTGGCCTTCCAGGCCGAGTTTGTTCACCTACTATCAGTTCTATCATCTGAATTTCAATTACCGCACCGGGGCTGGCAGAGACATCATTGCCATTCCTGAGCGGGAAAGCATTCATTATCTGGGAGCCGTGCTCACCCAGCAGCTCACGCCCCGGCTCTACTACGAGCTCGGCGGCAGTCTGGGGGTTGACGTGAGCCAGAACACGACGTTGTACTACGGCAGAGTGCTGCTGGAGTACCATTTGTTGAAGCATCTCCGGTTGCGTTCGTTGTTCGCTTTTGGAAGTCTGAACTCGTTTACCGGACGTGAGGACGCGCGGACGCTATCGGTGGATTTTTATTACTTTTATTGACTCGTTGGTCCCCCGCAGGATGTGCGCGGGCGATCCGGCGAAGGTGGAAAGGCTTAGGACGTTATGCTGCGCAAATTCTATTTCATCGTGGAAACCCTTGTCGGTTTGGTCCTTCTGGCGGCCATCGACCTCTACGTGGTGAAGAAATCGGGCGCGTTTGTCGGGGTGCATCCGCATCCTTTTTGGATCGTGGTCTTGCTGCTGGCGTGCCGCTATGGTTTGGTGCAGGGCGTGTTTGCCGGCGGTGTCGCGGCCCTGGCGTACATTGTTCTTGCCGCACGAGCCGGCGTTGTGGACTTCACTACCTTTTCCTTTCCGCATGGCCCCTACACCCTGCCGTTTTTCTTTCTGCTCGTGGGCGGACTGGTGGGCGAGATTCGAAGCCACTACAAGAAGCGGTACCAGCGACTCCAGGAAACCTTTGACGCCACGCGTGAAAACCATGAGCACCTGACGACCGAACATCAAGCCCTGACCAGCTCCAAGTGGGAGCTGGAGAAGCGCATTGCGCTGCAATCGACCACCATGGTCAGTCTGTTCGAGCAGCTCACCAAGTTGGACCAGTCGGACCCGCAACAGCTTTACGAGAAGATTCCAGAAATCCTGAAGGAGCAGTTGAATGTCACATGTGCTTCGGTCTATTTGCTGCGCGACAACAAACTGAAGTTGGCCGTGCGCAAGGGCTGGTCGTCAACCGGGAGCTTGCCCGATGAGCTCGACCTTGCAGAAGGCATGGTGGGCGAGGTCGTGGAGCGCAAGAAGATGGTCGCGATCAACCGCGGCACGGGCACCGCAGAGATGGCCAGGTTCAATGGCCAGCGTCTGATCATGTGTGCGCCTATCCTGCGCAAAGATGAGTCGCTGGTCGGTGTCATTAACGTCGAGCGCATTCCGTTTTTTGATTTTACAGCCAATTCCGTCAAAGTATTCGAGACCCTGGCGCAGTGGGTCTCCATCGCCGTCGAACAGGCGATGCAGTTCCAGCACTTCAAGGACAGGAACGTCGCTGATGAGATCACCGGAGCGTACAACTACCTCTATTTCCAGAAGCGGCTCAGCTATGAAATCGCACGCGCCAGACGGTTCCAAACTGCGCTTTCGTTGCTGCTTTTGGAGATCGAACACTTTGAGAAAATGAAAGCGTCGGAGCAGAAAAACATCCTGACGGTGCTCAACTGGATTTTTTCCCATATCTTCCGGGACACGGATATCGTTGCGAAATACAAGCGCGACAGCACGTTCGCGATCATCCTGCCCGGCCAGAACAGCGAGGACTGCGACACGATCATCGACCGCATCGCCACGGAAGTTCACAACTACGAGCTCAAGCCATTTGAAACACAGGAGGAGGTGCTGCAATTCCGCACAGGCGTCAGCACGCTGCAGCTCTCGGAAGGGTCCTACGAAACCATGGTCAAAACAGCCGAAGAGCGGCTGAGAATGGACGAGAAATTGCGGGAAACCCAAATGTTCGACGACATCGAATATCTGCTGAACATCATGCGACAGAATTAGTGACAGGAGCTTCACGGCAAATCCGATGACCCAACTGCTTCTACTTCTGGTCCTGGTCGGGGATGGTCTGGCTGCTTACGGCCTGGCGGCGCTCAGCGGTTGGCTCAAACTCGTTGCGCTCGCCGGCCACGTTGTCATGGTCTGCCTGGCCATCAAGCTGTGCAAGCGGCTCCATCTCTATGACTTTCAAGCCGATGAGAATTTCGTCACCATCGCGTTTTTCCTGGCGCTGGTTTTACCCGGATATGGTCTGGCCGGGCTCAATCTGGTCATCGTGGCCATGAACCGGGTGCGGCTGCAGCCCACGCCCTATTTTGAAATTGAAGAAGCGCTGGTGTCTGATAGCACCAAGATTCGGCTGGGAAGCGCGCGCCCCGATGTCAGCGAGATCCAGTTGGACGCGCTCGATTTGCAGGCATTCCGGGATGTGCTCAAATCGAACGACCGGCAGCTCGAGGAGAACGCGATCAACAAGCTCTCGAAGCTGGTGACGCGGGAGTCGGTGGCGATTTTGCGCCAGGTGGTCAGGGAGGCCACCTCCGACACACGGCTGCTGGCAGCCACCGCGCTCATCGAGCTGGAAAACAAAATCGTGCAGAAGATCGACTGGCTGCGTGGGCGGTTGGCTGACCGCGCCAGCGATTCGGACAGCCGCTTGCAACTGGCGCGCATGTATGATCTGTACTGTTATCTGGGCGTGCTCGATGAGGAGAGCCAGCGCTACTATAACAAACTGGCCGTCAAAGAGTACCGCTCCTTTCTGATCGCGAATCCGAAGCACCCGCAGGCCGTGTTTGAATATGGCCGCTCGCTGCTGGCCGCGGGCGATATTGAAAAAGCAAAACGAGTCCTGTCCACGGCGGTCGGACTGGCTGGCGGAAACCCTTCGCCGCATCTATGGCTGGCAGAGGCACATTATGAAGCCGGTGAGTACGGCGAGGCAGCAGCGGTCTGCCGCAGGGTTCATTCGTTTGCAAATCTGCCGGAAAATCTGCGGCCGGTGACAAGCTGGTGGTGCGAGGAAACATCCGAACCCGGGTGACAGACGCGGCAAATCTCAAATCATAAGTCACCATGAAATTCTCGAATCCAGACCATCGAAATTCATTGCACCCTGACCGGTTGGCGCAGCCCGAAACCGACGTTTGCTTAATCGTGGAAGGAACCTATCCTTATGTCACCGGTGGCGTCGCCGCCTGGGTACACCAATTGCTGACCGGGTTGCCTGAGCTGACCTTTTCTCTGGCGGTTATTCTCTCCAACCGCAAGAGCCACCTGCAGCAACGGTACACCTTGCCATCCAACGTCAAGGAAATTCGTCATATCTACCTGCACGATTTCGAGCTGCCCCATTCCCGCCAGGGCAAGCTGGCGAAGGAAGCCTGGACCGAGGTGCTCGATTTTCACCACTGTCCGGCCGCATCAGACAAGCTCACGCATTTCGAGGCCCTTTACCGGCAATTCTTCGACCCGGCCACGCGCGGCATTGCGCCAAACCAAATTCTCAACACGCACAAAGCCTGGAGCGTTTTGGAAACGCTTTATCAGGAAAAAGCGCACGAGGAATCCTTTATCGACTACTTCTGGACATGCAGATTCATCCACCTGCCCATTTTCAAGATACTCAGCACAGAACTGCCACACTCGGCCCTCTATCACACGCTGTCGACCGGCTATGCCGGACTTCTGGCAGCGGTCGCGAAGTTGAAACACCAGCGCCCCGTGCTGCTGACCGAGCACGGCATCTACACCCGGGAGCGGCGACTCGAAATCAGCCGCGTCGATTGGATCTATGAAAAGGAGGACCAGCGCTTGCGGGTCCAGCGGTCGCAGAGCCGGTTCCGGGAGCTGTGGAACCAGATGTTTGCCACCCTGAGCCACATCTGTTACCACTCCAGCGACAGGATTATCACGCTTTTCAAGAGCAATCAGGCTTACCAGATCGAGGAGGGGGCGCCCAGGGACAGGCTGGCCATCATCCCAAACGCCATCGATGTCGCACAATTTCAGCGCCTGCAGCGCGACGCGAACAAGGACCCGGAACAACTGGTCATCGGGCTGATGGCGCGGGTGGTGCACATCAAGGATGTCAAGACCTTCATCCGGGCGTGCAAAAGCGTCGCCGCCAATGTCCGAAAGCTCAAAGTCTACATCATGGGCCCGACAGACGAAGAGCCGGCCTACTATGACGAATGCGTCCGGCTGTGTGAATTCCTGGGCCTGCAGAGCATTATCACCTTCACCGGGAAGATAGATGTCAAGGTCTATTATCCGAAGCTGGATATCCTGGTGTTGACCAGCATCAGTGAGGCGCAACCGCTCGTCATCCTGGAAGCCAACTGTCTCGGCATTCCTGTGGTCGCAACCGATGTTGGCGCCTGCCGTGAAATGCTCTACGGCAGCGCACCGGAGGACGTGGCGCTCGGCAAAAGCGGCCTGATCGCCGGGATCACCAATACCGAGGAAATCGCGCAGGCGATCATCAAAATCTGGCGCAGTCGCGAGCTGCGGGAAACCATGGCGGAAGTCGGGAAGCAGCGCGTGGCGAGATACTACGATCGCAGCGAGCTGTTGCGCAAGTACCGCAAGCTTTACGCTCAGCTCATCACGAGCCGGTCACGGGAAAGGGTGGCTGAGCATGTGTAGTGCTGTGCGTTGAAATCCCGGCCTGGCGAAAACGGCAGGCTAGGTGGACCCACCCCTGGTTCAGACTCTGAACGAGTCTGAACCTGTCCCCTCCAGGGAGG
>JBHHXT010000166.1:0-10870 GCA_046757165.1 bacterium | reverse complement strand
AGTTTACCCACTTATTCTTTATTATGAGTGCTTTACTTTATTACTGCTAACAAGATGTTTCATGGCGCGGCGGAGCTGCAAATGAATAGAACGGATTTGGATCTTGGAAGGCGCATGTTGCATTACCGCTGGCGTCCCGGGCAAGCACTGTTGCGCCGGCAATGTTCGTAAAAAATCCCAAAGCACCGCTGGCATTATATTGACTAATGGCTCCAGAGGGACCATTGAAAACCGGATGGATACTGTTTATGTTGCGCTTGCGGTTTGAGCTGGGAGACGCTCAAATTACCTGTACTTTATTACAAATAGTGTCACGAATATGATTGATTTTATAGCAAAACCTGCTATATTAGAAAAAATATGAGGACATCATGTTTTATCGCACAATCATCGAGACATTGAACAACTGGAAAGCCGCTTCTGCTCGCAAGCCACTCGTCTTGCGAGGCGCCAGGCAAGTCGGCAAAACAACAGCGGTGAATATGTTTTCCGAGCAGTTCGAAAATCATGTCACCCTCAACCTCGAGCTGAAGCGCGACCGCGATATTTTTTCCGAAGAATTCTCTATTGACGTGCTGATTGAAGCCATCACGGCGCTCAAGAATGTCGAGCTGAAGCCTGGCAAGACGCTCATTTTCATCGACGAGATTCAAAACGCGCCGGTGGCGATCAAGATGCTGCGCTACTTTTACGAACAGCGGAAGGACCTGTATGTTATCGCCGCAGGCTCACTCCTGGAGCACGCCCTCGATAGAAGCCGGCTCAGTTTTCCGGTCGGTCGCGTCCAGTACGCTTACATGTACCCGCTGACATTCGAGGAATTCCTGCAGGCGAGTGATGAAACGCAGCTCCTGCCCGTCTATCGCGCCACACCGGTCAAAACCTTTGCGACGACGCGACTCTTCGAATTGTTCCATCAATATACCATGATTGGCGGCATGCCGGAGATCGTCCGAAAATATATCGCCCGCAGAGACCTGGCTTCATTGCAATCCTGTTATGAGTCGCTGCTCACCAGCTTTCTCGACGATGCCGACAAGTACGGACGCAACCCGACTATGCGTTTGATTCTGCGACATTGCATAGAGTCCGTGCCTTATGAAGCGGGGAAACGGATCAAATTTCAAGGTTTCGGCCGCTCCAACTACCGCTCGCGCGAGGTGGGCGAAGCGTTGCGAATGATTGAAAGAGCCATGCTGCTTTACCTCATTTATCCATCCACCGCTGTAGAAATACCGCTTCTCGCTGATCTCAAAAAGTCCCCGCTGCTGCAATTTGTCGATACCGGCCTGCTGAACCATTTTGTCGGCTTACAGCCGCAATTTTTCCGGTTTGACGATCTCCACGCTTTTTACCGGGGGCGAATCGCGGAGCACATCGTCCGCCAGGAGCTTATTGCATACGACGCCACGCACAACAAAAAGATGCTGTTCTGGGTGCGTGAACGCAGTCAATCGAATGCCGAGGTCGATGTTGTGGTGCCGTTTCAGAATCTAGCCATTCCTGTCGAAGTCAAATCCGGCAAAACCGGCACGCTGCGATCCCTGCACCAGTTTATCGATGCGGCGCCGCATGCTTATGCGGTGCGCTTGTACAAAGGCCATTTTGAAATCACGGATGCAAAAACGCCCGCAGGAAAGCGCTATCGATTGCTGAACTTGCCCTATTTCCTTGCCGGTCGAATGGATGACTACTTGGCGCTGCTCGTGCAATGAGTGGCGAGGTGCTTGTATTTGACTTCAAAAACATCGACCCTGGCGAACCGGGAGATGATAGACAAAACCGGTATTCATGATTCAGTGGACAGACTGGCCGCCGCATGCCGAATGTCATAAAGTGAATCCTGCCAGGGTTTTCGGATCGGGACTTATTCCTGGTGGGTTTTTTGATAATCAGATGGCGAGCAAATCGGCGGCGTGCTGCAAGCGCATGGAGCGGAGCATCTGACCGGTGGGCTGGCCGGCCAGGGCGTTGAAGCTTGCGGTTGAGCTGGGAGCCCGGATTCCAACGTCCCCGGCACCTCGAAAGTGTCGGGGACGTCATGGCCATCAGAAGCCGGCCGCGTAGCAGACATGAGTAGATGTTATTTCAGTGAATGGCGGAAGAGAAGGCTACTTCATCAAAGTTTTTGCAGCCGAATGAAAGAACTCGATCAATTCATCCACAACCAGCGGTTTGAGCATCCGCGGCAGCGGACCGAGCTCCTCAACCTTCATCATGGCTACGGCAAGCCAATAGTTATCCAGACCCACGTGCTTTCGTTTTGCCTTAGCGAGAAGCTCGGAAAAAGGAAACAGTTCTTTATCGATAAAAAAGATGTCCACGAAATCCTTGATCTCGGCACGATCAAAAAGGGCAGAAAGCTTGTTGCAGGAAATATCCAATGCATTATCCGTGAAAATATCAAACTCAGCTTGCACGATTTTCGGCTGCAAACGATACGGCGAGTCCTGGGCAAAATCACACTTAATCGTTTGCTCATTCTGCCCGTGAATATGAACCTCCAGGAATGTTCGAAATTGACGGCGTACTTCAAGGCTTAGACCGAGGCGTTTGCTGATACCTTCGAGTACAGGCAGCGCATGTTGAACCCGTTCGGGCTCCTCTGTGAAGAAATCAAGGTCTTCTGACAAACGATGCTCGAGAAAAAATGCGCTCAGTGCTGTTCCTCCGGTCAAGAAGAAACTTTCGCGCAGGTCGGACTTCGCGATCTCGGAAAGAAATCGTCTTTGCAATTCGGTAAGGATGTCCATATCTTCTATGCCAATAGGCGAAAGATTACTCATTCTCGAGGTACCACTGCCAAAAGCGGCGTACCGGGCGGGAGATTCTCAGACGATCCAGGTAGCGTGCAACGACGGCTTTGGATATTTTCTTGACTTCTTCAGCCGTGCCGCGTTCCAGCAACCGGCCGAGGTACCAGATGAAAAAAACTTCATCCATATACTTGTCAGGCGTGAAATCCTGATCCCAAAGTAAAGAAGGATTAACTTCGATGTTGTGAAGTGTCTTCATTTTTCCAAACGATTTTCTTCTTTTTCAAAATTACTAATGCCGCCCGCGTAAGTCAAGGTTTAATTACCAAGGTGAGGCAAACATTTTTCTGTCCTCCATCTTTCTGTCATTCCTGGTGGGTCTTTTGATACTCCAAAGGCGAGCACCCAAACTGCTTTTTGACTGCGGGTGAAATTGGCCTGATCGCTGAAGCCGACCACGTAGCAGATTTCAGCAACATTGCCGGATTTCTTCGCCAGCAAATCGGCGGCGCGCTGCAAGCGCATGGAGCGGAGCATCTGGCCGGCTGGCTGGCCGATCAGGGCGTTGAGCTTGCGGTTGAGCTGGGGGAGGCTCATCGCCGCCTGGCCAGCCAGGGTTTCGACGCTGAATTCCTCTTCGCCCAGGTTGGCTTCGACTTCAGCGGGCTTGATAACGGTGGCAGTGCTGTAGCGCTGGCGCAGTTTCCGGCGTAGCTCGATGAGCTTGCGCACCCGCACAGCCAGCTCTTTCTGCCGAAAAGGCTTCAGCACATACGCATCGGCGTCGGTTTTCAGGGTACGACAGACTTCATAGCCGTCTTTTTTCGGCATCATGACACGCTGATCACCAGATCCGGAATGGCTTCGATCGCCTGGGCAATGCCCGCCTCGCCATCCGCAACTTCCAGGATAGCGTACTCCGCTTCCAACTGCCCGCGGATATAGGCGCGGACGTCAGCGCCGCAAAGTCGATGGGTTTGGTCAGAATATCTGTTTGTTGGGAATAAATGTTGCGAAGGAGTGTAAAAGGAATACTTGCGTCGATATTTCTCTTTTTGAAAAAGCTTGCACGGCGACAGAGAGAGATATCGGCGCTTTCTTGTTTCGGGACAGGATGAGCGACGAATGCGTAGGGCCCTACCACTCTCCGAGATAGCGGATTTCTTCTTCTAATTTCACGCCAAACCGCTTCTCCACTTCTACTTTGATATGATCGATGACTTTCTTCATGTCGGTGGCTTTGGCATCGCTAACATTAAGAATGAAGTTCGCGTGCTTTTCGGAAACTCGGGCGCCGCCGATTTGAATCCCGTTCAACCCGCAGGCCTCGATCAGCCTGCCGGCGAAATCTCCTTCGGGATTGGCAAAGACAGACCCGGTGCTGGGCCCGGTCGGCTGGTGTTTGCGGACTTGCAGGTGGTCGGCCATTTTCTGTTCAATATTTTCTGGACTATCTGGAGTGCCTTTCAGCCTGGCGGTCACCACCGTTTCACCGCTCTGCTTCAGCACGCTGTTGCGGTAGGAAAAGGCGAGGTCCGACGGGCTCAGCCACCTGGTGCCCCCGTCTTTTGCCAGCACCAGAGCACTGACAACGATGGCGCTGATCCACTCCGTGCGCGTCCCGGCGTTGCCGGCGACGGCGGCGCCCACCGTTCCCGGGATGCCGACCAGGAACTCGAGACCGCCGACACCGTTCTTGGCCGCTTCCTTGGCGAGCACTGCGAGGTTGGTTCCTGAATCGGTTTCAATCACGGCGTCTGCCAGGAAGTCAATGCGATGGGCCCGGTTCAAGATGACCAGGCCGCGCACGCCTTTGTCTGACACCAGGACATTGGCGCCGAATCCGAGAAGGGTAAACGGTACGGTCCGTTCCTGCGCCGCTTGCACAGCCGCGATCAATTCCCCCGCGGTGTGCACCCGCAGGAACAGGTCTGCGGGCCCGCCGACGCGCCAGTTGCAGTGCCTGGCCAGCGGCTCGTTGTTGAGAACGCGTTCAGGGCCAAATCTCTTGCACAGGTCGGTTTCCAGGGTCGTCAGGCTTTGGTCCATCATTTTCTTCGAGTTGTGTTTGAGCAAAGCTGCGCCGTGCCCGAATGGGCGCGATAAGTCCCCCTGTCGTATACGAGCCAGTCTGGTAGTCTGGTTCCAACGCTCTGCGTTGGAACCCCTGGGGTTTGACGCTCTGCGTCTCGTTACTTGACGCGGAGCGTCAAATACTGGTTCCCACGCGGAGCGTCAAATACTGGTTCCCACGCGGAGCATGGGAACCAGTCAAATCTCTTGAACAGATCGGCTTCCAGCTTTGTCAGGTTCGGGGCCATCGTTTCTTCCAGTCGTGTTTGAGCAAAGCAGCGCCGTGCCCGAAGGGCGCGGAAAGTCCCCCTTTCGTAAAGGGGGATTTAGGGGGATTTGCGTTGGAACCCCGGGTTTGACGCTCTGCGTCACGTTACTTGACGCGGAGCGTCAAATACTGGTTCCGCACGCAGAGCGTGGGAACCAGCCCAGGCTTCGAATCTTCGCAAGCCGCTCAGTCCAGGAACACCTCATCCAGGGGCCGAATCCGCACTTTGTCCGACTGGAAATCCAGCTTGTAGTCCTGAATAATCTTGTCCTCGGCCAGCAGCTCTTCGGGTTTTTCGGACTGGTAGTGCAAGACAGAAGTCGCATTGCTTGCCAGGCGGTTCTTCAGCCCCTCTGCATCTTTGGTGATGAAAACGAACTTCACGTTCCGGGTCTGAAGGTGCTTTTTGATCACACGGTTGACTTCATCGACTGTCAGTTTTTCGAGGTTCGGGGCGAGGGTTTGGGTGAACTCGCCCATGTTGTAGTAGCGACCATCCAGGGCATAGCCAAGCTGCCGGTCCTGTGTTCTGGTCAGGATGTTGATGAACTTGAGCAGGTAGTTCCGGGTCGCTTCGAAATCCTCCTCCGTCATGCCCTCGGAGATCAGCTTGTTGAGCTCGAACATGGCCACGCGGGTGGCGAAATGGGCATTTTCAATGGTCTCAACCGGCCGAATCCAGACCTGGAAGATCTGCTGCTGCCGTCCCAGGTTCGGGTCCGGGTGAAACTGAAACATGCCGCGCGGGAAGTACTCGATGTAGGCGTAGTCCCCGTAGTTCATGCCGCGGATCTCGCGAATGCGCTGGAACAGATGGCTGTTGGTCGAGCGGTGCTCGCCAAGATAGGAGCGCGCCAGCCACAGCGCCGCAAAATCTTCATGGCTGCGAGTCACCTCGATCGGAAAGCCAAACGAGACCGCAGTAGAGCGGGTTTCCTTTTGAATGATCTCCGCGTGCAGGCCATCGATCTGTGCCGGCATGGGGAGCGACAGGTCTGCGCGCTCACCTTCGGGGAGCTGACTCAAATCTTTTTTCACCTTCGTCAGGAAGTCATCTGAAAAACTGCCCGCCAGCCCCAGCACCACATTCGCACGGGTGTAGTGGGTGCCATGAAACGCCTTTACGTCCGCCAGGGTCAGATTCTGGAGCGCACTGACGTGGCCGAGGGTGAGATGGCCGTACGGGTGGTTCCGGTAGATGAACTCGTACAACACTTCTTTGCCAAGCTCTTCATCATTGTTCTGTCGCAGGTTCACTTTGATGGCGTTGATCAAATTGGTCTTGACGCGCCTGAAATCGGCCTCGTCCCAGGCCGGGTTGAGCAGTTGCTGTGAGACAATCTCATAGTAAGCACTGAGATTGTCCCGGTGAGTCGTGCCCCGGAAGACGGTCATCTCTTTGTCGACCTGATTTCCGAAAGACGCGGCCATGGGGTAGAGCGCTTTTTGTATTTCCTCGTACTTCATGGCCTGGCTGCTCGCATCGGTGACCATCGCGGCGGTCAACTGCGCCAGACCTTCCTTGCCCTCAGGGTCGCTGGCGGCGCCGATGTTGAACAGAATTCTAAAGTTGACCAGCGGGGAGTCGCTTCGTTGCAAGACCGTGGCAATATCGGCCGGGGCGACCTTCTCCGCTTGCACCAACTCATCGATCGATCCGCTCAGGCTCGCGACCTGCGGCAAGGGTCCATGGGATAGTGAGACCACCACCAACCGCTTGTCCGTAAAATACTGGTTCGCTTTCTCGTTGACGTGCGCTGGCGTGATGGTGTCATAGAGTCGATACACCCGGTTTAGGGTCTCTGGATCTCGTGTGCGGGCCACATACTGCACCAGAGCGCTGGCGATGGCTTCGGAGTTGTCCATGCTGTTGGCGAAGGAGTACTTGAGATTGGCTTTGATATCGGCCAGCCGTTTGCTGGCGACCCTTTCTGTGCGCAAATCGGCGAACGTTTTCAGAATTTCATCTCGAACCCCCCAGAGGTCGTCCACATTCTTGACCCGGGCCGTGACGGTGAGCAAATAGGGGTCGGTGCGATCGGGGAAGTAGCTCCACAACTGGTCGACCTTCTGCTCTTTGACGACCAGTTTTTGATAGAGCGGCGAGCTGCGGGAAAAAGCCACCTCGGCGATGACATCCATGGTGGCCATGTCAATCTCCCTCTCCGAAAAGGCCGGGCCGTGAAAGGCGACGGTTATCCAGGGCAGCGTCGGTGTCTGCCAGTCCACGTGCTCATAGACCGGGCCGTCCGGCTCCGGCTCCGCCGGTATCTCTGCGGTGAAGTCGCCGGGTTGCCAGTCGCCCCAGTACTTCTCCACCAGGCGAAACGCATGGTCCGGCTGAACATCTCCCGCCAGAATGATGACCACCTTGTCCGGCCGGTAGTAACGGTCGAAGAACTTCAGACTGTACTCGTATTGATTGGGCATGTCCTCGATGTCTTCAAGAAATCCCATGGTGGTGTGTTTATAGGTGTGTTTCCTGAAGGCGGCGTTTCTTTGCACTTCGATGAACTTGCGCACCGGGTTGACCGAGTTTTTATTGTACTCCCCCAGGACCGCTTTGGCCTCAGTCTTGAAATCCGCTTCCGAGTACTTCAAATGTTGAAACCGGTCCGCCTCCAGCTCGAGCACCTTTTCCAGGTCCTCCTTCGAAAATGTGATGTGGTAGTTGGTCAGGTCATCGCTGGTGTAAGCGTTCTGGTCGGCACCTGCATTCTTCAAAATCTCGTTGTAGACGTGCGCCGGGTACTTTTCGGTGCCGCGAAACATCATGTGCTCGAAGAAGTGCGCAAACCCGGACTTGCCCGGTTCCACCTCGTTGCGCGAGCCGGTCTGCACCGGAATTTGCAGCGCGACGATGTTCGGATAGTCGGTGGGGATCACGATCACGCGCAATCCGTTGGCCAGGTCTTTCATTTCATAGCGGTAGGGAAAAATCTTGGACGCTCCGCTGTCGTCGTTGGTCATGGCGCCTCCTGCTGCGATTAGCATGAATAGACTACTCCACATAAATAAGGATTTCATGGGCAGATCCTCCGGATGATGTTCTCAAAAACAGGACTACTCTGACTTATTTGGATAGAAGCAAGCAATCACGTTAACGCTGTTGAGGAGCAAATTGTTTCACGCGAGGATTGGCCTGGAGAAAAAGCAGCCGGGCGGCGGCGGCCGAATACCCTCAGCTCAGCGCAGCAGGGACATCTTGCGGGCAAGGGTGCCAAACTCGGAGGCGATGCGGACGACATAAATACCGCTCGCCACCGGCATGCGGGAATCATCGTGGCCATCCCAAATCACCTGCTGGCTGCCGATTTGTACCTGGTTGCTGACCAGGCTCCGCACCTTCTGGCCCAACACGTTGTAAATGGCGACGCTGACCCGGGTGTACGCAGGCAGGTCGTAAGAGATGAAGGTTGAGGCGTTGAAAGGATTCGGAAAGTTTTGATGAACCTGAAAGTGCTCGGGGATGACCTTCAGGGTTTGTTTTTGTTTCGCGATCTCCTCTTGTCTGGCAACCACCATCTTGAAGGTGTTGTCGATTTCGTGGAAAAAAACCTGGCCCGGGTCCACGGCCACGTTGTTGGTTTCATCTACGAGCAGGATGTCAAAATTGACCGGCAGGCCCTCAGGTTCGATTGCCAACTGGAACGGCCCCTCGCCATGAGCTGAGATGAAGAATCGAAATCCGTAGTAGGGCTGGCCAGGGGGGCGGAAATCCCCGATAAAGTAACCGCCTGGCAAGGAGTCGTTTAGAAAATAGGCGTCAACGCTTCTGTTCCAGGGCGGCGGCGCGAGGATGTCATAGAAGTCCCTGCTCATCGATGCCTCTTCGTGGCTACCAGCATAAAGCAGGTGTGGTCTGCCTGCATTATCCTGCAGGTTGAGCTTCACCTTCCAGAGATCATGCTGCGTACGCTTCTTCACTTCTGAACGCTGGCCCTCGGGAGCATTGCGGATTAGAATGTCCCCTCCCGTTTTCAGACAGATCAGGTACGCGCCATAAGCGCGAACAACGCCATCCTCCACGATTTGCCACGGATCGGACCTGCGCCCGGAATCAAATCTAAACACGTTCTCCTGTGCAAGCAAATCCGAGTCAAGAATCTGCGTGATCGGCATGTCGGTCGAGAATGGGTTTGCCATCATGAACCAGACGGGCCCGGGAACCCTGGGATCGTGGTTGACACGCACAGGGACAAAAGGCCTGTCTTCTACTGAATTGCCGACGCCAGCATCGATTGCCAGTCTGGCCCGGGAGCTGACCAGGTAAGAATAACCGGGCTTCAGGGTTTCATTTTGCCAGTCTGCCTGCAGTTCTTCGTAACCATCGGCGCTCTTGTTGACACGAAATACGCGCAGTTTGGTCTTATCGTACTGCTCACGTTGGAAGACAAGACTCATCCGGTTGGCATCGGCTTCGTAGGGGATGCCGACGAGCGTATACCGGTCATCGGTGGTTATTGTTCTGACTTTGTCAGACCCTGAGAATGCCTCCGACCAGGCTCTTACCCTGGTTCGGGCAGATTCGAGCGTGCAAAGATCAACAAAAGTCGTCCTGTCGTTGACTCTGAGTTTGAAATAGTAGCGCGTGTTTTGTTCGAGTCCCGGGACGGTGACGAGACCGCCGGTGGTGTTGGTCAAATGAACTGGGAGCTCCGTTAGGCTGCTTTTGTCCGAACCATATCTGATGGCTATGGTCTCTGCAGGAACAGCGAGGCTCACCTCCAAAGTGAGCGAGGCGTCCGTGCTATCCACAACCTCAAATTTCTCGATCAGGCTGTCACAAATGGCGAACTCGTTTTCAGGCGCAAAGGCACTCCCGGCAAAGGCAGGGTCGATCGCCTGCACAGTCCAATGGTAAGTTCGGTTTTCCAGACCATTCACCTGCAAGAATGTGTTGCCTTTGACATTGCCCCGGGCCGGTATCTTGCGGAACCCATCGACCGGGTTGGCCATTCCCGAGCTTATCTCACCGCCCTCCGCGGTGACGCCGATTCGGACATTGTAGGAATTCATTGTGCTGTCCGGCGCCTCCCAGCGAAGCTCAGCAGCGTCAAACGTGATCCTGGCTGAAAGTTTGCCAGGAACGGCAGGAGCGCTTCTCTTCCTTCGGTTGTTGTTGCGGAATATTTTTGACACCCCACCGGATTGGCCGGCGCCCGTTACCAAGATATCGAGGTCCTCAACCCCGTCTTTGTTTCGATCATAGTCCCCCCACGCGACTGCGCCAGATGAAATACCGGGCAGGGTGTGACGGATTCGGGCGAATTGAATTTCGTGCGCAGTCCCATACAGGTTGCGGTAGAGGCGCGTCACGGGTTGGCCCAGGTTGTCCAGGCCCGCCATCAAGATATCCGACCATCCATCATTATCATAGTCTCCCCACGCCACCGAGGCCTCCCGCACGCCGTCCAGAGCCGCTGTGCTCATACGGAAGAAACCGTTGTCATTGACGAAAATCTCCGTCACGGCTTCATTTTCGCGGGTCAACCCCGACAACAGAATGTCCAGGTCGCCATCATTGTCAACGTCGCCAAATGCGACAGCACCGCGTCGCACGCCGCTGAGGGGGACGCCACTATCGATGAATTCCCTTTCGCCGGAGTCGCCGCCAGCGGAGACATTCTTGTACAACCCGGTATGAACACCGGGTGTTGTAACGCCAGCGATCACGACATCCTGGTAACCGTCGTTATCATAATCCCCGCAGGCTAAGGTGCTCTCTTTGAATCCTGGCATCGAGGTCGTCAACTCGGCAAACCCGGGCTGG
>JBHHXT010000165.1:0-10874 GCA_046757165.1 bacterium | reverse complement strand
TGACCTGCTTGTCGCTCAATTTCAAGCTTTAAATGAGGTCAGAATCTTGTTGCGTATCGAGCTGAATTTGCTTAAATTTTATTTTCATCCCGGGCCTTCGACCAACGAGAGACAACATATCTGGCCGGATAGGTTAGACTAAATGAGATAACAGATGAAGAATCCATTTGTCGCGGGAAGCTGGGTGCGCGGGCCGTCTTTTTTTGGACGCGAAAAGATTGTTCGCGAAATCCTCGACGGCGAGCGTACTTGTCTCTGGGTTGCGGGGACCCGACGTCTGGGTAAGACCTCGCTTCTCAAACAGCTCGAGCTACTTTCAACGAGAGGACCGTATGCCGACAAGTTCGTCCCGCTGTTTTGGGACATGCAGGGCAGCCAGAACTTAGAGGGTCTGAAGGAGTCGCTTTTGGAGAGCATCGAGGACGCCGAGGAGCGGTTCGCCGACATCGGTGTTGATATCGCTGGCCTGGAAGAACAGGACGTTTTCGGCATTCTGCGTACGGCTCGCCGGCGTGCAAAGGACAGGAATCTGACCCTGCTTTTATTGTGTGACGAAACAGAGGAGCTGATAAATGTTGAGCGCAACAACCCGGAAGCGTTGCCGAAGCTCCGTCGCATTTTACAGCAGGGAGAGAACATTCTCACGGTGCTGACTGCCACCAGGCGGCTGAGCAAGCTGGAGAGTAGCTCGGTCCCAAGTACCTCGCCGTTTCTTTACGGATTCGTTCCGCCGGTCTACTTGACACCGTTGGACGAGAGCCAGGCCCGGCAGCTCATTGGCCTGGGAAACTTCCCGGAAGCGGTCGTCAGCGACATCATAAAAAAAACCAATCAGCATCCCTATTTGATGCAATTGATTTGCCGGCGCTTGTTCGAAAGCCACGATCTCGAAGCCGTGACAGAAGAACTCTGTGCGGATGAGATGGTGGCGCATTTTTTCTCGGTCGACTTTCAATGTCTCGAACCAAAAGAAAAGGAAATTCTGCTTTATATCCTGCAAAATGAGGGGTTGAGTCTTTTGGACCTGCAAAAGCTCTTCAGCGAGCGGTTGTTACAGCATCTCTATGAGCTATCCCAATTGGGATTCATCAAGAAAGGAAATGCGCATTATGAGGTTGCCAACTTTTTCTTCCGCACGTGGTTGCAGCGCGAGAAGGAGAAGCTGTTTACCAAGTCGACCTTGAAGCGTGCGGGCACGACGGGAAAAACGCCGACCTCCCGTGTGATGTCGACATCCATTCCTCAACTGCATGACCGGCTTGGGCAGCATGATATTTTGGAGAAGCTTGGTCGCGGCGGCATGGGGATTGTGTTCAAAGGCCGGGACGTCCAGCTCGACCGGTTGGTGGCGCTCAAGGTGCTTTCGCCGCAGCTCATGGATGATCCCGAGTTCAAGAAGCGTTTTCTGCAGGAGGCGCGGGCAGCGTCGGCGATGAACCATCCGAACATCACCACGATTTACCAGATCGGGGAGGACCAGGGCGTCGTATTCATTGCGATGGAATATGTCGACGGCCACAACCTGAGGGATTGGCGCGCAAAACATGCCGCTGATTTGAACGCACAGGTGGGCGTCGCCATTCAGGTGGCCGAAGGGTTGGCGCACGCGCATGGCAAAAAAATCGTCCACCGCGACGTGAAGTCGGATAACATCCTGATCACGCACGACAATCAGGCCAAGATCATGGACTTCGGGCTGGCGAAATCCATGACCACGCCGGACATGCACTTGACCCGCTCGGGCACCACGTTGGGCACCCTGAGCTACATGTCGCCGGAACAAGCCAGTGGACTCAAGACAGACCACCGGACGGACGTTTTTTCATTCGGTGTCGTTTTGTATGAATTGTTTACCGGTCTACTGCCGTTTAACGGGGACTATGAGCTCTCCGTGCTGTACGCCATCCTGAACGAGGAGCCTGAGCCGGTTCGCAAACTGAATCCGTCTATTCCGGAACAGCTCACCCACATCGTTTCCAGGGCCTTGAGCAAGAATAAGGAGAAAAGGTACCAGGCGATGGAAGAATTGGTTGGTGAATTACGCACGGCTTTGGCCCGCCTTTCTGATACCGACTCGGCAAGACCCTTTCCCTGACAAGCCCTCCCTTTGCCTGAATAGGGCGCGTTTAGGAAGAACAGGTTCCAAACCAGGCAGGCAAGATGCCTGCGCTACAACATCTTTTCCGGTCGTGATAGTTTTTCCAGAGGAATGCTGTAAATCTTGCAACCATTTTCGAGTTTCTGGAATAAAAGTGTCATGATCCAGGTATTTCTACGACATAGGACAAGGGCACACATGCTGCACAATACTTGTTGTCAGCGTGCTGACTAACTCTGGAACTTTTCAGAGCATCCGCCGTATCGAAACAATTATACTATCTATTCTGATTCTGCTAAGAGCTAAAACAACCGTTTTCCTCTTTTCCTGTTTACCCTTTGTGCCGAATAGATTAGTGGTTAGAAGCCCATTTTTTTTACTATAGTCATATAGGTCGTAACCCCAGGAGCAGCCATGCCACGCAGACCGTCTTTGAAATCCAGCAAAAGATTCGTGATGTACATTCCCAATGTCCTCCGTGAAGAGATAGAAACCTGGGTCAAGAGGAGGGGCATAACTCTGGCAGAATTTGGCAGAGCGGCGTTCGAAAACTATCTGCATCACAAGAAGCAGGAAGAACGGGATGCCCAGCTTGCCGAAACATGCCGGCTTTTTGAAAACAAGAGTGACGATTTCTTGACGGAATGGACCACCGCTGGCTCGGAACGGAGTGGCGGACTATCATGATTGCGATCAAATATGGAGATATCGTCACCGTCAGTATCGGCCCGAATTCAGCTATAGAGTCTGGCGCCACTGTTTGCTACGCGGTCATCATATCAGATGACATCGTCAATGAGCATCTCAAATCCGTGATCGTGTGCCCGGTCATTGAAGCCAAACAGCTCCTGGAATCGCGCATCGGCGCGACGTTTATCCCTAAAGAGAAGTCAGGTATGGTGTTCGATGGCGTCGTGCTTTCCTTGCAGATCAAAACCATCAGCAAGGACAAAATCCTCGAGCGCGTGGGGTCCATCCCCGCTCCATATACTCGCCAGCTCAAAGAGAGCTTGAAGGCAGTTCTTGCACTCGACAAGTAACCGTCCGGCGCATCAACACGTGTTCTTATCTCACCGGCATTTTCAAAATCTGCTTTTGCTTTGCATCGTCCATTTGGGCATCGTCCACGCTCTGGCCGCGCAGGAGGCTTTCGATCTGATCCGGGCAGGAGACAGGCGGGCCGATGGTTTTGAGCATCAGGCCGCCCTGGCGCAATACAAACTCGCCTATCAAGCCGACAGCAGCAATTGTACGGCACTCTGGAAAATCGCGGAAACCTGCATCAATATCGGTGAAGAGTCGAACGAGACGGTGCAAAGGCAGTATTATTATGCCGCTGAAAAATGGGCGTTGCGGGCGCTCGAGCAATGCCCTGACGAGCCGAACGCACATTTCTTTGTTGCCGTCTCGTCCGGATTGCTGGCTCTATACGAAGGGGGCAAGAGCAAAATCAGCCGGTCGGTCACGGTCAAGGAGCAGGCGGAACAAACCCTGGCGCTCGACCCGAATCACCATGGCGCCTACCACGTGCTCGGCCGTTGGCATCGGGAGCTGGCCAACGTGGGCTGGGTTCTCAAGGCATTGGCTAAACTCCTGTATGGTGGCGTGCCACCGGGGGCCAGCAACGAAGCGGCGGTCGAGAATTTCAAGAAAGCCATTGCAATCAGTCCGCAATGGATTGTCCACTATAAAGAACTGGGGTTGACGTATATGGCGATGAAGAGGTGGCGCGAAGCACGTCAGGCATTTGAAGCCGTTCTCGAATTGCCGGTTCAGGACCACCAGGATGAATTCCACAAGCGGAGAGCCAGAGAATTCCTAGCCGAGCTGCAAGGTAAAGTAGAGAAGTAGCGCTCCGACACAGTGCCGAGCTGCAACGTAAGGTAGAGAAGTAGCGATCCTACACAGTTTGCAACTGTGTATTCCCCTCGGATTTGTACCTACCTAAGCCGGACAAGCCGGAAATTATAGGCGCTTAAGGCGCCTACATCGACAAAGTTTTGTCGATAATTCGGAGTAATGGAGTGATGGAGTAATGGCTGGCCGAAAATCCACTACTGCATAACTCCACTACTCCATTTCTTGCAAGCACAGTCTCCTAAACTCCAAATTCGAAAAAAACTTGGCCTGCAAAAAGTCTTGCCAAAAAGTGGCAGAAGATAACTCTTCAGGTACCAAAAAACACGGTTGCAAACCGTGTTGGATCTGAATTGTCCGCAAAACTACCGAATCTTACCCCTTGCGGCGATTTTGAACACCTTCTCCACCTCGCCATTGCGGACGCCGACCATTTCGTCAAACATGTTGACCACCACGCAGGCATGATTGGGCACGATTTGGACTTTTTCGCCGATCTCAAATTCGGATTCGGATTCAATGACGCCGTGCTCTTCCGATAGCCTGCTGATAACGGTATTCCTGGCAGGGATCAAGCCAAACCCCTTTGAGCGCTGAGAATGGCTGGCCGGGTCAGAAGTGAGCGTTTTTCTGCCCGCATCCACGATAGCCCGCGTCGAGGTCGGCCGGCTGGTCACGGTGGCCAGGACGGTCAGGGCACAATCCTTCAGCGTACATGAAAACAGATCGACCTGGGTCAAATCTCCGAAAACATAGGTCCCCGGACGTATCTCAGTCACGCCTTCTACGCTGGCGGAATAGGGCGCAGCCGGTGTGGAGCCCACGCTGATTTCTTCGACATCAATCCCGTTTTGGCGTAGAAGCTCAGCCGTCTCGACCATCACCGTGCCTTCGTGGAGGCCGACTTTTTTGAGACCGGCTTCTGAAGTTTCATGGTAAGCCTGCCCGGCGTGCGTCATGAGTCCGCGCAGTTGGAGACACTCGAGCTGTGTAATGGTTTTCGCCAGGGCTACCGCTTCCTCGCCAGGCAGCACGCCGCTGCGGTCTTGCCCGGAATTGATTTCAATCACCACTTCCAGGGTTTGGTTTGCCTGCTCGAGCGCCGAATTCAAGCTTCTTGTGCCGTACTCGCTGTCGACGGCAACACTCACTTTTGCTTTGCGTGACAGCTGCAACAGCCGCTCAACCTTCTGCACGCCGATGATTTCGTTGGCGATCAGGATGTCATCCAGACCGGCCTTTGCCATCACCTCTGCCTCGCCAAGCTTGGCGCAGGTGATGCCGCTCGCGCCGTACTCGAGCTGCAGCCTCGCAATCTCGGGGCATTTGTGGGTTTTGGTGTGTGGCCGCAGCTTGACGTTGTGGTGGTGCGCAAGCTCTGCCATGCGCAGGAGGTTGCTTTCAAGCCGATCCAGGTCGACGAGCAGGGACGGTGTGTCGAGTTCAGTGAAATGCATAATGACTCCCCGGTTTTATTGTTTCATTGTTCTATTGTTCTATTGGGAGATTTGTGCAAGTTGTTGTTTTGATAATTGCAAGTCTAGGTGTAACTTAACTATACTACGATAAGAAAGTTAGTCCGAGCAGTCAAGGATATTTGTCACAGAATGTTGGGCGGCGGATTTACACTGATAAGATATGGATTATGAAAGCTCCTTATTGGGGACGAATCCGTGGCAATCTGTATAAAATCCGTGGTTGAAACAGTTGTTTGGTTGAGGCGGAGGGTTGGGTGTTCGGTGGTTTCGGTGAATTCCGATGACCGCGCGCTGTGAATGTTCGGTCTGACGGTTCTGCTCAATTCTGCGGGGGGGGGCGGGTAACTTTGGCCGGAATTTGCCGTAGAAGAGGGAACGAATTGATTAATGGAGATGATTATGCTATTCGAGATACTCAGGGTTCTGGTTGTTCTGACGATTGCAGTGCCATTCATCTACATCATCTTTGATGTGGTCTTCGACATCATAAAACGGATGGCCTCGTTCTACAAGACGGCGGCCAAACCGGTTCTTATCAAAATCAGGACACGTGACCGATTTCATAGAGGTTGACCCAATACCTGACTTGACAGGCGCTTCAACATAATTCCACGCGGATCAAAAACCCACACGGATTTCTTAAATCAAGTTAAGATATTTTCCCGTGTGGTTTTTTGATTCGTGTGAACCCAATCTGCTTCCCCAATACTCTTGCCACCAAATTGTCGCTATTCTTTCTCA
This sequence comes from bacterium, assembly GCA_046757165.1. GTDB lineage: Bacteria > Zhuqueibacterota > Zhuqueibacteria > Oceanimicrobiales > Oceanimicrobiaceae > JBHHXT01. The sequence continues at coordinate 4,700 of JBHHXT010000165.1, read as the reverse complement.
AGCGCCTAGACTCCCGACGGCCACAAAAGCAATTTCTCCCCCTCCCGTTCAAACCCGTTGCGCACAAACACCTCTGCCAGTTGGCATTCTGCTGCCGGCTGGCAATTTATCCGGGCAATCTCCAAACGTTTGCGGGGGCGCAGTTCGGTCGGCAATCTCAGCCAGGTTTTGAGAAGACTCACGCAAGCATCCAAAGTTTCCTGCGGAATCTTGGCCAGACGCCACAACCGGGCACCGTAGTTTTCACTATAAAAAACCGGGCGGGCCTGCTGAAAAACAAAATGGTTGGCCGGTGCGCGCGTGACATTCACGCGGTGACCATGCATATCGTGCAGGTCCCACGCAATCGTGCCGCCAAGAGGTAAAGCCGGGTCGAGGGTACAAAGCAGCACGGGTTGGGTGCTGGTTTTCTGCTGGCCCGTTTGAATGCTCTCCACCAGCTCCACCGCCCGCGGCAAAGCAAATTGCACACCGGAAAGGCCAGAAATAAAATAGCCCCGGCGGATTTCGCCTTGCCACTCCAGCCGCTTTAGAACTTGAAAAAGCTCGTACCACGGCAGCAAGCCTTGCTCGCGGCGGTACCATTCCTTTACGAGAATGCCGTAGCGCTGCAGCAGCAGACGCGCCTGGCGTTCGGCGCGTTCTTTGTGCGTGAGCGCATTCCCGAGCACACCGAAAGACGCGGTCAGGAACCAGCGGCTGTCGCCGTGGTGGACCCGGGCCCGCACCATCTCCTGCCTGTTCCTTCTACTGCGAGCGGAACGTCTGCTGTGCGTCCAATCAGGCAGGGGAGTCGGAAGCCATGCGGCAGCGCTTTGCTGAGCTCCCGGCGTGGGGTCTGCTTGCAGAATTTTCAAGAACGCCGGATAGGACTCGCTGCTTACCAGTCCCGACTTCGCCAAACGGCTCAATGCCTGCTGTGCCTGCACTGGAGAAAGCCGGGCGCCGCTGGTGATGTCGCGCAGGAAGCTGGCGCCGTTCTCTCTTAGAAATGCATAGACGGTGGCGGGCTCACCTCGCAGATCGTTTGCGACCGCAGCCAGGACTGCTTTATCGCAGAACAGGCTGCCAGCGCCGCGCACCATGAGGCTCAAACGAATCCTGCTGTCCGCGAATTCACGGTGAGCGCGCACAATGTAGTCGCCGCTGCTGACACCGTTTTCGAATTCAGCAATTCTCTTTGGGAGTGAATCGACCTGATCGCCACAGAAGCGGCTGCGCAAGATTTCGCGCTCGAACATGGCGACGGGGAAAGCAAAGGCTGTGTAGCGCCGTACCAGTTCGTGCAGCGATTGCCCGGGGAGGCTGGTCTTGTGCCAGAGCAACTGGAAGCTGAGCCACTGGGTACGGGTGGCCGGCTGGGTGAATTGCCGCCGTTGCGCGACCGCCTGGCGGTAGAGCTGCGCGAAGTTGTGACGGTCGCACCAGGATTCGTCTTCGCCGTCGTGCAGGAGCCGGCCGCGGACGACTTCCTTCTCGGCGTGCAGCGTTGCAAGGATGGGCTGCAACTGCTGCTCGCTCAATTGCAGCCTCTGCTTGATCTGAGCAAAAGTGCGCGGACCCCGGACACGCAGGAAACGCCTGACCTTTTCTGTGGGTGTCCCAAGACCATCGCAGGGAACGATGGCCTCCGGCCCTCCGACGATTCGATTTTGTGTGAAGAGCTGCTGTAGCCAATCCGCAGGGTCCTGTCTGCTTCTCCCGGCCAGCTCCTGCTCCTGAACGGGGGCCAGCTTTTCGATGATAGCGAACAGTTCCTCGGCCGTGCGTGCCTGCGTTTCCGGCGTCAAGTGCTGCCAGCGTGCCTCGGCTGCCTGCACAATCTCCGCGGTAACGATCGCCGGGATGGCCTCCTTGTTCAGGATTTGCGCCAGCAGCTCACTGCTGACGGCGGCAACCTGCCCCGGCAACCGCGACCGGTCCGTCTCATAGATGTTTTCAGAAAGAAAGTCGAACATCAGGCCGGAGGCCATGGGCGAGGGGACGCGTGTGTGCACGAAGTGCGTGCGGATTTCACCGCTGAGCAAGCCGTCGAGCACTTTTTGCAATCCCCGCCAGTCGAAGACATTCTGGAGACAGTCGCGCAGGGTTTCGGCAACAATTGGAAAGTCCGGAATCTGGCGCACGACCTGCAGCAGGTCAGCGGCGCGCAGCCGTTGCAGCCAGAGCGGAATGCGCTTGTTGGGCCGCGAGCGGGGAAGAATGAGCGCGCGCGCCGCATTGTAGCGGAAGTGCACCGCAAAGACCGGCGTATCGATCAACGCTGCAACCAGCAGCTCCTCCATCTCGGTGGTGGTGAAACTCAGAAGCGTCTCAACCGGCGGGGGCTCAGTCGTGTCCAAAACGCGGATGAGCAAACCGTCGTCGTCATAAGTATATTGCACCTGCGCGGCAAACTTTTTCTCCAACGCTGCGCACAGGCCAATGGCCCACAGGCCATTGACGCGTGCGCCAAAACAGGTGTGGAGAATCAAATGCGGTTCATCGGCGCTGTCCCGAAACCATTCGCCGACCACGAGCCGATTGCTGGGCAGCGCGCCGGTTGCTTCCTCTTGGCGTTTCAGGTAACTCATCAGGTTGCTTACCGTGGCCGGATCGGCGAGATCAGAGACGGAATCCAGCTCGTTTTTCTGGCTTTGGCTTCCTTTGGTGGAATAGCTCAGAGCTTGCCTCTGCTCAGACACACCGGAACCCGTTTCTGATTCTCCCGGAAATCTTTGTCGAAACGCGCCGATTTTCTGGCTGGTTTCAAAGTCCCGGTAGAGTAAGTCGCCTTTCCAGAAGGGCGCCCGCGGCTTGACGGTGCGCACGGGCGACACCACGATGCGGTCCTGTTTGATGTCATCGATGCGCCATTCATTGTTGCCGAGAAAAAACACATGCCCGACGCGCGACTCGAACACGAATTCCTCCTCCATTTCTCCCAGACGTACGTTGCTCTCCTTAAGATAGACGGCGTAATATCCGCGGTCGGGAATCGTGCCGCCGTTCATCGTGGCCAGCAGCCGTGCGCCTGGCAACGCAATGAGCCGGTCGTTGACACGATCCCAGCTAATGCGCGGCTGCAACGCTCTGAACGGCATCTCTGCAAATCGTCCTGCTACCATCTCCACCACCTGGTCAAAGGCGTCGACGCTCAAATTGCGGTAGCAGGTGCTCTGCGTCACCTGGCGGTAGAGCGCTTCCCGCGGCCAGTCACGCATCGCGACCTCGGCCACGATTTGTTGCGCCAGCACATCCAGGCAGTTTTCCGGGATGACTGTTTCTTCGATCTCTCCGGCGACCATCAGTTGTGCTATCCCCACCGCGTCGTCCAGATCCGACTGGAACAGGGGCAGGATCCGACCTTTGCTTGTTGCACTGAGCAGGTGGCCGCTACGCCCGACGCGTTGCAGGCCGCCGGAGACAGTGCGAGGCGCCGCAAGCTGCACCACCAGGTCGATGTTGCCGATGTCGATGCCCAGCTCCAGGGAAGCTGTGGCGATGACGGCCGGAATCTCGCCATCCTTCAGGCGCGCCTCGATGTCGTAGCGCACCTCGCGCGAGATGCTGCCGTGGTGCGCCAGGGCGATCTCAGCATCTTGCTGCCCCGTGACTTTCGCATGCAGCTCATTCAACTGTCGCGCGACGCGCTCGCTTTGGGCGCGCATATTGACGAAAATGAGGGTGGTGCGGTGCGCACAAATCAAATCGTAGAGCTTCTCGACCACCGCCGGCCAGACCGTGGCTTCCGGCAAGTCGCCAAAATCCTCGACCGGGGAGAGAACCTGGAGATCGCATGGTTTGCGCCGGCCGCAGTCGACCAGGGTCACCGGTCTCGGCCGGGCGCTGCCACATTTTTCGGGGAAGGTCTGTCCGCCCAGAAAAGCCGCAATGCGCTGCAAAGGCCGCTGGGTCGCGGACAGTCCGATGCGAACCGGTTCTGCGCGACACAAGGGCATGAGTCTCTCCAAAGACAAGCTGAGATGCACGCCCCGCTTGCTGTTCGCGATAGCGTGAATTTCATCGACGATCAGGTACTGCAGGTCCCGAAAAATCTCTCGACCGCGTTCGGAGGTCAGCAGCAGGTAGAGCGATTCCGGAGTCGTGATCAAAATGTGGGGTGGCTTTTTCACCATCGACTGCCGTACATGGGACGGGGTGTCGCCCGTGCGCACCAGAGCGCGGATTTCCGGCGGCGCCAGTCCCAGCTTGCGCGCCTGGCGACGGATGCCCTTCAAGGGCTCCTGCAGATTGCGGTGGATGTCATTGTTGAGTGCTTTCAGAGGGGAGATATAGAGCGTGTGAACGCCGTTGCCGGCAAACCGGCCTGGCTTCCGGTGTCCGGCAGCGTTTGCCGACCCTGTTTTCGCCTGTACCTGAGAGCGGAAGATGTCATCGATGCACCAGAGAAAAGCAGCCAGGGTCTTACCCGACCCGGTTGGGGCCAGAATAAGCGTATGCTCTCCGGCTGCGATTTTCGGCCAGCCCTGTTCTTGCGGCGGGCTGGGTTCAGAAAACTGGCTGTTGAACCAGCTTTCTACCGCCGGGTGGAAAGCAAACTTCTTGCGCACATGTGCCACTTGGCCAGGCCTTCACGTTTTAGTTGGTTCTGATGAAGTTCGTCAAATGACTTTGTTTGTCTCTGCCGGAAAGGTATTGATCTACTTCTCGAAAGTCAAACCGTTTCGATTTCTGTTTCCAGGTGTGTCGAGCCGATG
>JBHHXT010000164.1:0-10875 GCA_046757165.1 bacterium | reverse complement strand
AAGTCTATCTCGCTGAGGACACCGAGCTGGAACGCAAAGTCGCACTCAAGTTCCTGCCTGCACATTATACCACCGACCCTGAAGTCAATACCCGCTTCCGCCGCGAGGCCAAAGCCACAGCAGCGCTGAACCACCCGAACATCATCACCGTGTACGAAATCGGCGATTATGAAGGTCGCGCCTATATCGCGATGGAATATATCGACGGGCAATCATTGCGTGAAATGCTGGCGAAAAAGGAATTGCCGATAAATCACATTCTCGATATACTCAACCAGGTGTGTGAAGGGTTGGCTAAAGCGCACCAGGCCGGCATCGTGCACCGCGATCTGAAGCCGGAAAACATCATGCTCGACGCCGACGGCAAAGCCAAAATCCTGGACTTCGGCCTGGCCAGAATGAAAGGCAAAAGCAAGCTGACTTCAGATGCCTCTATCATGGGCACGCTCAACTACATGTCGCCGGAGCAATGCGAAGACCTCGGAGTTGATCATCGCACGGATATTTGGGCTGTCGGTGTGATGCTTTACGAGATGATTACAGGAAGATTGCCGTTTGAAGCAGAACACAAATCTGCCGTCATCTACAAGATCGTGAACAGGGAGCCGGAACCGCTGGCGCGCTATAAAACCGGCGTTTCGGATAACTTACAACGGATTGTCAATAAGGCGTTGCAGAAAGACTCCGGCAACCGCTATCAACATATCGATGATTTGCTCGTTGATCTGAAATTGACAAGAAGGGAGAGCGAACGTGGCTCACCAACAGTGCGGCAATCCAAAAGGACCATTCACAAGAACAAGCATACATATATTTATAGCGGTGTTGCGGTTCTATTCTTCCTATTTATCCTGGTCGGGATCTATTTTATGGGCAGAAGCGCAAAAAGATCAAAAACCAACGAACCTGAGCTTACCCAAATAACGTTCGGCCCTGGCCTGGAGGATGAGCCGACCTGGGCACCGGATGGCAAATTTCTGGCATACACCACAGAAGAATTGGGGAATTTGGATATCATGGTGTTGCCCTTGAATTTGGGCCAACCTATTCGTGTAACTGATAGTGAAGCTGACGATGCACAACCAGGTTGGTCGCCGGATGGTACTAAGCTCGCTTTTGTATCAGCAAGAGATCGACATGGAAAACTTTCCAAAGTCCTGGGACCAATACCGCAAACACCCAGCCAGGGAATAACATCATTGACACCATATATTGAAGGGAGAGGAGGAGATATTTTTCTTGTAGAAGCACTGGGGGGGACACCTGTGAAGCTTGTGGAAAACGGCTACTATCCTGCCTGGTCGCCGGATGGGAAAGAGATCGTCTTTCAGTCGAATAGAGGTGAGCAATGGGATCTATGGATTATTCCTGCTAAAGGCGGAACGCCAACACAACTAACAAACGATATTTATTTTGATTATCATCCGAATTGGTCTCCGGATGGAAAATGGATTGTATATGGCTCGAGGAGTAACATCATTAATGTCGTGCCAGCGACAGGCGGAGATACGAGAGTATTACTTAAAGTAAGCGGCCTGGTGCTAGGACCAACCTGGTCCCCTGATGGAAAGTATTTCCTGTTTTCCTCAGATAGAAGCGGGAGCTTGAATATCTGGAAAATCCCGTTTTCGCCATCAGATGCGAAGGAATCGCGCCAGCCGGTACGAATCACCTTTGGTAAAGGCGATGATGTCAATGCAAGTCCGGCTGCAGATGGGAATAAGCTCGCTTTTGCAACAACGAGAAATACCTGGAATATTTGGGAATTGACTCTTTCTTCCGAAAAGCTCCGGCAGGTCACTTTCGAAACAAGTAACGAGTCGTATCCGCATCTTTCCCCCGATGGCCAAACACTTCTCGTTCAGTCCGATCGTATAGATAAAAAAGGTATGTTATGGACAATGGATATCCATAGCAAAGTCCTTCGTCAGCTCACTTCCGGTAACAACTTTGAATCCTCTGCAAGATGGTCTCCGGATGGCAATCAGATTGCGTATTTGGAAATAGAGAACGGCCAGATCAATATTGTGATACGACGCCTCAATGATGTATTTGTAAGGAAAGTTGTCTCAAATGTTAAAAGCGTTAGTAGCAGGCCTTCATGGTCTCCGGATAGCAAGAAACTCGCATTCGGTCTTACTAAAGATGGCAAATCAGACTTATGGGTACATTCATTGGAAACGAGTAAAGCGAAACAAATTACGTTTCTTGAATCAGACGATTCCGAGCCATCATGGTCTCCGGATGGGGAATATATAACCTTTCAGGCTCAAAGTGAAGAAACACGCCACATTTGGATTGTTCCATCCGAAGGTGGCGTGCCGCGGCAGATAACAACGGGCACATCAGAAGATTCACATCCCCAGTGGTCGCCGCTTGATAACGATAAGATCCTGTTCGTGCGAGATCATAAGAATCTTTGCATCGTTTCCCCGGGCACAGGCATTGTGGAGCAAATTACAAATTATTCGGAATCAAATGTTAGCCTTGATTATCCAAGTTGGTCCTTTGATGGTGAAAAGATCTATTTCAGCATTAATGGGAAGATTGGAGATATTTACATTTTGGAAAATTATTGAGGGGGTGAGATTGAATTATTTGGATATTTTGCTTTTCTCAATGATGACAAAACAATGTTTTATGAAGTTAAAATGGGCAACTTGTTTTATCTCACCCCCCTGCGTGCAAAGAAAATCCAATTATTTATTGAATTGGCTCCCATGGAATCAGAAACTGAAAAACTCGACACCCTCCTCGAGCTCGCAGCAATCCTCGGCCAGCAGAAGGATTTCCAGGAAACCCTGCGGCTGGTAACGCAAAAAGCGACCAGCCTGCTGCATGCCGAATCTGCCGTTGTGATGATGATCAACCCGCAAACACGACAGACAGTAAAAACGCTTTTCAAACGAGATCAAAAGACACAAGATATTGCACAGCGCCGGATACAGACGCACGTGAGCGGCTGGATCATCGAAAACAAACAACCTTTTTTGAGCGCAAATATTCAATCCGATACACGATTTGCGAAGCGGCTTTTTAGCGATGTGAGCAAGCTCGCAGTGCTCGGCGTGCCTCTTTGGATCGAAGGCGTTTTGATCGGTGTGCTGATACTTGCAAAAAACAACTTTGGTGATGCTGCGCCAGAAAATGATCTGTTGTTTCTTGAAAAGCTCGCTGCCGTCGTTGCGCCTTTTTTACGAAACGTGCAAAAAATTCAGCAATACTTCGAGCCCCCGGTTCGAGCAGATGTTTTGCTGAAAAAATATGCGGACATCGGGTTGCTCGGTAGGAGCGAAAAGTTCATTGAGCTATTAAAAGCCATCGAAGCAGCCACCCGCTGCGATGTGCGCGTGGTATTAGAAGGAGAGAGCGGTACAGGCAAAGAGCTGATCGCCAGGGCGATTCACCGCTTCAGCAGTCGACATGACCGGCCTTTTGTCGCCGTCGATTGTGGTGCGATTGCAGAGCACCTGCTCGAGAGCGAGCTTTTTGGTCACAAAAAAGGCGCGTTCACCGGGGCGACTCGAGATAGAAAAGGCTTGCTGCAAGAAGCGGAGGGCGGCACCCTTTTCATCGATGAAATTGCGGATCTCCCGCTGGAGATGCAAACCAAGTTCATGCGCTTTCTCCAGGAAGGCGAGGTGCGGCCGGTTGGCGCGAATATTCCCCAAAAAGTCGATGTACGTATTGTTTCAGCGTCGAGCCAATCCCTGCACCGACTGACCGAGGAAGGCAAGTTTCGTGAAGATCTCTTTTTTCGACTGCACGTCTACCCCATTTCCGTCCCATCTCTGCACGAGCGCGACCGGGACATCGCCCTATTAGCCAATCATTTCCTGGCAAAATTCTCGAAACAGCAAGATAAAATGGTCAAATCCTTTCATCCCGACACGATGCAATTTATGCGGCAAAGAGCCTGGAAAGGAAATATACGCGAGCTGGAAAATTTTGTCGAGCGGTTGGTTACGTTGGCATCATCCCAAACCACAGCGCTGGAATATGATATTCTTCCTGCTGATCTGAAGGATGAGTATAATCGCTTCGCGTTGCATCAAGAAGCTCAGCTTGTCAACAAATCCCTGGAAGAGCGCCTTCAGGTTTGTGAAGAAATGATCCTCCGGCAGGCTTTGATCGAGAGCAAGTGGAATCAATCCGCGGCGGCGCGGGCATTACGAATATCCGAGCAGATTTTGCGCTATAAAATGAAAAAACTTGGAGTAAGCCGGCCGAAATAAAAGGTCCTATGTTGTTTTGTGTGGGCCGCTCCTGTCATTTCCCGCAAACTAAGAAGCAGAAGGAATCTATTTGGACTCTAAGCATGGATGTAAATCGCTTGCTTTGTGCTAGATCTGATTAAATCCCACGGGATGACAGTAGGGGGTGAATAGGTGTTTTGTTGCGAATATAACTTCATAAAAAACAATCTCCAAAAAATCACTTCGCAACCGGATTGCGAATTTTTCCCGCCAACATTCTTGTTTCCCAATTAACACCATTTCTCCCAATTATTTATTTTATAAACGGTTAGGGCCGGATTAGAAGGCAACCTGAGAACCTGGCACTCCTTTTGAATGAGAATAATCATGAAAGATTTGTTGATTTCAAACCAAGCAAAGGAGGAGGTACAATATGCGTCTTCGAACATTTATGTTGGTACTCTTCGGCCTTATAGCCACAATAGTCTTATTGGGCTGTAAAAAGGAGCCGGAGAAAAGATCATCTACTCATCTCTATATGGATATTCACAAAAATGTGAGCGGGTTAACTGCCGAAGCGGTAGCAGGTGCCCACAAGAAAGACCTTGAGGTTCAGGGGAAGCACGGAGTGAGCTACCTGAAATATTGGTACGATGAAGGTAGTGGCACCGTCTTCTGTCTGGTCGAGGCTCCGAACAAAGAAGCGGCTGCGGTGGTGCACAAAGAGGCTCACGGTCTCGTTGCAGATGAGATCGTTGAGGTCAAAGAAGGCCATTAGAAACTTAGAAACTTAGAAACTTAGCACAGGAATGCGGTACGCCAGGCGCACCTCTTCCAAGGTATTTTGGCTTAAACAGCCTCAAAGGAGGTATTATTATGATTCGTAACAAAATCTTCACGCTCTTCGTGATTACGACAATCGCTTCGATCATCACAATGTTCGGTTGTGACACAGAGCCGCCCGCCTCCCCGGAATCTGTTCAGGATGAACAGTTATTCACAAAAGAAGGAGGTAAGCTATGGAGGAATCCAAGAAAACAAAAGCTATGGGCGAAAAGGAACATGAGCGGCCAAATCGAAATGAAGAGAGATTAGAGGTTCCGTGTTGCCCGGACCTGGAGACAGATGAGCCGTGCGATGTGCTCGATTTTCACTATCGGCTGATTCACAACAAGACAGTGATCTTCAACGACCAACCTCGGAGAGTTTCAGTCGAGGTGATCATCCACGTACGCCATGAGCGTTGTACAGGCCCACTCGCCCTGGGTGACCTAATTCATAGCATCACATTGTTGCCCGGTGAGAAGGTCCGGCTCTTCACCGTGGATCGTCGCACACGATTTACTTTTGACAGCTCCACGAATCTCAGTTACCGCCGCGAGCAAACATCAGAAGAGCGCTTTTATATGTCAAGCATGAGCGACTTCATGTCCGATGTCACAGTCAGGGACGAAGCTCGAGCCACGAACACCCACAAAGGCTCCTTTGAGACGCACGGTGAGACCAGTGGTGCTATTCAGTCCTTTTTGGGCGGCGCCTCTGTCGATATAAGAGGCTCTTACGATGCAGAGTCCACGAGGACGTTCTCTCGCGAGTTGAGCCAACATGCGGAAGCATCGCACAATCGCTCGGTAGAGGCTACCCGGACAGCCAACTCCGTCTCCGTTGGCGAAGTGCAGGCGCGCGCTCACGCCGAAGGTGAATCGGAGGATCACCTTGAATCCTCATCCCGTGTTTTCTCGAACCCGAATCGCTGTCATGCAGTGTCCTTCTTCTTCTACCAGATTAACAAGATGCAAACGGTTAAGTTCACGCTGGAGGCTATCCGGCGACGGGTGATCGATCCAGCGGCTGATACTAGATTCACTAACAATCCATTCACGTCACGCGGCGAAGTATCGGTAATACCCAGCGCTGTACTGGCGACTGATAAGGAGCGCATCGATATCGAACGCATAGGTCGAAACAGTGCTGCTGCACAGGTCAATGAGGCAGTCCGGTTCACCCCGTCTGGGACCCAGCAGGTAGCCCTGCTAAGTTTGCAGACCGCACAGTCTACGTTCGCGACATTTCAGCCCGTCGAACCGCTCCCACCGGAGCTTCGGGAAGATGCTCTCAAAGCGGTTGATAACGATTTGGTAGATGCAGGACTTTTGGATGAGGTGGGCGGTAACATCTCGGAGGAAGCCAAACAAGATTTTTCTTTTGAGCGTACGACATCGCTGCCGACGCCTGGGTTGCTCGTCAGGGGCTGTCTCGACGATTGCAATATTTGTGAGCCAACTCTTCTTCAGGAGATCGAGATTGACTTGGTGCACAAGAAACTTGAAAACGAGCTTCTTGCGCGGCAAATTGAGCTCCTCGAAAAGTCCCAGGAATACCGCTGCTGTCCTGGTGAATCGACGTCCGAGGGAGAATCCGAGGACGTGTAAATCGGTTGGAAATATTGGCTGAGACATGGGTTCTTCGAGAGTTGTAATGGTCAAGTTCGTGAGAATGCAGCGCGTGAAATAGACGAATTACGCGTAATCCGATTGCGATGGGGAATAGGTCCTCCCAATCTTGACTAACAACGCTCCTGATTCAAGACTTAAAGAGGAATCAGAATCGCATCCCTGAGACCGTAAGCGTCCTGCATGCATAGAAACTGTGCACTGGTGAAGAAAGGTGAATTAACAATGTAGCAACTATTGTCTTACGATCTAAGAGTTCGCAGCGCACGCAGAGCAGGATGAGTTCCGACTGTGCAGTGAGCGGCGATGCGTGCGTTTGCAACTCGTGGTTGAACTAAGCCCTGCTGCGGCATCTATTGGAGTTTCAATCAATGATTTTTGGGGTGGGGAGGCAGGATTTTGGGGAGATTGAGCTTTTAAGTTGGGCGATTTTCGTGGCGGTCTCGGAGTGCTGTGGGGGGATTGGCCAGGTAACTGGCCGATTCTACCCGGAACCGGACTGGCCTAGCGGCTGCGCCTTTTTGGAATTGCGAAGCGCCGGAGAAAAAACGATGTATCTTAGAATCGGCCAGCCGGTTAAACTTGCCGGTAGGCCGAGGACAAAAGCCACCTATCTCAAACTAAGGACAAGTAAGCTTTAATGGACATTGATTGACGAAATAACTCTACAAGAATTCGGTGGACTCGCTAGGGACATTAATGTGGATCGACAAAATCAAGATATGAACATTTTCTTTATGCTTGCTATTACTACACATAGACTTTACTTAGTCTTCTCGATGAGTTTCGTGAAATATTGAGAAAGGAGGAGCGAAGATGACCTTGATCACGCAAAGAGCGGTCTTTCCGTTAACGGAAACGTTCAATATTGAACCCTCACGGAGTACGCTGGAGGTCCGTACTGTCTTCGCCCGCGCTTCGGGGAGCGATGCCATTGGCGACGGCAAGACCGAGGCCTCGGCCTATCGGACGTTCCAGCGGGCGATCTTGGACGTTCCGACATTTATCCCACACAATGTCCGGTATGTCGTGGACATCACCGGCCTCGGCACCGAGGACTTGCTATCCGACTTCACCCTGCCGATCTTCGTGTCTCCTGACCGGGCCGTGTTAGACTTCTCTGCACCGCCAGTCGAGGTAATTCCGGCACCATTGACCATCTTTGCAGAACCCAACGTCGTCGACTCCATCTCCACATTGGAGCCCCCGGGCATCAGCTCCGATCCCACCAGCAACATTCGGACGCTGAACACGACCAAAAACTATGCGGCGAACCAGCACAAGAACCGCTACGTCGTCGGCAGCGGCTTCAGCAACATCGGGGTAATTTCTAGCAACACGGCTGGACCGAACAGCGACGTCGAGATCACCGACACCTTCGACTTCACCTTGCCTATCGACATCGTCGAAGAAAGTGCGGAGCTACGCTCGCCCGACGGTGCGAGTCTCATCGTTGTCGAGCAGCTATGCGACATCTCATGGCAAGGCATCAAGCTCACGAACGCAGGCAATGGCTTCCAAAGCGCAATCCGAATCGGGCGGTTGAACGCTTCGATGGTGTTTACGGCATGCACTCTCGACGGTATCATGGCCGACGGTGGAGGTCTCAGTTTTGACATTTCGACCGGCGCGTGCAACCACCTGCGCCTTATCCGTAGCCGCGGGACGCAGTGGCACATCGTCGCCAGTTTCATCGAGTCGCTAACGCAGCTTTCTATCGAGGCCGCGCCTCAAGCATATTGGGGGCAATGCGTGTGGGACGGAAACCCGCCCATCGGTCCTCAGAACGATCCCACCGGCTTCTTCGATGAAGTCCAGACCATATCGATCTTGCTGTCCGACAGCATCGTGAGGAATAGCACGGGCATTGGGGTTCAGGTGCCGCGGTTGTCGACCGTGAAGCTGGTGAACGTCTCATTGCACGATTGCGCTCGCGACGGCATATTCTGCGAAGGCAAGCTACGTTGTCAGAATGTGCGAAGTATCGCCGGATCTGCAAATGGCGGATTCGGCATTCAAATCCGAAACGGCGGTCAGGTACAGGTCGACTCGGACACGGACATCGCAGGCGCGGCCAACGAACTCAAGGTCGGAGGCAACGCAGCGACGACGTGGTTGACGTTCCGCACGGGTGGGCCACCTTTCAACGAAGTCGACTTGGGTGCAGCCCAGCCCGAACTCTGTCGCCTGTGGCAGCCATAGGAGGACATATGCGCGCTCAGAATTACGACAAGGTTGCCCGGCAGGTACTCATCGACAACGGCGTGGATGAAGCACAGGCCGATGGCATCGTCGCAGCAAACTTCGACGCGATTCGAGCTGCCGCCCTGCGGGCGGTGGCGGACAATCCTGCCACCCAGGTCGGGGTGCTGCGGGCCGCGGCGGCGGCCCATGCCCAGCTCACGCAGTGGGTCGTCGACAACCTAGTCCCATGAGGTAAAGCGATCCTGGGCATCCCGTTCGATGCCCGCGGAGTCTCTTGGTGGCGTTTGTTGGGTTTAATTTTGCTAGCTTGTATCTACGTTCAATTCGCCCGTTATTTAGGCATAATGTGAGCAGCATGCATCCCGCTCTTTCGTATTTGGGTTAGAAATCAAACGCTCCTATAATGAGTCCTAAGCCTTAAGCTGGAAAGTTAAAACATGAACTAAAGGAGCCAGAATAAATGGCACTGCAAACCCAAAACCTGGTCATGCTTGGCTTGGGTATTCAGGGCGATAGTCCCCCAAACCCGTTTCAGCCACCGCTGGTGGATGGTATCCATTTGCGTTGGGCTTTCAAGCAAGAGCTTGGCTTTCCGTGGTATGGTTTCTATCTCTTTCGTCGCTTACACCGGGCAGGCGATCCGATCTGTTTAGTTGCTGCCGCAACGAATACCCTGCCGACAGGTAAAACTTCAGATAAAACTCTGAACACGCCTTTCGGGTATTTCCACAGCAACGAAAACCTGGTTATCACCAACGACTTTCCACCGAGGAGGGCCAAAGAGATCGATCTCGATAATCGCGGCTTCCTGCGCTTTGCCCTGACTCCTGATAATGTTGCTCGCAAGATCGAAGTGCGCATTGGCTTCCGAGAAAAAGCCAAAGCAGAAATCACTGCTTTGTATAAGCGAACCCCGGTTGCTCAGACAACTGTTGCAGGAAATGCCGGCCAGGTCTTAACAGTAATTTTGGAATTCGATGCGATCACAAATGTGAAAATCAGCTCAGCGCCGGCAGCCTTAGTGGAACTGTGCTTTGTGCCGGTTTCACAGGAGGCCACAGAAGGCTGGGAATCCGTGCCTGACTTCCAGTACCCCATGTGCTTGCCTGTGAAGCACCCGGACTATCCTTGTTCTCCAGGGGCGAGCGAAGACCTTTCACAGGCGAGAAATTCAGCTAAGCAACGCATCCGATACGGAAGTCCGGACCCGTTCACTTCACCGCAAGGGCCACCCTTCACTGCCGGTAAAATTTCCGTAGTCAATGGCTCTCCCATCATTATGGGCACTGGCACCAATTGGAAAAACGAACATGTCGGCCAGGTCCTACAAGTCAGTGGCGATTCCACAGCTTACACGATCACCATGGTCGTTGCGCCCGACAAGCTGGTTCTGAGTCGGAGCTACGTTGGCGTCTCGGGCACAGGTAAGACCTACGAAATCTATGAGGAGGCGTTTGGCCAGTTGCATGATTATCTCGTTCATCTCGTTGCCGGCGGTAGCGCCACAGGGCCGATGGTGAGTCGCTCAATACCGGTTGCGGTCGACAGCGATGGAACGATTAAGGTTACCTACGGTTCCGCCGAAGTCACGGGCATCGGGACGAGTTGGGGTAGTGATCTGGTGGGCTTAACATTGCAGGTTGCAGAAGTCACCGCTGGAACGATTTCGGTTAATAACGGTTCCCGTACAGTCACAGGTAGCGGGACGAGTTGGAGCAGCGATCTGGCTGGCTTGACGTTGAAGGTCGTGGGAGAGCGGGCGGAATACACCATTCTGACAGTCGATTCGACGACTCAACTGAGGTTGGACCGTAGTTATGATGGCCCCACAGATGGCGGCAAGGCCTACACAATCTTCGACAAGACGCCATACACCATTTTGAGTATCGATTCACCCACGCAACTAACATTAGATCGCTGCTATGGCAGGGCCACAGAGGAGTTTGGTTCGGTAAAGGCCTACGCCATTTTTGCCGCGCTGCAGCCGACAGAGCCAGGGAGTGCTGCACCTCGAATACGCC
>JBHHXT010000163.1:0-10929 GCA_046757165.1 bacterium | reverse complement strand
GAGGGAAGAAGTTGTCATCCTGCGTTGGCCTGGTTAGGAGGAATGTTGAAAAAGAGTATTACTCAGAGGGAGATACCCGGGTCCCATTTAATAGATCCGACATAGTTGAAGCAGCTAGGAAACTTGGGATTTGGACTAAGTCGTTTGTTCTTTGATTAACGAATGATTTCGACTTGACTTCTCTTGATTCAAAGCCTACTCTCAAACGCGTTCCAAAATCCATTTACGAATTAATTGCTTGCTATTCAGATTTTCAATTCTTGCCTTAGTCTCAATCTCTGCAATCTGTTGAGCCGAAAAACCAAGAAGATGGTACAATTCTTTTAGTTCGAGTTTTGATTTCAAAGCAGGTGAAAGTTGCAAATCAACATCTTCCATTTCGTCCCATCATGCCACCGAGCTCCACCGAACGCTTTGTTTAATTTAAGAGAACACCTTCGGTGAGACTCGGTGGCTTCGGCGACCTTCTGTGGGATAGAGTTTTTCAAACCGAACCTGCACCCCGCCTTCGTAACACGATCGCTGACTGCGCCGCCACTGGAATGGCGCCGTGAGCGGTCTGGCTATGGAGCCCGCTGGCGTTTGTCCCATCGACAACCTTTTGCCACCCCCCCGCCTGCAGCTCGAAGACCGCCGCTTGTGACGGATTGGCGTTGACCAGCACGATGAAGTCGTGCTCATCCCCTGACGCATCCCCGGGCAGAAGATAGCCGAGCGCATGGTCGACAGGGGCGTGCAGAAACGTGATTTTCCCCGGATCTGTGCGCCGAAAGGCCGGATGTCTCCGCAGACGAATCAATCCCCGGTAGTACTCGAACAGCTCACGGTTGACCTCTTTGTGGGCGAAATTCAGCCAGTTGGTTTCGTTGTCCTTGTTGTAGGAGTTATGGTCGATTTGGCCGACTCGCGGGTCAGGCGCCCAGGTCGGTGCGATCACTTTGCTGCGTGCGAACTCCTGTCCGGCGTGCAGCATGACGGCACCCTGGCTGGTCAGCAGCAGGACGGCCGCCAGCTTGTTCAGCTTCATCTGCTGAGCACTGAGGGTAACATGGGCCTCCAAATCCTGGATGCGATCTTCCGGATGGACCTCGCCCGTGCCAATTCGGATGAAATCTCCGAGCGTGTACTCGTCGTGAGATGCGAGATAATTGACCGAGTGCGTTTTTGATCGGAACGGCCCGCCGTATTCACGTGTGGAGCCGCGCACATAGCACTGAATCGCCTCCGGACCGTTTTCAGCAAAGGTGTGTCCAAAGATGAGCCCGAGGCCATCGTGCGGATTCTGGCCCTTGATGGCGTTGCGGAACAGGTCGTTCCAGGCCATCCAGCCGCGGTCGGAAAAGCCGGCCAGGTCGTAACGCTGCAAGCTCCAGGGCTCGGCGATCAGAATCACGTGCGGGTTGATTTTCCTCGCTTCGGCGGCAACTTGCTCGATGGTTTCCCAGTCCAGCGCTGCCGCCAGGTCGAAACGGAAGCCGTCGATGTGATATTCCTGCATCCAGTGCTTGACACTTTCGACGATCAGTCGGCGCGCCATCGGCCGCTCCGATTTCAGCTCATTGCCGCAGCCAGTCGCGTCCTCGGTGAGATTCAGCTCGGCGTCCAGCCTGAAATAATATTGCTTATCGGCGTACTTGAGCGGGTTCAAATCGTACTGCGATACATGGTTGTAGACAACATCCAGGATGACGGCCAGCCCCGCCTGGTGCAATGCCCGGACCATGTCTTTGAACTCAGCTACTTGCTGGCCGTGAATGCCGATGGCGCCGCCCGGCGTCAGATGCCCTCCCGAGGCATAGTATGCTTCCGGTGCAAAAAAGTACGACGTCATATACCCCCAGTGGTTGCGTGCATACGGATTCCAGGTGTTGGTTTTGCCACCGCTCTCGGCCCCAAACGGAACCTCGAGTTTGCCAAACGCCTGGCACGGCAGCAGCTCGACAGCGTTGACGCCCAGCTCCAGGATGTGGTTGATTCCTCCTTTGGTGCCCGCCTCGACGAGGCCATGATAGGTGCCGGGCGCCATCACCCCTGCTGAAGGGTGCACGCTCATGTCGCGTACATGCATTTCGTAGATGATCAAATCTTCTGGGGCAATGTTGACGAAAGTGTCTCCCTGCCAGTTGTACTTTTGTTTGTTACAGATGATGCTTTTTGATTCATGCAGGTAGGAGTTATTGCTGACGACCGCCCGGGAGTACGGGTCTGCAATGATCTTTGCAGGGTCGAATAATTCGAAGGCCCCCTGCGGACCAGCAATCTTGTAACCGTAATACTTGCCCTCATGGTGCCCCGCGACCGTCCGCTCCCAGACGCCGTCCTCTAAAAGTTGCATGGCATACGAATCTCCATCCTCCTCATCATGCCGTTCGAACAGCAGCAAGGCGACCCAATGGGCGCGCGGGGCAAAGAGCCTGAATACCGTGTTGCCACCTTCGAGGCAGCAGCCCAGGGGTTTGTCCGAGGCGAGCGGATCGAGCAACGCGGCCAGGTCGACCGGCAGCTTTCCCCGACCTCTGACCTCGATGGTGTGATTTTGCTTGAGATCCAATTCAGAGGTGTGCAGCCGTGCAGTTTTGCCATCGAGGTTTAGCCGGTAGATTTCCAGTCCGTTGGTGGTTGAAATCTCGTCGAGCTCGATGTGGCCCGCGTCATGTACAAATTCGATCTGGATCGTGCGCTTGTCCAGCACCTTTACGGAAATCATGTTCGCGTGCATTTGATTCAAGGATTCGGCTTGTCGTGGGGCAGGTATCCTTTCAGCTTCCGGGCCAGGAAGGAAAGGCGTGCATCTTTCCCCTTCCCCGTCCCCTCCAGGGCTTTTCTGAGATGCCCTTCAGCTTTGCCGGATTCGGCCAGTTGCAAGAAGCATGCTGCCAGGTAGGTGTGTGCAGACAGTTCTATCCACGTCTTTTGGTTTCTGGTGCTGGACCCCTGCACCGCACGGTTCAGCCATTCTATCGCAGGCGCGTAGCGGTGCAGCCGAAAATTGGCCAGCCCCAGATTGTAATCGATCAAGTGCAAAAACGGATTGGCCGGGTCAACATGCAGAACGCTGTCTCTGAACGCAGAATAGGCAGCCAGCTTCTTTTCATCAGGTTGCCAGAGGAGTCGATTGCTGCGGCGCACCACTGCCAGCTCCATGCCGGAACGAGGGGTCTGGATCCTGTTTTTGCTGCCATTTACCACACCCTTTGAGGCAAACTTTGCCTGAGCGGCCAGCTGGTAATAATATTTGGCCGAGTCCGGCTTGCCGAGAAATTCCTCGCACTCGGCCAGGTAGAAATAGGCGTCTCCCGTGAGCCACCCATCGTGCAGCTCGATTCGCTCTGAGTTTTTGCCCAGGGCAATGACTTGCTCGAGGGAGGTCTGCGCTGCGCTGAAATCGTTTCTCAACATGGCGCATCGGCCGAGATAGTAGCGCACGAGGCTTCTGGCCTGGCGGTGTTCCTGGCGGCAGGCGCGCAGGGCAAGTTCGAGCTCCGTTTTCGCCTCGGCATACTCAGCTAACAAGAAGCGCGTCCTCGCCTTGTAGATGCTGAAATAGGGATTGTCAGGATACCGGTCAGCCAACTGTTGGTAGATCGCCAGGGCTTTTTCGTAGTTTCCCTGTTCCGCGAAGAACGTGCCGAGGAAGGTCGCAGCTTCGACCTTCGAGAGGGTGCCATTTGAGTACGCCATTTCGAGTTGCGCCAGGCCGCGCCTCGCATCGCCTTTGAACCCGACCAGCCCTGAAACCAGGTCGAGCAGTTTCGGCAGAGAATCGCCGTAGTAGTTGTACAGGCCGGGGACAAGATAAGCGTCATAATAGGTGGAATCAGCTCGAATGACCTCGGTGTGCAGTTTTTTTGCGCGCCGTGCGTACGGCAGCGCTTTCACCCAATTGTTTTCAGACCCGTAGAAAAGCGCCAGGGTGCTGTACGCGGCGCCCATGTAGAAGAGAAGGTCTGAGCGCTTTCGCGAGTTCAGCCCGCCGGCAAGCGCCAGGGTGACCGTCTTCTGGTTGTAGGCAATGATCTCCTTTTCGAGCCCGGCCCGGGGCAAGCCACAAGCGTGTTCATAAAAGCAAATCAGGCCTTTGAGCAAGTAGCCCACCGGTTCCCCGGGGTGGTTGACTATCAGCGAGTCAGAAATGGCGTGAGCGGCTGGCAGATTGAGATTGTAAAGCAGATCGAGCCCGCTTTGGAGGGAGGCAGAGATTTCGTTTGGATTCTTGCCGGGCGCACCGCTGCTCGCAGAGGCTTCAGGCTTGTTGGCAGGCAAAACGAGCAGAAGGAGCAGTGTCACTAGCGTGAAATATTTCATCATTGAGTTCGACCTGTTCAAACAAGCAAGTACCCTTTTGCCAGGGCAGCGTATTGCGCCACTTGCTGCTCCTGCCAGGTCTTGCTCTTGTTCAACTCCGCGGCCATGAGGGCAGCAGTCTCCGGAGCCATTTCTATACTGGTGCGGGCATCGAGCAGCAGCGCCCGGGTTCGGCGCGCCAGCACATCCTCTACGGTGCAGGCCATTTCGCTGCGAACCGCCCAGAGGATTTCTGCCGGCGTGTAGGGCAAGCGTTCGTGCATCCGCGTGCCGAGCCCCGGCTCGGATTTCATGAGGTTCCGGAGGGAGCTCGCATCCGCGCCATAGGAGGAGAGCCGGTCATGTTCCTCCTCCTGTTCCATCCAGCCGTGAATGTGCATGGTTGCGGTCACGCTTTTGCGCTGGTCCAGGCACGCCACCATGGCGGCCTGGTTGACGGTGTCTTCGCCCATTTTGCGGTAAGTGGTCCATTTGCCGCCAGCTATCGTCACCAGACCCGAGACCGAAACCATGAGGGAATGGTCACGGGAAAGGGCCGCCGTGTTTTTGCTGTCCGCTGCTTTCACCAGGGGTCGCAAGCCGGCAAAAACGCTCAGCACGTCCTCAGGCCGCGGGTCATGAGTCAGATATTTTGCCGCGTGCTGCAAGATGAACTCCACTTCCTCAGACAGGGCGCGCGGTTCCAACGCCGGGACCGTGACCGGCGTATCGGTCGTTCCGACCAGAACTTTATTGTGCCACGGAACGGCGAACAGCACGCGGCCATCATCGGTGTGCGGCACCATGATGGCCGAGTCGCCCGGCAGAAACGCCTTGTCCACGATAAGGTGCACCCCCTGGCTCGGAGAGATGATGTTCTCTGCCAGGGGTTCATCCATTCTCAGCACCGTGTCGGCAAACACGCCGGTGGCGTTGACCACCACCCTGGCTTGAATCTCGAATTCGTCGCCGGTTTCCATTTCCTGAGCCAGTACGCCAGTGACTGTGCCCTTGTTTTTGAGCAGAGCGTTGACTTTCACGTAGTTGAGTGGCGTCCCACCCTGTTCCACCAGGGTCTGGGCCAGATTGATGGCCAGCCGCGCATCATCGAATTGGCCGTCGTAGTAGATGACGCCGCCGCGCAGACCCTCCGGTTCGAGGGTGGGAATGCGCTCCAGGGTTGCCTCTTTTGAAAGCAGTTTGGAGGGACCCAGACCGAGCTCGCCGGCCAGCAGATCATAGACCTTGAGCCCGATGCCATAGAACGGCCCCTCCCACCAGTCATAGTTCGGCACGATAAATGACTGGTGACGAACCAGGTGGGGGGCGTTGCTGATGAGCAGCCCGCGCTCGTGCAGCGCTTCCAGAACCAGCGAGATGTTGCCCTGCTGCAAGTACCGCACGCCGCCATGAATCAGCTTTGTGCTGCGGCTGGAGGTACCCTTGGCGAAGTCGTGTTGCTCCAACAACAGGGTGCGGTACCCGCGTGAGGCCGCCTCGACTGCCGTCCCCAACCCGGTTGCGCCGCCGCCGATGACGATGAAATCCCAGATGCCACGCGTCTCACGCAGGGTGTTGAGCATTGTTTCGCGTTTCATCACATTTCACCTGTTTTCGAAACATGTCGTCTGCACAAATTCAAATAGCCTGTCAAAATACTCGCGACCGGCGACCAGATAGGTGTCATTATGATCTGCCCCCTCGATCTGCCAAAATGCTTTTGGCTGATTGGCGGCTGCGTAGAGTTGCCGTC
This sequence comes from bacterium, assembly GCA_046757165.1. Lineage (GTDB taxonomy): Bacteria > Zhuqueibacterota > Zhuqueibacteria > Oceanimicrobiales > Oceanimicrobiaceae > JBHHXT01. The sequence goes on along the minus strand of JBHHXT010000163.1, from coordinate 4,892 downwards.
CCAGCTCAAAGGGAACCGTTCGGTCGGCTGTCCCGTGGATGAAAAACACCGGCGCCTCTATCTGCTTGATCTTGCTGACGGAGTCGAATCTGGACTTCATGATATATTTGACAGGCAGCCCCGGGAACGCGACCCTGGCCATATCCTTTGCGTGTGTGAAGGTCGACTCGAGGATCAATCCTGCACAGGCTCGTTTTGTCGCCAGATCTACGGCCACGGCGCCGCCGAGGGAGCGGCCGAAGATGATCATCCTGTCCTTTGTCACCTCATCTCGTGAGATCAGATAGTCGTACGCCGCCTCGGCATCCAGATAGACGCCCGCCTCATGCGGCGAGCCTTCGCTTTTGCCGTAGCCACGGTAATCAAAAATGAAGATCTGCAAAGGCAGTTTTGCGAGCTGCCGCAAATTATCCAGCCGGTCTGTGATGTTGCCGGCGTTGCCGTGGCACCACAGCAGGGTGGCCAGAGCGCTGTCGTTCTTGACAAACCAGCCATGCAGGTTGGCGCCATCTGGAGCTGTGAAGGTACAATCCTCAACCTGCAGGCCGAACCACTCTGGATGCCACGTGCCCTGCGGATATTTGAATGGGTAGAAAACCAGCCGGTTTTCGAACAACCGCAGCAGCAAAAGCAGCGCAATAAACAGAACCACAAGCGTTGCGACGGTTCTCATCGTGTCACTCCCAATTCCCCAAGACCTGCCAGTATCCGCCTCTTGCCGGGCCGATGCGTCTCACCATGCATCTGAGTTTTAGCTTGGCGATGTTCTGCTTCAACTCAGAAGTTGAACGTTTCAGCTCGAGAAACTCCGATTCCTCAAAATGCGGCATGACCTCGATGGCTCCGGTCTGGGACGTACAACAAAAAAGGCTCAATAATTTTAGCCTCTCAAGTTAGCTCAAAATTCCAAAATAGTCAACGGGATCTTCTCTATGACCATCTTCGCCAGCAAGCACGAGGTATCCCAGCGGGGCGCAACCGCAACCAAAAGCCACAATGCTGAAACGAGATCGGATCAAGATAAACTCAGCCGTTGGAGGCGATTTCCAGCGGATTGAAGAACCCAACGGATGAAAAACTTTTTCACCTTTTGCTAAGAGTTTAGGTCACCGTACCGAGCGAAAATGTATTTTGCTTGATAAGACTTTGTTGATTCAGTTGCCACGTTTACCGTCTCACATTTCACGTTTGACCGCCGCCAGCGCCGCCTCATAGTTCGGATGCTCCACCACCTCCGGCACATACTGTACGTACTGCACGACGTCGTCCTGATCGATGAGGAAAACCGCGCGACTGAGCAAGCGCAGCTCTTTTATGGCCGTGCCGTACGCCTCGCCAAAAGAGAGGTCTCGATGGTCGGAGAGGGTCTTGACATTCGTGGCCTCCGCCGCACCGCACCAGCGATTCTGGGCAAAGGGCAAGTCGCAGCTTACCGTGTACACGACGATATTATCTGGAAAGTTTTCCGCTGATTCGTTGAATCTCTTCGCCTCCGTATCACACACGGACGTGTCCAGGGAAGTCACAGACAGGAAGAGACGGATCTTGCCTCTGTCTGTCGCCAGCGTGACCTCGGAGAGGTCGCTTGCCAGCGCTTTGAAAGCGGGCGCTTTGTCGCCAACTTTTATCTCAGGCCCGACCAGAGTCAGGGGATTGCCTTTGAGTGTCACTGCTCCGGTTCTTTCTACTGCCATGTTTTACCTCCTTTGCGTTTTGTCGTTGTTTTTATGTAGGGTTTAACCTTAATTCTTCCTGACGAGGCTGTCAAGCAAGCCGACAAACGTGTGTGAAACCACATTCATATCGTCACCCTTTGACGATAGATTATCGCACATGAATGTCCGTTACATTAAGACAACGGATACGTTAATGCTTTTGCGTGAATATTGCAAGCTGAATTAATGCAATAGCCGTTGACTTTATCCTGCGAAAGTGATATTATCAAACGTTTTATCGTCCCGGATAAAGTTTCTCAGGTGCAGATCATGAAAATACTCAAATTTGGCGGGACTTCCATCGCAACCCCCGAACGTATCGAAAACGTTCTCGACCTCCTCACACAAGCCCGGCAGCGGGGGGAAATCGCCGTGGTCGTCTCGGCGTTTGGTGGCGTGACCAACATGCTCATCGAGGCGAGCCGGTTGGCCGCCCGGGGCTCAGAGGCGTATCTTGGCTTGTTGAGCGAGCTGGAACAGGTGCACCGGGAGGCGCTCAAAGTGCTCGTCAGCCCGGAGCCGCAATCAGCGCCTCTCTCCAAAGTGAGCCAGAAGCTCGAAAGCTTGCGCGACATTTTGCACGGCATCTTCCTGGTCAAGGAGCTGTCGCCGCGTTCGCTCGATCTCATCATGAGTTATGGCGAAAGACTTTCCGCATTTATCATCAGTGCGAGTTTGCGCCGGCGCAAGGTTCCGGCCGAGTACCTGAACGCTTCTGCGCTCGTCAAAACCGATGATCAGTTTGGCAACGCCAGGGTCGATTCCGAGTGGAGCAATGGTAACATCAAAAAGTACTTTGAAGATCATTCGGATTTGCAGATCATCACAGGGTTCATCGCCTCGACAGAGAATAACGAGATCACGACCCTCGGGCGCAGCGGTTCTGACTATACCGCTGCCATTTTCGCCGCTGCGCTGGAGGCCGAGGAGGTCGAGATTTGGACCGATGTCGACGGTGTGCTGACTGCGGATCCGCGGCTGGTGCCCAATGCCTTCTGCATCACAAGCATGAGTTATGCCGAGGCGATGGAACTGTCTCACTTCGGCTCGGAAGTGGTGCATCCCAAATGCATGCAACCGGCGCTGGAAAAGAACATTCCGTTGCGCATCCGGAATACGTTCAACCCGTCCTTTTCCGGCACCCTCATTTGTCGGGAGCCGGAGCCGAATCCCTTCATCATTCGCGGTATCTCCGCTATTTCGGACATCACGCTTTTGCAGGTGCAGGGCAGCGGCATGCTGGGGGTCACGGGTATCTCGGCGCGGCTCTTTGGTGCGCTGGCCCGGGCCCGGATCAATGTCATCTTGATCACACAGGCGTCCTCGGAGCACTCCATCTGTTTTGCGGTCACGCCACACTCGGCAGTGGCGGCCAAGAAAGCGATTGAAGAGGAGTTCAATCTCGAAATTCTGGCGCACCAGATCGAAGAGGTGGTGCTGGAGGACAAGCTGTCCGTGGTTGCTGTGGTGGGCGAGAGGATGCGCGGCATTCCCGGCATTGCGGCGCGAATATTCCACGCGCTCGGCAAACATGGCAGCAACGTCGTCGCCATCGCCCAGGGGTCGTCGGAGCTCAACATCTCCATCGTGGTCGCCAAAAGCGAAGTGGCGACCGCGCTCAACGCGATTCATGAAACATTCTTCGTACGAGATCGAAAGACGCTGCATCTGTTTCTCGTCGGTCCGGGCCTCGTCGGCGGCAGATTGCTCGAGCAGGTGCAAACGCAGCTCGATTTTCTCAACGACGCCTACGCGCTCGAAATCAAACTAAACGGCCTGGCCAATAGCAAGAAGATGGTGTTCGACCCCGAAGGCATTCCGCTGGCAGAGTGGTGCAGACAGCTCGCCTCAGCCGGCGAGAAAATGGATCTGGACCGCTTCGTTGAAAAGATGAAGATGTGTCATTTCCGGAACAGCATTTTTCTCGATTGCACCGCCAGCGCAGCAATTGTGCAGACCTACGAGCGTATTCTGAATCTGGGCATCTCCATCGTCACACCGAACAAGAAAGCCAACTCCAGCACCTATGAGCAATATCAACGTCTGAAAACGCTCGCCATCAAACGGGGCGTGCGCTTCTTCTACGAAACCAACGTCGGCGCCAGCCTGCCGATCATCAGCACGCTCAACGACCTGACCTTGAGCGGCGATAACATTCTCAAAATCGAGGCGATCATTTCCGGCACCATCAGCTTTGTCTTCAACTCTTTCGACGGCTCGCGGCCTTTCAGCGAGATCGTCAAAGAAGCAAAGGACAAGGGCTTTACCGAGCCGGACCCGCGTGACGATCTGAATGGCATGGACGTCGCGCGCAAACTCCTGATTGTCGCGCGCGAAGTCGGGCTGGAGTGCGAGCTCGAAGACATTGCGGTCGAGAACATTTTACCTGTCGCCTGCCAGCGCGCTGCTTCTGTGGAAGATTTTTTTGTCGAGCTGGAGCGAAATGATGGGTACTTTGCCAGCAAGGTCGCTGAAGCGCAACAAGAAGGGAAGGTGCTGCGCTACATCGCCACCATCGAGAACAACCAGGCGCGGGTGGCGCTGCAGGCCGTCCCCCGGGAACATCCGTTTTATCATATGAGTGGCAGCGAGAACATCATCGCCATCACCAGCAGCCGCTATTGCGAGCAACCGCTGGTCATCAAGGGGCCGGGGGCCGGAGCGGAGGTGACCGCAGCCGGGATCTTTGCAGACATTATTCGGATCGGTAATTCCTGATGGGGGAACGGTTATAAGCTTGCCATCTAAAACCTTGCGAAGGTTCCGAACCTTCGCAAGGTTATTCAGTCACTTCCGGGAAAAGCTCTGCTTTTGACTTTATTTTTGCAGCTTCATCCCTTTAATCACTGAGGCCGGTTGATCCGGATAAGCTTACCCGTGAGATTCTGCTGCGCCTCAATTGCCTGATGTACTCGTTTTGCCAGTGCTACAAAATCAATGTCAAAGGTGCAAGCAATAATTCCCTCATGTTTGGGGCGTGACTTGTGTAGTTTGATGAAATGTTTGCGATTGAAAGTCAATACAGCTCTCTCATCGTTTGAGGCTTCGCTGAGAACCACTTCGTCTGACAATGATTGGTCCGCTTTGCCTGTCTCCTGAATAGTCAGCACATCATGACCCAACGAATAGAGACGAGCCATTATTAGGCTTCCTCATTTTCCCTGATCTGCTGCTCAA
>JBHHXT010000162.1:0-11035 GCA_046757165.1 bacterium | reverse complement strand
GTCTGAGAAGGCGTGGATCTGCCTGGCTACCAGTTCTTTGCCAACCCCGGTTTCCCCAATGAGCATGACGTTGAGACCATTGGCAGCGGCAATGCCTATTTTCCGGTAAATATCTCCCATTGTTTTGTAAGATCCGATAAAGTTGTCACCATCCAGTCCCTCAGTTGTGTCCACGACATCTCTCGAGAGCATATCACATTTCCGAACTGTATTTAGCAGTTCTTCATAATCCAAGGGTTTTTGAAGCATTTCCCTGACGCCAAACTGGCTTGCTTCGATAATGCTTTCCGGGGACAAACAGGCCATGATGAGGATAACAGGAAAACTTCTGTCTACCTTTCTGAGTTTCTTGAGAATATGGATGCCTGATTCCTTCTCCAATTCGATATCGAGTATGGCAAGATTATTTTTTTGTATTTCAGTGACAATAGAACCTGTGTCTTCGTTTCCAGTAAAAAGCGTAACTTCATATCCCCCCCTCTTTAGGATCTTCTTCATCGCTGTTGCCGTCTCATCCTGATTCTCGATAACCGCTATTTTCATGTCCTCCTCCTCTCGTTGTCTCTTTCCAAAACTCGAGAAATAACTTCCCGAAGCTGACTCAAATCCGGCGGTTTGGCAATAAACTCTGTAGCGCCTAAAAGTCTCCAATCCTCCTCTGACATGAAATCGGTGTAGGCGCTCATCACAATGACAGGTACCGGATAAAGCAATGCTCGTACTCGAACCAGCAGACTAAGTCCGGAATACTCCGATAGCCGCAGGTCGGTGATAATCAAAGCCACCTTCTCCTTTTCCAAATAAGTCAGCGCTTCTGAAACAGTTGTAGCTTGTATCATGCGATACCCTTCAGATTGAAGAAAATCGTGAAAAACCGCGGCAATTTTCGAATCCTCGTCTACAAGCAAGACCGTTTTTTTTGTCTGCGCAGGGTTGTCGTTCATTGACTGTTGGTCATTCAAATCGTTGGACATAGCAATCATTTCCGGCTTGGAAGGAGTTATTTGGGGGTCGTAACAAAAGATTCAAACGCAAGCATCGTACCAGCTTTATTTTCACAAACCACCAGCGGCTTACTCTGGGGTACGCTTTTGTAAATAAGGTTCTTATGAGGTATGCTGTGAAGACTCAGGCGGGGAGTTGGTTTGGCGAAATTCTCTTGTGCTGTTACATTCTGTCTCCGTTAGGGTGACAAAAGATGGTTATAGCGCTGCGGATTAATGTCGTGTTTTTTTAGCAGACGATAGAAGCTTTGTCTCTCGATTCCAGCTTGCTTTGCGGCTGATGCCACATTGCCGCGGTGAACCTTGAGAAGCTCTGAGATGAATTTTTTTTCAAAAGCAGCGAGAATCCCTTTTTTCGCCTTCTTATAATCGAATTCTCTTATGGGTATATCAAAATCACTTTTTTGATCTTTATGAAACGATTCTGGAAGACATGAGGATGTCAGAATTGGGTTCTGATTCAGTGCAATTGCCCGTTCGATGCTGTTACTCAGTTCCCGGACATTACCGGGATAGTCATAAGCTAATAAAACCTTCATCATTTCTTTTGATATCGTCGTCACCGATTTCCCCAGCTTCTGATTGTATTTTGCAACAAAATAGTCGACCAAGATGGCAATATCTTCCTTTCTTTCTCGAAGAGGCGGGAGCTTGATCGGAATCACATTTATTCGGAAAAAAAGGTCCTCTCTAAAATTACCTAACTGCACTTCCTTTTCCAAATCACGATTTGTCGCAAAAATGAACTGTGCTTCCACCCTTAAAGTTTCATTGCCGCCCAATCTCTCGAATTCACGCTCCTGCAGGACTCGCAATAATTTTTGTTGAAGGTTCAAACTCAAGTCGCCAATCTCATCGATGAAAATCGTCCCCTTATTTCCTAATTCCAATCTGCCCGTTTTTCGGCGATGAGCGCCGGTGTAGGCGCCTTTTTCGTGGCCAAAAAGTTCGCTTTCTAAGAGGTTTTCCGGCAATACTGTACAATTTATGACGACAAAAGGAAATGGCGCACGGCGGCTGTTTTTGTGAATAGCCGTGGCAACCAGGGCCTTGCCAGTCCCGCTTTCGCCCTGGATGAGAATTGAACTATCGTTCGGAGTAGCTGTGATAATCCCAATCGTTTTGTATATCTCCTGCATGACCGGGGAATTGCCGATGAGAGTATCCTCTTCATATTTGACATCCAACTGAGCGCGTAATCCATGAATCTCTTTCTTCAACTTACGTATTTCCAAAGCCCGTTTGCACAATATCTTGACTTTGTCCATATCTAACGGCTTGGTAATGTAATCAAAGGCGTCCAGTTGCATCGAGCGAATTGCCGTCGCCATTGTCCCAAATCCTGTAACAACGATCACTGAGGTATCGATCTCTTCTTCATTGAGTTTTTCCAGCACATCCAAACCACACATCTCAGACATTTGAATATCCAAGATAGTTACATCTGGCACTTCTTTTCTAAGTATCTCCAAACCCTCTTGACCATTACTTGCCGTTAAGATTACAAACCCCTCGCTCTCCAGGATCAATTGAATCGCAAATACGATCTTTTCATCATCATCAACGATTAATATTTTGGGTGGATTGTCTTTCATGATCAACTGAGGAGATTGGAATTCATTTTGTTACCCCTTAGACCTTAAACCGGTAAGATTATGGTAAATCTACTGCCCTGGCCTGGCTGACTGTCGACTGTCAGAATCCCGCCATGTTCGTGAACGGTTCGGCGGGTCATGGGGAGCCCTAAGCCAGAACCATCAATCTTAGTCGTAAAAAAGGGGTCAAAAATGTGAGTTAGATTTTCAGCAGGGATACCACATCCGTTGTCTAATATTTCAATCTTTGCCACGGGTTGGTTCTTTTTCAACTGAATCCTGGTTTTCCCTTCCGTGAAATAGTCGCTCATGTGCCGTTCCAGCACGGACAGCTTCGCTCGAACACAGAGGATTTCATGACTTCTTGAAGCCCGAATAGCGTTCAAGATAAGATTGACCACAGCTTCTTTCATGTGTTCCGCGTCCAGGCGGAGCATGGGGATATCGGCACTATAGTTTTCCTGTAAGATAAGCGGCTTCAATTCTATCTGTTGTCTACAAATATCCACGCTGTGTCTTAGCAATTTATTTATGTTGGTTGTTTTGAAACAGGTTGGCCTTGGCCGGGCAAACTCAAGCAGCTCTTTTACCACTTTTTCCATATCGCTGATCGATTCTAAAGCGACAGCGGCCGCTTTGTTCTTTCTCTTATTATGAGCTACGTAAGCTGCCAGATGCTGTAAGATGAGTTTCACAGAGGTCAAACCGTTGCGAATCTCATGAGCAATCGTTGCAGCCATTTGACCGACAGCCGAAAGTTTTGCGGCCTGTATCATCGCGTCCTGCATCTTTTTCTTTTCTGTGATATCAGTAATGATTTCAAGGATAGATTCGGTTCTTCCATTGTTGATTATCGGAACGGCCGAGTGTTCGACATACCGGTCCTCCCCCTCTTCTTCTTTGAAGATCAAAATACTCGTTTCGGGACGATTACTTTTGAGGGCTTTTTTGGTTGGGCAAGCACCTACCGCATGCTTTCTGTTGCAGAGGACATCATAACAGAATCTGCCCTTGACTTCTGAAAAGCTTTGTCCGGTAAACTCATGCAGGGCTGTGCTTGAGCTTTTGATGCGACGATCCAGATCCACCAGGATAAAAGCGCTGGGCACGTGGTTCAAGATCACCTGTAGTTTATTTTTCTCTTCCATGAGCTGTTCAGTCCGGTCTGCCACCATGCTTTCTAAATTCTCTGCGTAATTTTCTACCTCGCTTCGCAGTTTCAGTTGGATGCGGTTAGCTTTGGCTAAAGCAAACCAAAAGTAAAGAACGATGAGAAGTAAGAACGCAAAAGCGGCTCCCAACACCGTATTGCGCAACTTTAGAATTTGTTCATTGAGCGCTACGGCATCTTGAAAGATTTGAAAGGCTCCAAAGATCTCATTGACATCGTTAGACTCGTCACCTCGAGCAGAGAATGGAATGACCGATTCAAGCACGGCGCCTCTGTTGTCACCCGGCCCGCCAGCGGCGTCATCACCGGTTAGATGCAAACAGGATGCCGGAACACCTGCCAATGATTTCATCAGCAGCGGATGGCTCTGAAGATGATTTCCGATTAGGTTGGACTTTGTGCTATAGACAATGCGCTTTTCCTTATCCACAATATTGATTCTTGCCACCCCATAATGTTTCAAGTATTTGTTGGTGATTCTATCTAATTGCGAAGAGTCCTTGGAGTCCAACGTTGCCGGGGAGATTTGAAAAGGCAGGTCACGGATTTCGGAACTGAGCGCTTTTGCAACCGAAACCGCGAAAGCTTCTCTGGCTGAAATCAGGTTGCTTTTTTCGATTCTAAATACCGTAAAGGCAATGAGAAAATTTAGGATAGCAATTCCCAGGACATAATTGCGAATAAGAAACTTGAAAAGACTGAATTTTGTTCGCTTTGTCTGCATGCCAATTGCGGGTTTGATAGTGCTGTGAGTCTTTCACCGCATTCAGAATATCACGCAAAGACGTATCTAAGAAGGAGAGATATGACAAATGTAGTAAAAAATATTGTATGTGTCAATACTGTAATGATGAGCTTCAATTCTTGACCGCCGCCTTTCAAAATATGACCAGCGAGTAAGCTTTTTATGGTGTCTCTGCGCAGTTGAACCAAAGCATCAATCTCTGTAAAATCAACTACTTGCGTCTATTCTACCTTCTTGGTATGATAATTGAAATACAATATGTTACAAAACTGAAAAAGGAGGATACTTGCAATGAAGACTACAAGACGAGAGTTTATCAAAAAATCAGCGAGTACATTGGCGGCTCTTGCGGTTGCACCGGTAGGTTCCGTATTTGCCAGGCCGAAACTCGCAGGAACAACCTATCTGCCCTATCCGGACCAAAAGATAGCCTCATTTGACGAGATCAAGACCTCGGGTCAGATGGCCTTCACTTTTCCGGACGATTCATCTCCTTGCCTGGCAATCTATGTGCCCGACGCCGGCGTTGTTGCTTATAGCTTACAGTGCCCGCATACTGGATGCCCGGTTCTTTATCAACCTGAAGCAAAGGTCTTTGAATGCACTTGCCATTTCTCGAGATTTGATGCTGAAAAGAATGCGCAGGAAATTTGCGGGCAAGCTACCGTCAGGCTTCCCAGAATTGAACTCGAGGTAAAAGATAATGATGTTTATGCGGTTGGTGTTGATGGTCTCATCTTCGGGCGAGTCTCTAACATTCTGGACCTGGAGTATACACGAAAATGATACTTGAACCTCCAATCAGGCACACCAAAATTAATTATGATTAAGGAGATATGAAATGTCTATTCAAGGTGATAATAGAATCCCCATTCCGCCCAAGAATGCGGAAGTCAAAAACGTGACCTGTGAGTTCTGCATCGTCGGATGTGGCTATACAGCCTACAAATGGCCTGTCGGCAAGGAGGGGGGCAAGAAACCCAGTCAAAATGTCTTCGGCTTGGACCTCTCCCAACAGCAGCCTGTCGATGGCGTGTGGGCATCTCCCAAAATGGTGAATGTGGTAGAAGAAAAGGGCAAGAAATATCATGTCATGGTCATTCCTGATCACGATTGTGTGGTCAATGAGGGGCTTTATTCGGTGCGCGGCGGGATGATGGCCAGTACATTGTTCACCGCCAGCGGCGAGACCAGCAGCCGGCTCAAGGAACCCATGATTTATCGCGGCAGAAACCTGTATGAGACCACCTGGGCAGAGACCACATCTTTAGTTGCAAAGGTCATAAAGAGAGTGCTCGACAACGACAGCCCAAACGACATTGCCATGTCGACCTTTGATCATGGCGGCGGTGGCGGCGGTTTTGAGAATACCTGGGGGACGGGCAAACTGTTTTTTAAAGCCATCGGAACAGAATCCGCCAGAATTCATAACCGGCCGGCCTATAACTCAGAGGTTCACTCCACGCGGGAAATGGGGATTGGTGAATTGAATCACAGCTATTATGATACTGAACTTGCCGATACGATCATGCTCATTGGCGCCAACCCGGTAGAGTGCCAAACCAACCTTTTCTTCGCTCATTATATGAAAAATCTGAACGGCGAATCGATTGAGAATAAGAAAAAAGAATTCGACCGCGGAGAAACCGCCGACAGAGGAAGAATCATTATTGTTGACCCCAGAAGAACCGTGACGGCAAAAACCGCTGAGAAATTGGCGGGGAAAGAGAATGTGCTTCATCTGCAACTAAAGCCGGGAACGGATGTGACTTTGATGAACGGGCTGGTTACCTATATTGTTGAAAAGGGCTGGAACGCAAAAGATTTTATGAGCAAACATACAGAGAATTTTGAACAAGCTCATAAAGTGAACAAAACTTCTCTGCGTGACTGTTCCAGTGTGACGGGAGTTCCGGAAGCGCAGTTGAAACAAGCGGCTGAATGGCTGGCCAGGTCCAAAAAGAGCGGCCACCGGCCGAGAAATGCCATCCTTTATGAAAAGGGCGTGATCTGGGGTATCAAGAACTATGAATGCATTGCCTCCATCGTCAACCTGGCCCTGGTGACTCAGTCGGTCGGTCGCGTTGGCACAGGCGTTTGCCGGGGCGGCGGCCACCAGGAAGGATATGCCAGACCACCCTATGCCGGTCCTGGCCGGAAAAATCTTCCGGTTATCGATGAGCATATCAAGAAGGGCGATTACAAAGTCATGTTCATCTGGGCCTGCGACCCGTTCAGCGCTACCCTGGATGCCGAAAATTTCAGGGAGGCGATGATGAGAAGGTCCGAAATCGTGAAGAAAGTCATGGACCGCTATGAAGGCGCCGACCTCGATTTTCTGGCTGACAAGATCTACGAAGCGGTCAAAAATGACGGCGGCTTATTCGTGATTAATATTGATATCTATCCCAGACCTTCTACGAAATCTGCACATGTGGTCTTGCCCGCAGCCACAACCCTGGAGATGAACCTGACTTCTATGAACGGAGAAAGGCGATTGCGACTCTCCGAAAAAGTGGTCAACCCCCCGGGAAGCTCCAAACCCGACTGCCTTGTCGCTGCCGATATTGCCAATGCCATCAAGACTGAGTTTCAAAACGCCGGGAATGCCGAAATGGCAAAACGTTTTTCCGGCTTTGACTGGAAGACCGAGGAGGATGCATTCAACGATGGCTTCAGACGGGCGCACCTGGAGAAGATCGATTCCCAGGGCGGTGGAAACGGCCATCTGGCGACCTATGAACGCCTGAGAGAAGCCGGAAATAACGGCGTGCAATTGCCCATCAAAGAGTACAAAAACGGCAAACTTGTCGGAACACGCCTCCTTTATGGGGACAATAAATTCGGCACCAAATCCGGCAAAGCGATGTTCCTGCCCACGCCTCAGCCGAAGATGCCGGAACAGATCACAAGAATGCAGGGCAAATATAAATACTGGGTGAACAACGGCCGGATTAACCACATGTGGCAGACAAATTACCACACCTTGAAGATGGCTTTTACCAAAAGCAGGTACCCCATGGCGCCGGTATTTATCCATGAACAAGACATGAGAGAACTGGGGACGAAAGACGGGGACATCGTCCTGCTTTACAATGATTATGGCAGCACCAGGGCCATCGCTGTGACCTCCGATGAGGTCCGGCCAAAGGAAGTGTTCATGGCGTTTGCCTTCCCCAACTCAGCAATGAACAACCTCGTGACCGATTTTGTCGATCCGGACACCAAGATTCCTTACTACAAAGGTACGGTGGCCAATATCAAGCGAATTGGCAGAAACAATACGCTTATTAGGGACATGAGCTTTAAAGAACGAGCTTGAAGTCAGGAGAGAAATGGTGGGGATGGAGAGTCCCTCTGTCCCCACAAATTAACCACTAATATTCAAGAATGCTACGGCTCGGAGGAATATCATGGGAAAAAAACTATGGAAATTCTTAGCACTGGCTCTGTTCGCAGCCCTGCTATCATCTGTAGCGATGGCAGATGACTTAAAAAAAATTGCCAACAATATTGACTTCGGGATCCAGTACCGGGTGATGTACAATAGCTCCAGGATAGGGGCTGGTAATCAGTATGACTTCTTCCGGCAACGCCTCCGGCTCAATTTTGACGTTCATACCGAGGATAATGTCGGCGGATTCCTACAGATGGAATTTCGCGGCGGATGGGGCGGCAGTTCTCCTGCAGACAGCGACCCCAGGGGCGCTTATGCGGTGAATCCCTTTAACCGGCTGCAGGCAAGAGGCGTGCGGTATGGATATCTATACTTCCCGGTTGGCAAAGCCAAAATTACAGCCGGAATTTTGCCCTTGAATGATGAAGTTGACCAGATGATTTTCTCAGGAGATTGGGACTTCAACGTTGGTGGCGTAACCTTGACGGGTGGTTCAGACAAGGTAAACTATCGAGTCGGTTATGTAAGATTGATTGAAGGTGTATCTTTTCGGAATTCCGAAATCGAGGATGAGGATGAGCACTTTTTGATCGGCGACCTGAGTTCTGACTTTTCTCACGGTAATTTTGGCGTCCACTTTTACGGTGTCTACGGAAACCTCATCCTGTCTGATGTAGCAGACCTGACCTTTCGTCAGACCTGGGTAGGTCCTCATGTTAACTTGAATGTTGGGAGCACAAAATTACGTGGTGTCTTCCTGTATAATAGCGGTAAACTCATTTCAAACGGAGGCGAAGATGCCAGCGGCGTGCTTGTGAGGGGGGAAGGTTCTTTTGCCCTGGGAAAATCAGACCTAAGCATCCTGGCGGTTTTTTCATCCGGCGACAAAGGCGGTGAAGGCTTTCACACGCTACAAGGTCTGTTGGGAACCGGTGGCTACTGGGGGTATTCGTATATCTTCAGTCCCCATGGCCCTTCGGATGTGAATGACTTTGGGTTTGAAGTTAGCAACCGGGGGTACGGTCTTACCACTGTTCAGGCCCAAATTAGCATTCCCGTAAGTGATAGACTTTCTATCCAAGGCATGGGTGCCCTTTTTCGAGCAAACAAGGACATGCCTACCTTCAACAGCGCGACGGACAAGGATTTAGGCACAGAGTTTGGAGTCCAATTCACTGAAACCCTTGGAAAGAACATGAACCTGCAATTTGGCGGTGCCATCGCCCTACTAGGGGATGCCGCAAAAGCCAATTACCAGGGTTTTGACAAGGATACCGTTAATGAAATATTTGCCAGGTTGCAATTGGAATTCTAAAACCAGCCGCCTGAAACGCTGACCTTCTTTAGCATCAAGAAGGTCAGCGTTTGGACTAATCCTGTGCGGGTATGCGGCCCTAATCTGCCTAACCGCGCACCTGTCTTCTCTTATTTTGATACTCAAAAGGGGGGGCTTGATTTCGACTTTGCGTGAGATTTATTTGGTTTAATGGGTTTAGGGACTTGTTCATGAAATAAGGAGACCAGAGATGATTCGCGAGTTCTTTGCAATGCTGCTGGCGTGCTGTGTCATAAGTGGAGTCTGCTATTACAGTGGGAAAGAGGCCCATGCCGTGGTCCGCGGAGCGCAAAACAAGTCAAAAAGCAAGAAAGACGACGTACAAGTCGTTGTGATCCATCCTGTCGGAAATGAAATGAAATATAAAGAAACTGAATTTACGGTGAAAGCCGGCGCCAAAGTGAAAATCATTATGGATAACACTGCAACCGCCCCTGCTATGAAACATAATGTGGTAATTTTGAAACCGGGGTCGAACATAAACAAGATTGGCGTAGCTGCCATTACGGCGGGGGTAGCCAAACAGTTTATTCCCGATGATAAAAACATTTTATTCTACACGCCAATGGCAGCGCCGAAGCAGAAAACCGAAGTGGAATTCGTAGTTCCGCCCCCGGGGGACTATCCTTACACCTGTACTTTCACGGGACATTTTGTAACCATGAAAGGGGTTATGCACTCCGTGAAGTAGCTTTCAATGCGATTTGAATAAAAAAATATCTTGCCATCTCTCAAAATCTGATATGAGGCCGAGAGAGTGAATTTGGAAACAGACTAGCCTATCCGGCGTGAATAGAAAGTTCAAAAATGAGAGAAAGCACCAACAGTTGTAACGAACCTCCCCAACTTGTTGATAATTTTGGCCGGCGCATCTCGTATGTTCGTCTGTCCGTTATTGACCGGTGTAATCTTCGCTGTTTGTACTGTATGCCGGAAAACGGCATTCGCTTTTTACCTAGAAGAGAAATTCTTTCCTACGAAGAGATCACACGCTTCCTGTTTCTGCTGGCTGACATGGGCATCTGCAAAGTGCGCATTACCGGCGGGGAACCATTTGTGCGCAAAGATATCATGTTGCTCCTGCGACGGTTACGCCAAATTGAAGGCATTCGAAACATCCACATCACCACCAACGGCGTGCTAGCGGCCCCTTATATCCCTGAATTAAAGGACCTGGGGATCGCCGGCATCAATCTCAGTCTCGACACGCTGGAGAGGGAGCGATTCTACAAAATTACCCGCCGCGATCATTTTGACGATGTGATGAAGTGTTTCCACAAAATCTTGAAATTCGACATCCCCTTGAAGATAAACATGGTGGTGATGGACTCTTGTAGTGTTACGGATGTTATTTCCATATCGCAGCTCGCGCGGGACTATGCGGTTGATGTGCGTTTCATTGAAGAAATGCCCTTTAATGGCCGCGCTGACGGAAAGTGGAGCTCGCGTTGGGATTACAACCGCGTCTTGCGAGTGTTGCGAAAGGCGTATCCGGATATATTTGAAATAGACAATGATGTTCCCTCGACTTCCAAGAACTATGCCATTCCGGGCTTTAAAGGCCTCGTTGGGATTATTGCCGGATTCAGCCGCACGTTCTGCGCAACCTGCAGCCGCATCAGAATCACGGCGAGAGGCATGCTGCAAACGTGTCTGTACGGAGAGGCGGTGTTGAACATAAAGGACTTATTACGAACCGGGGCTGATGATGAGACGATAAAGGCGGCGGTCCGGGGTTGCATTAACAGCCGTTTTGAAGATGGCTGGCAGGCAGTAAAGCACCGCCG
>JBHHXT010000161.1:0-11097 GCA_046757165.1 bacterium | reverse complement strand
TAAGTTGGGCCGTTGCGAAATTTTTTCATGTCAACCTTTGTTTGCAGAGGATGGAAACACATGAATCTCAAAAACGACCTGGAGCTCAAAATGGCCCTGATGACCATCCTTCTGTCCTTTTTATCCTTTACCAGCCCGTCGCTCCCTTCCACGCGCGGAATCCTGAACCAGAAAGCCCCGGCCTGGAAAGTAAAAGAATGGTTGAACTTGCCTGCAGGCAAACCCTCCCTTGAAATTACCGACTTCAAAGGCAAAGTGATCTATCTGTACTGCTTCCAGGCCTGGTGCCCGGGCTGCCATGCGCACGGGTTTCCCACGCTGCAAGAAGTTATCCGGGAATTCAAAGATGATCCTGATGTGGCCATCATCGCGGTCCAAACTACCTTTGAAGGCTTTGCCCACAATGGCCTGAAACAGGCCAGGGAGGTCGCAAAGAGATACAGTCTGGACATCCCGGTCGGACAAAGCGGGACGCGACGCGAGCATTCAAAACTCATGGCCAGCTACCGCAACGGCGGCACCCCATGGACCATCATCATCGACAAAGAAGGAATCGTGCGGTACAACGACTTCCATATTGCCCCTGCCAACGCGATCAAGGTGATCCAAAGGTTGAAATAATCTCACGCCCCTCTCTCTTTTGGCACCCGGGCCTGGCTCAGAAGACGAAGGAAAGCCGCGTAATCGCGGTAATCGTCAATGACATGCCCGGCCCCCTCGGTGAGTGCGGTTTTGTGATACGTTTCATGCTGCACGCCAATAAACCCGAAGCGCAGCTTTCTTGATGCGCGCATATCCCAGATGCCGTCGCCGATGTAGACGATGGTCTCGAAGTCGCTGACCTCGTACGCTTCTTTGGCGAGGGTCAGCGCGTTGAGCATGATCGCCTCGCGCGCCACATTCTGGTCGCAGGTGGAGATCGGAATCGCCGCGCGCTCGAACCCGGCCTTGTCCAGCTTGAATTCGGCAGAGACGCGCCAGCAACCCGTCGCCAGCGCAATACCCCATTCCTTTTCCCGTCGCAAGCGACTCAGCATGGTGCACGCGCCGGAAATTTCTTTGAACAAGTCCGGGCTGGTCTCAAAAGCGCGGGTGAGCAATTTGAGAAAGGTGAGTTGTACAGCCTGGTGCTCCTCCGGCGTTGGCTCGCGGCCAAACTCGTCCTGGAATATTTCCACCATGATGCCGGAATCGGTGTAGTTCTTGAACCGGCTCCAGTCGCCGTCCTCGATCTCCAGCCTGAATTCCTCCTTGAACGCTTGCACGTAGCAATCGGAATCTACTTTGCTGGTAGCGGTCAGGGTGCCGTCGATGTCGAAGATGGCTAAGTTCATGGGGTTGGGGTCAACCACGGTATGGATACTTTACGATACACCGAAAATACGATTATCGGAATGAAAAAACAACCGTTAATTGCTCTCTCGGTACCTACTCGACATATCAGCCGCGCCTGGCGATGCATCCCCTTCCCTCCACCACACGGCGCTTCAGCGTCCTTAGCAAACTGAGACGCGGAATCCATTCCGCGGCGGGTTTTGACAACGTTGCCAAACATGGATTTGTCTCACATTTTGTGTATGTTAGCCCGGTAGTCTGGGAGGCACTGCGAGACTTGACTGCACACGGGCGGGGTGGTTCTTAATACACATTCATTCTCACAAATAGGAGGTTATTGATATGAAACAGACACTGCAATTGTTGCTTGCGCTTGTGCTCCTGCTCGCCGGGTGCGGGACCACGCGCCAGGGCGCCAAGAAACCGACCTATGTCCCGAGGTTTGACTACACGCCACCCACGTCGCAGACAATGGCGGACAGTGGCGCCATCACTTTTGGACTGGTAGCGGCCCGCTACTCTGAAGACCAACCGTGGACACGGGCCTGGCCGTTTACGCAGTTCTCTAAAAACATGGCGCTGGATTTTCAGGAGCTGCTCATCGCCCGCGGGTACAGAGTCAGAGGCTCCTTCCAGACGGCCGATGAGATGACCTACCCGGACAAGAAGGCTTGCGACCTGATTCTGTCGCCCGGCATCGATGTAGACCTGCAAATTCAGGAGGTGCAATACGAGGAGGTCATCAACCTTCTCGGGCCGAACCAATACCGTCTCAGAGGCGTCGCGCACCTGGGCGGCCGCGTCACCCTGTCCATTCTCGAAAGTCTGACCGGTGCGTCGTACTTGCTGCTGAAAGGTGCAAGTGCGACGCCCTGACTGCAAGTCAAGACGTGCCACGCACTTAGAATTGCGCATCTCAGGTTTGGAAGGAGGCTGAAACGCCCTGTTCGGGGGAGGCGATAGTTCTTTTGACACTCCCCCAACAAAGCAATAAAACAATAGAACAATGAGACAATAATCAAAACACCTGCCCTGCTGAATCGAAAAAAGGTTGACTTAATCATCCCGCTGTCTTATATTGTTACCACTTCGTAAGATAAATCCATTTCTCAAAGAAAAAGCTTTTCGAATCCAAATATTCCGGTTGGCTTCATCGTTCCTCAGCATCGTTTCAGGATTGTAGAGTGGCTTTTGGCAATGCGCTTTTTGGGTGTAAAGAGGCATTCTCTCTGAGTGAGGGAAAAGCGGCTGTTGGCGCAGGGTAGAACGTGTCGTTTCTTTGTTGGCCCCAAACCAATCACATAACCGAAGGAGGAGAAAAAATGGACTGGATGAACCTAATCATATTTCTGGTGATCGGTTTAGTCGCCGGTTGGCTGTCTGGTCAAGTTGTGAAAGGCAGAGGGTTTGGGCTGGTGGGGAATCTGGTTGTGGGCGTTGTCGGGGCGGTTATCGGGGGGATGCTTTTTGGCAAGACAGCGATGATGACCAATATGGGCATGGTTGGCACATTGGTGTCGGCCCTGGTGGGAGCGATTATTCTGTTGGGGGTCATCGCTCTGGTTAAGAAGACAACCTAGTGGTTTTGCAAACATCACTATTGAAGGATGAAAGGAACCTCCTGAAAGGTCGATGCCTTCGGGAGGTTGGCAGTCTCACCTCTTAAACCGCAAAGTAGTTTGGGGCCTTTAGATGCAAAAAACCTCCCGAAGGTTTCACGCCTTCGGGAGGTTTTGTTTGGGGGGAGGAGGTGTTTTCTGGTCGAAATTTGATCAACCGTTCCGAAGGAAGCCAATTTATCTGCGCATCTTTTTCAGCAGGGGCTGCACGAATCTCTTGAAATCGTCCACGGTTAGACCCTTGCCGGCTTCGTGGAAGCCAACGTTGAACCCTAAAAGCAGTAAAATCAGGCCGAAGAAATACTCTAATCCAGTCATTTTGGTTTCCCTTCACTTTTACAGCCTAAACATTCCATGTTTTCTTGACGACTCTTATTTGCAAGAATCGAGCCTTTGCTCTGATAAGAGAAGGGCTCGCCGCCATTTTTCTCATATTTAACATTTTGGTGCGGGCGTATCTTCCAGGTTTTTTTTCGGATGGCGTTCGGGGTCATCCGCGTTCGGGTTGTGATTTGTGGGTGATCTTACTGGGAAAAATTGATCGCGTAGGTGAGCAAATCGTAGTCGCTGTGGCCGCCGAGCTGGTCAAAGACGACCCGTTTGATGATACGCTCCCGGGCGGAGAGGCGTTCGAGGAAGACGGTTTCGACCTGGAGATCGCGCTGGGATTTTTTGGCTTTGATGGTGATGCGGACGTTGTGAACATCGTCGTCGCCGGTGTTCTCGATTTGTAGACGGATAGCAGGTTTGCCCTCGACCGTGGTTCTGGTCTTGCTGATAAGCTGCACATCGCCGACCGCGTAGTCCACTGAGCTGAATTTGCAGGTCAGCATGGTGAACATCAAGATGAAAAAGAATGTCTGAGCGATGAGTTTCATAAGCTAACCTGGTCACGCTTTCTTTAGTTTTTTTCTTGGCGCTCCGTGCGTAAACTTTGCGAACTTTGCGTTTAGCTTTTGTTTTGTTGCACAGCTTGGTATACCAGCAAAGCAAACCAGGCGCTGAAGTTGGGGGTTGAAACAAATCTGGCAGAATTGTACCTTTTTTTTTTGCAAAGCGGCAGAGATGCGATTAGGTTACCTAATGTTCCCCTGAACATTCAACTGGCTCCAGTCGTTAACCGGCCACGACTGAACTGGCTCATGGCCACATCCTATTCTGCACAACCACGAAACTGAGGGGTCTTATGCGAGAAACCACAAGGAGGCGGGCCGCCATCGCGGCATTCTTGTTCGGGAGTTTTCTTTCTGCTTTTTCCTTAATGGCCAGTCCGGTTGCCGAGGACAGCACGGCGGTGCTCGAGACCGAGAGGTTGCGGGTGACCCTGAAGTTGGGCGCGGTGGTCGGGATCGAGAATCTGCTCACGGGCGAGTCCTACGTTGTGCCACGGCAAGTCGGGAGAAGTGTCGGCTTGTTGCACACCGGCGGTGAAACGTTGCTGCTGGAGCAGGGGCGGCGATTTCGACAGCGAGTGAACCAGGACACGGTGAGTTTCGCCTTGTATTTCTCCAATTCCCGGCGGGATTCGATCACCACCTATGCTGCGGCGGACCGGGAGAGCGGCACTATCTTGCTGTGGCAAAGAGGAGGGCATCGCCGGCGGGGTGTCTATGGCGCGCGGGTTGGCGTCTCGAGCTTCGACCTGACTGCCGGCAAGCTCATCCTGCCGGTGGAGGGTGGGGTCGCCATCGACGAGAGCGCCAGTTTTGTGGCAGAGACGTGTGACTATGCGGTGGACTGGCAGGCGCAGCTCGCCATTTTTGACGGTCACGTCGGTGCGCTCGGCATCTGGATCGAAGATGAGCGCTTTGCTCCGAAGAACGTCATGGTGATGAAAGACGGTGCGAGGGTCAGTCTGTCCTTCGAGAGTCATCATCTTGGCGATTTTTCCGAGCGGCGCAGAATTGCCACCCCCAGGATCCGTTTGAGCGCCTATTCTGGCGATTGGCGGCGCCCGGCGCAGGTGTATCGCGAGTGGATGGAACAGCACTTCGACCCGCTCGAAAACGGCGCGCGGCCAGCGTGGGTGGATTCGATTGCGTGTTTGGTCATCCATCGCTCAGCAGAGGTCACCGCCACGCTCGATTCTCTGGCGAGCTGGCTGCCGCCGCAGCAGGTGCTCATCTACGTGCCCGATTGGCGCGCTCATGGCTTTGATATCAACTACCCGGATTATACACCCGCGCCCGAGGCGGTCGGGTTTGTGGCACACGCCAAAAAGCTCGGGTTCCGCGTGATGCTGCACACCAACCCGTACGGGATTGCCCCCTACAATCCTGAATTCGACAACTTCACAGACGTTCATTTTACCAATCCATTCACCGGAGAAATTCTCGGCTGGCTGCTGGGTACCGGGGCGCCTGAGCGCCATGCCTGGTTCAACCCGGGGTCGGCAGAGCTACAGGAGTTGTTTTTGCAGCGGGTGGGGACCATCGTCAACACGCTTGCCATAGACGCCATTCAGCTCGATGTCGACTACGCGGCCTGGAATTCTGACAACGGGATGATCGCGGACGAAACCCCGGGGCAGGGCAACCGGACGTTCCACCGCCGTCTGGTCGAGACCTTCCCGCACATGGTGTGGGGCGGGGAGAATCTGACCGAGGTCAATTTTTACCGCGATTCATTCGGGTCGCGCTGGAAGACCGACACGAACAAGTGGCGACCGCACCCGGTGGCGAGTTTTCTTTTTGCCGGGCATGCGATCCCGGTCGGCTTTCTTGGCTTTGTCAATCCCGACCAGGACCCGGAGCTTTTTGCCGATTTCATGCGCAGCTACGAAAGCTGGGGCGTGCTGCCGACGCTTGACATCAGCACGGGTGACGACCTGCTGGGGCGACGCACGCACGAGATCATCCGCATTGCTGAGGTCTGGGGCCGGTTGGGGCTGAAGCCGGATTTCGAAAGTGACTGGGATGAGAACACACTCTTTCGCCTCAAAGGTCGCCGGGGCGAGGTGGCAGAGTATCGGCGCACACCCTTCGGCACCTTCTTTGTTGTCGAAGGCGACACGGTCTTCAACCGTGTCTCAGGTGTGACTCGAGTCCAAACGGTGCGCTCCATCGATGGCTGGTTTGGGTATGATGAGGACGAGCTCATCGGACTCGACCCGGCGAGCACCTATCAACTCTCGAGCACGGCAAGAGATCTGACGGTTCCGCATGTGCAGGCGCTCTCCGAGGAGGGGGTGATTGCCTTAACCAGCCTGGATGGCGAAGGCGGGCGCTTTGTGTTCAGCCACTCCGGCGCCAATACCACCATCGACCTGGTCGATCGCCTGCCGCAAGCACAATTGAAGATTCGGAGGCGCGGACGCATTCGTGAGCTTGGCGGCGGTGCATTTGTTCGGGCCGAGCAGATCACGATAGGCGGCGTCACCCGCAAAGGCATCGCCACTCATCCGCCGTTTGTCGGCGGCACCGGTGACGTGCTCATCTCCTATCAGCTTGTCATTCCGGATGCTGAGGAAGCGCGCTTGACCT
Source organism: bacterium (assembly GCA_046757165.1). Lineage (GTDB taxonomy): Bacteria > Zhuqueibacterota > Zhuqueibacteria > Oceanimicrobiales > Oceanimicrobiaceae > JBHHXT01. Next base: position 4,661 of record JBHHXT010000161.1, on the reverse strand, counting down.
TCTTCGCCGGGCTTGCTGAAGAGGCCCAGGATGAGTCGGATGGCGTGACGTTTTTTGTGGAAGTAGATGGCTCTGAGATTCTTGATGAGTCCGTGAACATGAGCGAGTGGCTCGAGTTCAGCGTGGATCTGTCCGAGTGGCAGGGTCAGGAGATCACCCTCACGCTTGGCAACGGGCCGGGGCGGGACAAAAACGCGAATTCTGATCAAGCGCGATGGGGGGAGGTGCTGGTGCGGTCCACCTTGCAGCCACCGTTCGCGGCTGAGCTTTTTCTCCCGTTCGCTGCCGAGGTTGGCGGCAGCGGGGAAGTGAGCGCGCCGGCGTCAAATGTCCACAGAATCGAAGGCACGCTGCCAGCAAACCTGTATTTCGCAGCGCTCGAGACGCCAATCGAGTTGCCGTTCCGGCTGCTGCCGCGACTTGCGGGCCGCTTCGGCGTGTTTGAAGATGGGTTGTTCCTGCAGGGTAAAAGCGTTTTCGGCTCCGGTGAAATCCACGCCGTGGAATCCGGCGGCGAGCGCAGAGTCGCCATCAACGCCCATCCTCCGGGAGATGGGTTGACCATTATCAATCAGACTCTGACCCTGCCAGAGGTTGATTCCTTGCATCTGGTCGGCACGTACGGGATAGCAGATGGCGCACAATCTTCGGGCGTGACTTTTTCTGTCACCATAAACGGTGAGGTGCAGTTCAGCGAGACCACCTCTGACACGAGGTGGCAAGATTTGGCCGTGGACCTGACCCGCTTTGCCGGCCGGTCGATCTATCTCGAGTTCATCACCGACGCTGGCGAGTCGCCATCCTTCGACCGGGCGTACTGGGCTGATCTGACCATCTGTTCTGATCTTTCAGGGTGCATCGAGTGTGTGCACGACGGTGACGTCAACGGCGACGGCGTGCTGAGCGCAAACGATGCGCTCTGTGCGCTGCGCATTTACCTCAATGGCCAGAAGGTACCGGCAGAGTGTGACGTTCGGGACTTTCCATGCGAAGTGGCTGCGGCAGATGTCAACTGCGATGCGGTCGTGACAGCGATGGACGCGTTGGGAATTTTCCGTCGCGTTCTGGAGGACGACACGCCCGCGGCTTGCTTCCTGCCGCTCGCGCCGGTTGTCCGGGACGAACCCGTGCAACTCTCTCTGACTCCTTCGCACCGGGGCGACCTGATGACGATTGCGCTGTCGGCTGACCGGGCGGCAGGAGTGCGCGCTTTCGGGGTCGAGATGAGTTACCCGGAAAGCAAGGTGACATTTCTGGGTGTCCGGGCCGAGGCTCTCACAGCCGATTGGCGCGAGCTGGACGCCCGGCCCGGGGAGAGCGGCGTTGTCATCGTCGCCGGCTTCAATGACACGCCCCTGCCAGCAACCGCGACCGGCAAGCTGTTCGAGCTGCACTTCAAACTCGAGCGCGGTCCGGTCGGGCTGACAGATTTTGCGATTACCGGGTTGACGGATGATCTGAGTGAGGCAAACATCGTCATCAGCGGGATGGATGAGGTGGCCTCACCGGCCGAGATGCCCATTTCCTTTCAGTTGCACCAGAACTATCCCAATCCGTTCAACCCGGAGACGCACATTCGATTCGACCTGCCCGCCCGGATTGGCGCAGCCGTGCCTGTGCACCTGGCGGTGTACAACCTGGCCGGGCAATTGGTCCGGATCCTGGTGGACGAGGCGCGCACGGCTGGCTCGTACGAAGTCGTTTGGGATGGCCGCAGCGCCAATGGTGTGCTCGTCCCCTCGGGTTTGTATTTCTACCAGATTCGGGCCCAGGCGTTCGAGACGACGAAAAAGATGGTCGTGCTGAGATAGGAGGGAGCTGGCAGGAGCGGGTTTAGTTAGCGAGTGGCCGGGAACGATAACATATATGCCCCACAAGGGGGCATGGCTACCTTTGATTCGTGTGAATTCGTGTCAATTCGTGGCCAAATGTTGATTCGTCATTCGTAGCCGCCACCCCTTGTGGGTGGCCATTGTCTCTGCATTCCGAACCCGTTGTTCAGGCTGAGGAATCTGCCAACAAACATTTATACCGCAAGAGTTGTATTGTAGAGTGAGAGCTATCTATCACATTTTTCAACGAGTGTCATCACATGCGTTTCACGGACTGGGTTTCTCTCGAGCACATGGAAATCGCGCCTTCTGAACCGGGGCTGTTCCAACTCAAGGTGCAAGTGGGCCTGCTGCAGTATCCGCTCGGGAAAAGCGCCATGTTTTACTACGGCTACGCAGAGCACCTGGCTTATGGTCTGGAGAAGTTTAGAGCCGAAATCTTGCCTGCCCTGGAGGTGGATGAAGAAGATCTGCTGGTACGCTGGATAACCCCTGAAGACACATTGGGGCGCTTCAAAAACCACATGGACAGATTTTGCGCCAGTTTCGGCAGCTTGCCTCTGGGAAACGAAGCGCTGCTGCAGAAACGGAGTGATAGGTCGTGACCTGGTGTTCTCGGTGGTCAACCCGTCTTTTTTTGAGCGATACCTGAGCCGGATCGAAAAAGAGCTGCCGAAAAGGGGTAGAAAAGAACTCGTCAGGTACTCTTATCTTAGAAAAATGATTTAGATACCGGGGCCGCTTGCAAGGATTGAAATCACATTTTCCTCCCTGCGAGGAGAAAGAACCGTTGAAGGGGCGTCCAGTTCACCTGAAACGTGCGGCTACTGCCGGTCTTCAACCGCTGCTGATTTTCCTTTTCTCATTTCTGGTGCTGAGTCCTGCGCTCACTGCTCCGTCCGCTGCGGAGAAACTCTGTGGCAAACGAAGTGTCCAGGAGCAAGAGCGCGAAAAGGACAAACCGAACAACGATGGGCAAAAGCAAGGCGGGCCGGTTCAACGCACGGCCAGCGCTCTCCTGTCAGACCATCCGACGCGCCTCTTCGGACAGCCCGCCACGGTGAATGTTCTGCCCATTGTTTACTACGATTTTCGCACCGGCCTGAATGTCGGTATGAGAACCGTGGTGCACTCGCGACAGGCCACGCCCTATCTGTACAAACTCCGCATCCAGGTTCTCCCCTCCTCGAAAGGGAGCCACAAGCACAAGCTGCTGTTCGATTATCCGCAAATCGGCAGTTCCGGGTTCGGACTGCGCCTGGTGGCGGCGTGGTATCGGGACCTGCGGGCGCACTACTATGGGCTGGGCAACGACAGCCGGCGGGATAGAGCGCTCGTTGACAAGGAGAGTGACGAGTTCGTCCATGAGGATTACTACCTTTACAATTTCCTGCGCCCGCGGGTGGCGATCTACAGTGTGCGCCGGGTCGTGTCGGAGGTCTTGTTCTGGTTCGGGATGGGTATCGAAAAGGCCCGGCCACAGTTCAAGAGTGGCCGCGTGACCTCTTACCTCGGCCAGGACCGGCCTTTCGGCGTGCTGGGGGGCACGGGTAGGTTTTTCAGTTTCAGGCTCACCTGGGACACGCGCAATGACGACCTCTTTCCGCACAGAGGTTTTCTCACGGAGGTGTCCGTGGAGCCCAACTTCGCTACGGTCGACGCCGAGGTGGAGGGGCCTGAGGGCGTTGCTCGAGTCACCAGAGAGGTGGCGTTTCAGCGCTTCACGTTCTCCGATGCGCGGTTCCTGCGGCTCAAATCCGACCGGCTGATTTTGGCCAATCGCATCGCTTTCGAGGCGGTGACCGGCGATGCCCCCTACTACGCGTTTGGGGAGATCGTGGGGCAGCGGCTGACGAGGGCCGTGGGCGGGAGCCAGTCCCTGCGGGGCTTCAAGAGCCGGCGGTTTCAGGACAAGATCAAACTGATCACGCTCACGGAGCTCCGTTTCAACGCTCACCGGCTTCGGGTGCTGTCCAATTCCTTTGATTTGATTCTGGTGGCCTTTATGGACACAGGCCGGGTGTGGCACGGGTTCTCAGAGCTCTCGGCCAGGGGACTTCATGCAACCTTCGGCTTCGGCACGTGGCTCAACTGGAACCAGAACATGATTTTGCGGCTGGATGTGGGGCACTCTGCAGAAGGGTGGACGCCCTATTTTCGCCTGAGCAGTGCGTTCTAGTAGTTAGAAATTGGTTGAAGAGAAATTCTGCGTCACGTAGAACACATCGCTGTCACTGAAGCGGGAGGGTACGGCGCCCACTCCCAGGAACTTGAAGTCGTTGCTCAGGATATTGCGGCGGTGGGGCGCGCTGTTGAGCCACCTGCGCACCAGATCCCGGGCGAACTCCACGTAGGTGTACTGCTTGCCCTGGTTGCGCCAGCCATACCGCCCGGGCTCAGAGGCACCCACCAGCTTGAAGACGATGTCCTGCTTCTTGCGTGCAGGATGGATAGCGATGTTTTCGCCGCCCATGCCGTGCCGGATACCTGCCTTCGTGAGTCGCTGCTTGATGGTCTCGTTTTCGCTGACGGGCGAGGTATGGTCGAAGTAGTTCAAATCGATCATTTCTTTCGAATGGAGTCTGGCTCCCTGTTGCAGCCTGGGCTCGAATTTCAGCGGCAGGAGTCCGAGCCGCTGTCGCTGCAAGTTGGTCTCGTGAAAAACCGCCCATTCCAGCAGCTCCAGGTCCAGGGAATCGACCCGCACCACGTGTGAGAGCATAGGGCTGCGCGATATCTTCTCAGATGAAAGTTTGTAGTAGCCGCGGGGGGACTGGCGATAGGCGCAGGAGAAAAACAGAACGGAACTGCCGATGCAACAAAGGAAGA
>JBHHXT010000160.1:0-11123 GCA_046757165.1 bacterium | reverse complement strand
CTCTTCCACTTATTCCGTGATTATGAGCACTTTATTTCATTACTGCTAACTAGTATTTCGCGGGCCATTATTTTTTCAGCTCAATACCGGTTTTTTCTTCGACAGATTTCACTTTTTCATCGAAAGACGACTCATGATCCTTGACATCATCGATTTTGATGTGCGTCATGACCCGGTCAAAATCGTGGCGCACGGCCTCGTGGCATTTCTTGATGACGGCCATGACGTCCTGCCACTCTCCTTTGATCAGCGTTCCCATTGGGGTCAGACGATATTCGAGGCCGCTGTCGTGGACGATCTTCACCGCTTTGCTGATCGGCTCACTGAGATGACGATTGTCGCTGACCGGCAGGATGCTGAATTGCACCATCATGGCTTTCGTTCCTTTGGCTCAGTTACGTGCTTTCGGCACCACGCCTTTGACCCACGCCTGGCCGTCAACAAAGTGTTCTTTTTTCCAGATGGGGACGGTTTCTTTCAGCGTATCGATGGCGTAGCGGCAGGCCTCGAACGCCTCGTGACGATGTGCGCAAGCGACCGCAATGGCTACGCTGACTTCGCCAAGTTCGAGCGTGCCGGTGCGGTGCAGGATAACCATTTGTTTTACAGGCCATTTTTGTCGCGTCTTCGCCTCGAGCTCTCGCAGTTTGGCCAACGCCATCTCCGCGTACGCTTCATAGTCCATTCTTTCAACCTGGCGTCCGTCGGCATGGTCGCGCACCCGGCCCAGGAAGAGAACCACACCACCGGACGTCTGGTCCTCGACCTGCCGCAGGATGCGTTCTGTATCGATTCTCTCTGTCGTCAGCTCAACCACGCTACCCTCCACTGATCGGGGGCAGCAAGCCCACGACATTGCCATCCTGAAGAACGGTGCCCTTGGCCGCGTACTCGTTGTCGATGGAGATGCTCACAAACTCGAGATGCTCGCGGAGGTTGGGAAAGCGCTCGCCCACCAGCCAAATCAAGTCTTCCACTTTCGTATCTTCCTTAACCTGGATATCGGCTTCGTCGCAGTTGGCCAGCTCCCGCAGCTGGCCGAAGAATCTAAGCGTAATGGGTATCATGTCATCATCCTCGGACGTTGATATCACCAAGTGTTTCTTTTTCTTGCTGCTCGTTCTCCCTCTGTTCTTTTCCAACCAATGACATCGCCAGCTCGTGGTCGAATCCCCGGTGCGACGGCTTTTCTTCAAAGCCGCGATAAATGGTGCGGCAGTGATAGCAGATCGTCACCGTTTTCAGCACCTTGTACAAGATGACATCGATGAGCGTGGCCACGGCCAGCGACAGGAAATAGGTATGATAGCTCAGCAGGACACCGATCACAAAGATGGTGATGCCCAGCCTGGCGTTGAAATCCTTTTGCACATAAAAATGTGCGCGATCGCAAATCACACAGCGGTCAACGCACCCCCCATTTTGCATGCCCTCGGAAAGCTCGAGGGAGTAGGTTCTCTGGCAGTGTGGACACGTCCGAGGTCCTCCGCTGCCAGAAAGGTCGAGCAAAACATCTTTATCACACTGGTCGCAAACAAATTCAACGGTCATGGGGTCAATTCCAGCTTGGGTTCTCGGGAACGATCTTGACAGTCCTGGCAATCTTCATACTCACCAGCCGGTCTTCAATCAACATCCTGGCCTGTTCGTAGCGCCGTTCGAGACTATCGATTTCCAACATGTCTTGTTTTTCCTGGGTGGAGAAGTCGAAGATGGAGACAATCTGGTTGATGATGGCTTCCAAAGAGCGGGTGCGGAGCTTGAGCAATTCATCCAATTGCTCGACGCCGATCTCCTGGAAATAGCGTCGAAGCAAACCGATGAATGACTCTGTTTCATAGGTTTCGTCGAATCCATCATAGTCAAAATTGATTTCTTTCAAGACCTTCACCTGAGCGATGCGGTAGGGCTTGACTTGCACGAATTTCAGAATCCTGACCCGGCTCATGCCATAGAGCATGATGTTGTATTTGCCGTCATGCAGTTTCTCCATCTGTTGAATCTTGCCGACACAGGCGATATCATGCACCGCGGGAACACCGAAATAGTCTTTTTCCCAGTCATCTTTCAGCAGAACCATGCCGATCAGATGTTCACTTGTGTGCGCATCTTCGACCATCCGGCGGTAGCGATCTTCAAAAATGTGAAGAGGCAAGAAAGTCTTCGGGAAAAAGACCAGGTTCGGCAAAGGGAAAATTGGAATTTCATTCATAATCATGATTGCTTATCCTCTTGCTGACCTTGAAGTTTATCCCTTGCCCACTGCGCATGTTCCGCGACCATCGGCTCGTCGCTTTGCGCCAGCGTGCTCAGGATAGACAAGAATCTCGCTTCACCTGAATTTCCCATCGCCACTGCCACGTTGCGCAAGAAGCCTTTGTACTTGCTGCGTTTCACCGGACTGCGGCGAAATTTCTCGGTGAACTCTTCCTGGCTCAGGGTCGCCAGCGCCATCAGGTCCGGGTTGAACAAGCCCTCACGCGGCAAGAACTCCGCGTCCGTGACCGGGTTTGCTTTCCGATTCCACGGGCACACGTCCTGGCAAATATCGCAGCCGAAAACGTGGTTGCCCATCGGGTCGCGCAGCTCGGGCGGAATTTCCTCTCTCAGCTCAATGGTCAAATATGAAATGCACAAGCGCGAGTCCAGAACATAGGGTGCCACGAGCGCACCTGTCGGACAGGCCTCCAAACAGCGCGTGCACGTGCCGCACCGGTCTGCCGGCGGGGTGTCCGCTTCGAGCTCCAGGTTGGTGATGATCTCTCCGAGGAAAAACCAGGAGCCATGTGTCTGATTGATGAGACAGGTGTTTTTGCCGAACCAGCCGATGCCCGCGTATTTAGCGTACACGCGGTCGACCACCGGCCCGGTGTCGACATAGACCCGGCTCACCACCTGCTGAGCGCTTGCCCGCTTGATGAACTCGACGAACTCAAAGAGCTTGTGGCGCAAAACGTCATGATAATCATCGCCCCAGCCATAGCGGGAGATCCAACCCGCTGTGGTCTCCGTGCGTTCCGTCGACAGCGGATAGGGCGTATGATAAATCTTGGCGCAAACAATGACCGACTTTGCTTCGGGCACCACTTGCGTGATATCTGCCCTCTGATCTGCGTTGCGCTGCAGGTAAGCCATCTCGCCAGCGTATCCCGCCTCGATCCATTCCTTGTAGAAGCTGAGCTCAGGAACGGGTTCGACGGCAGCGATGCCGACCAACTCAAAGCCAAGATCTGCGGCTCTATCTTTGATGGCTTGCGTCAGCGACATGCATCTTCCTTTGAAGCGGTAAGAATATAAATAGAATAGACTTGAAGTTCAAGTCATAAAGCTTGCTTGCGCAAGATTTCTTTCTGTTTCATGCGCAGCCGTCTCCGCACATCGGCCTCTCCCCAGCGACGCCGTTCCTCTGTTGTCTCCGGCGTGATCGGGTCGACCGGTGTTGGCTTTCTGTTTTCATCCAGAGCCACGAATGTCAGGTAAGCGGTGCTGGTATGCCGGCGCTCTCCTGTTTGCAGATTCTCCGAGAAAACTTTGGCTCCGCACTCCATCGAGGTTTTGAACGCCCGGTTGACCGAGGCTTTGACGATGATCAGCTCGCCCACTTTGATCGGATGCCTGAAATCAAGAGAATCCATCGACGCGGTCACCACCGGCTTGCGGCAGTGGCGGTGCGCAGCGATGGCGCAGGCGATGTCGATCAGGTGCATGACTTTGCCGCCCAGGATATTGCCAAGAATATTGGCATCGGTTGGCAGAACGATCTCCGTCATTTCGATATGTGTGGCCGCGACGGTTTTGTCGGCACCGGCCTTGTCAGATAGTGTTTCGCTCATGGTCGTGTCCAGAGATTTTGCAGGTGAATACTCAGTCAAGTTGATGGCGTCTGAAGTCAGAGAGCTGGAGGGTCGGGTCTGGTCAGATATGGATTTCTTAGCCTGATTAACTTCACAAATTTGGAAAACGAGCTCTTAAAAAAATTACAAACAGATATTTACAAAAACTTAGTCTCAAAAACTTTGTTTTTTCTTCGTGTCCTTCGAGCACTTCGTGGTTCATGATTTTCAGGTTAGAATCGAAAAACCTGCCCCTCGGTCGCAGCGCTCGTGTTGGCAAACAGCTCCTTCGCTTTGGATTCCATCTCGTGCAATTTGTCGTCATCATGGCAGGGGTCATGATGGAACAGAACCAGATTGTCCACCTGGGCGGCCCGGGCGACGGTGGTCGCCATTTCATAGGTACTATGGCCAAATCCCTGCGTCTGGGCGTAGTGCTCGACATCGTACTGGGCATCGTGGATGAGCAAATTGGCGTTCTTGGCAAACTGGCTCAACCGGACGTCGCCGCCGACATAGCCTTCGGTGTCCGTGGCGTACACGGCGCTCTTGCCGTTGACGGAAACTTTGATGACGAAGGTGCCGATCTTGGGATGGGCATAATTGCGCAGAAAGCTGACCACCACTTCCTGGTTCGATGGGGATGGCAAGTCAGCGCCCCGGCACAACCGCGGAGAATCTGCGCCTGCTGGAAAAATCAGAACATCATTCTCGTTCATGTGCTCGATGTTGATGCGCGCGTGCAATTCCTCCATCTCGATAGGGCTGTATTGCGGCGCCATATAGACAGAAAAAATCTGCTGTAAGGATTGCGAAAAGGTGCGGGTGCCGTAGAGATTGACCACGCATTTGTCCTGGTAAGCAGGTGCGAAATACGGTAGCCCCTGGATATGGTCATGGTGGGTGTGTGAAAACAAGATGTTGATAACAAACGGCTTGCCCGATTTCTGCGTGTGCTGCTCTATTTCCGGCAGCAGTTGGTTTCCCAGCCCGATGATGCCGGTGCCGGCGTCCAGGATGATGACATGGCCTTTGGCTCTGACCTCGATGCACGAGGTGTTGCCGCCATAGCGGGCAAACTTTTGACCCGAGACCGGATAGCTTCCGCGCACCCCGCACAAACGGACAGAAAGATCATGACCGGCCATTTGCGCTCCCTTCCTTTGGCAACTGTTGGGTGAACATACCCTCCATCCTTTGTTTGACCTCAGTTGATTTTGAACACGCGTTTCAGCAAGCCGGAATCGCTCTCTGTCTTCTTGCTCACTTGCGCCATCAGCGCATCGGTTATCCGACCGAAGGCTGACGATACCGGGGAGTCCGCCTGCGCAATCACGATTGGGGTTCCCTTGTCTCCGCATTCTCGCGTCGCCTGTTCCAAAGGAATGTCGCCAAGAAAGGGCACGTCCATCTCCTTTGCCATGGCTTTGCCGCCGCCCTGTCCGAAAATGTCGTATTTCTGGCCCGTGTCCGGAGCGATAAAACAGCTCATGTTTTCGACCACGCCCAGGATGGGCACTTCGACTTTTTTGAACATGTTGATCCCCTTCTTGGCATCCGCCAGGGCCACGGCTTGCGGTGTACAGACCACCACAGCTCCGGTCAGCGCGACGCTCTGTGTGAGTGTCAACTGCGCGTCGCCTGTGCCGGGAGGCATGTCGACGATGAGATAGTCCAGTTCGCTCCAGTCCACGTCTGACAAAAACTGCTGGATCATCCGGCCCACCAGGGGCCCGCGCCAGATGATGGCGGCGTCACCCTGAGAGATGAAGCCGACTGAAACCAGGTCTACATCATACTTGCGCAGGGGGGCGATCTTGTTGTTGCGGGTGGTCAGTTTATCGTACGTGCCCATCATGATCGGCACGTTGGGGCCATAAATATCCGCGTCCAGAAGCCCGACGCGCACGCCCCGTTGCGCCAGCGACACAGCCAGGTTGACCGCCACAGTGGTCTTGCCGACCCCACCTTTGCCGCTTGCTACTGCGATGGTGTACTTGGCTTTCGGCGCTATCTTCTGCGGCTGTGGAGGCGCCGCGGACTGGGGCCGCTTCGTTTGGGGCGCCTGTGGCGGGGGAGAAGACACAACTCGCAGAGGGTCATTTACGCGCATGTTGATGGTCACGGAGTCAATGCTAGGCAGAGCACGGACAGCCGTTTCAGCACTCTTGCGAACGGCTTCTTTATGCGGAAAATCTTGTTGTTTGAATTCTAACGTGAAGGTAACGTGGGTATTCTCGACTTGAACATCTTTGATCATGCGATTGGAAACGAGATCTTTGCCCGACTGCGGGTCGCGAACATCTGTAAGCGCTTTCAGGATATCTTGCTCTGTGAGAGGTGGCATATGAGAAACTGATTAATCTCCTTTCTGAGACTTCTGTGTTGTTACTTCTGAACTTCTGCACTTCCAAGGGCTAATGACGCGAAGCGAATGACAATGCCCGTCATTGAGTCATCAGGTCATTTGCCTTTGGCGTCATTTGACACAGCAGCAAAAACTCACCTCTGTCAATGACAGCGAAGCTTAATGACTGCTGTGCCGGAAAAATCAGTCTAAGTAAGCAAAAAAAAAGGCAAAAGTCAACCACTTTCAGGAGGCGCCCTTCTGGTGGAAATAATTTTGCAGAGAGGGCAGGTTTAGTGTAGGGTGTGAGGGAACGATGAATCTGGGCCCATGCAATCATAGGAGATTGGTCATGAGTTGAATGTCCCCCCCCTTATTTTGGGGACAGAGTTCATTCAAGCCTGATCCAACATCCCGCCTTTGCGGGACAACCGTGTTTTAGGAACAAATCCGAGAGGTATGCACAGTTGCAAACTGTGTAGGACCATAATTTCTCGAATCTTGAATTATCATGAGGCGATTGAGACATAACCTGATTTTTATCAAAAAAGATTGTACGTCGTCAGAAGAACTTTTGGGGGAACATCCAGGAGATTGATCATGAGGTACACGACTTACATTTGTCTGCTGTTGCTGCTGTGCTCGGCGCGGGTCGCGATGAGCTTTTCAGGGGCAACTGACGAGGATCCGCAACCCTCCGGACACGAGCTGTTCACCCACGCCCTGCAACGGCATGTCGAGAGCGGACGGGTCGACTACGAAGGTATGGCAGAAGACCGGGAGTTCAAGAATTATCTGAAGTGGTTACAAAAAATGGACCCGGCCTCACTCACGTCGACCGACGCCGAGCTGGCATTCTGGACCAACGCATACAATGCGCTGGCGATCAAGGGCGTGCTGGACAACTCCGAGCGTCACCTCCTGAGCCGGCGAACAACCATGCAGAAGGGAAAGGAGCTCGCAGCTGAGGTTCAGCGGAAAAGGCACGGCGAACAGCCGCCGGCGTACCGGCTGATCAACAGCGTTCTGGAGGTCGACGGTTTCTTCGACAAACAAGAACACGGCGTGGCTGGAAAAAAATACACCCTGGACCAGATAGAAAAAGAAATCCTCCTGCCAAAGTTCAAGGACCCACGATTGCACTTCATCCTCGTGTGCGCCGCGCTGAGCTGTCCCGGCCTCCCCTCTGAAGCGTACACCGAAGCCACGATGCAAGCGAAAATCGTCGCCGTCGCCCGGTTGTTCCTGAGAAATCCTGAAAAAAACCGTCTCGACCGCGAGAACAAGATCCTTTATCTGTCCCAGATCTTCAACTGGTACCGGGATGATTTCGAATCCGGCGGGCACACCCTGGTGGAGTTTGTGCAACCTTACCTGGACCCTGCTGCCCGGCGTTTCCTGGCGGAGAACGAGGTGAAGATCGAGTTTGTCGAGTATGATTGGCGATTGAACCGGCAGTAGAGGGGTACGTACGGTCTGGACTTCATGTCTGAAAGGTCAACTGGACCTCGAGACCGGTTAGCCATTGGGTAGACTTTGAAGAATGATTGTTCGCTGCCCCTATCGTTTCCCCTTTCAGAATAAGCTCGTTCCTGATAACAAACATGCATTTCAGCAACAGTGCCCCTAGCACTTTCCGGAAAAAGTATCGGGCGGCGCACACGCGAGAAAAAAGAAAACAAAAGCAGGCCATCCCTTTCATTCCGCAACCCTTCCTTCAAGATATGCTTTCAGAACATTATAGATAGTCTTAATTTCTTGCTCATCAAGCGCCATGATCTGTGAGATCAATTCGTTTGACTTTGGTTTGTAGTGCGCAACATCGTCTCTGAGCACATGGTCTCCCAAATCATAATCACCTTCTCTTGTTTTCATGATCATTTCTCCATCGCCGTATAGCAGCCACATGATATTTATATCATGTTCCTGGCATGCAGCCAAGATCTGCGCACCCGGTATTTTTGTTTGATTGTTTAGGGTTGCGTAGAGTGTAGAAGACTTGATTTTGTGCTTGGTGGCAAAATCTATTGCCCGCCCATACCCCACTGCTCTGATGGCTTTCCTAAGTCGGTCTCCGATGGTTTCGTCGCCTCTTGCCATTATTCTGCTATTTGATGTGAAAAAGACTTGACAATGAGCCGGAAAAACATTATCGTGGGTTATTGGGTATCCTTTGTTAACCTTGATAGGGTACGAAATCGCATTGTTGATGTCAAGAAAAATTTCCAGGCTAACCTAGCCAGAACAGAGGCGGATCAGGTGCTACAGACTGGGTTTGACAAACACAAGCAGCCAAGCTTTCGACGTATCGTGAATTTTTCTACCATCTCTGGGAAAAAGGTTTCAATAAATCACAATCAAGCATATTCTTTTCGGTTCTCGGTTTGATCCAGCTTTTGGAGGGTTCCCCAAATGCCAAAAATAGAACAACCTACCCCAGACGACATCTATTTCGAGGCGCTCGAGGAGTCTTTGAAATCCTACCGTCGCCACAAAAATCACAGATTCAAGATAACGCACGCAGAAAATGCAAAAGTCTATCTCAACTTGATCATCCAGACGCTCAAACGCGAATTGAAATTGACTGAGCTTTTGGATGACGACCTGCCAATATGAAGGGTTGCGTTGAGAAAAGCGTCAGGGAATGCCAATATTCCTGCGCCTGCAAGAATCGGTCACGCAACGGCGTATCAGAGCCGTTTTCCTGTGAATGGGTTTTTTCTGACGCGGGGATGGTGGACAATTACTGAATTTTTGTTTTGCTTTGCTTGAAATTTGTGTATCTTCTCCTTGGTCAGCCACAAAAGAGAAAGATGCGAAAAGTAGCAATTGTCGGAGTGGGCAACACTCAGTTCAGAGCGCGGTGGGTTGAGAAAAGCTATTACGAGCTCGCTTACGATGCAGCTAAACGAACGCTGGAACATGCGCGCCTCGCGCGCGAAGATGTGGACAGCGTGGTGTACGGCATTTACAACGAGCTCTTCGAGCGCCAGTTCATGCCGGATGTCTACATTCATGATTACATCGGCATGGGGTTGAAGCCTTCGGTGCGCGTGGCCACGGGCGGCGCGACGGGCGGCGCCGCGGTGCGGGCGGGATTTGCCGAGGTGGCTTCCGGTCTGCACGACATCGTGCTGGTCTTGGGGGTGGAGAAATGCACCGACTGCTACAACTACGAAATCGGCGCCGCGACCCCGGAAGTCTTGAAGGGAATCATCTTCTCCGGCGACATGACTTTCGAGACCCCGATGGGGCTGACGCCGGCGGCTTCCTACGCCCTTCCGCTGGTGGCTCACATGGACAAATACGGCACGCCCACCGAATCTCAGATGGCGCGGGTGTCCGTGAAGAATCACAAAAATGCTTTTAACAACCCCATCGCCCAGAGCCCGAAAAAGCTTACTGTCGAAGATGTGCTCAATTCCCGCATGATTTGTTATCCGTTCAAATTCTATGACAACTGCCTCTATTCCGAGGGCGCTTCCGCTATCATCCTGGCGTGTGAGGAAAAGGCGCGGGAAATCACAGACGCCCCGGCCTGGATCACAGGCGTCGGAGCGGCTACCGACCTGGTCTTCACCGGCCGGCGACCGGACTATACGGAGTTTGCCTCCAGCCGTGTCGCCGGGGAGCGCGCCTACGAGATGGCCGGGATCACAGACCCCTTGAAAGAGCTAGACTTTGCTGAGCTGCACGACGCCTTTACCGGCGCGGAGATTTTGTCCTACGAAGCCTTCGGGTTTTGTCCGCCCGGCGAAGGCGGGCGACTCATCGAGGAGGGGGTCACGGAAATGGAGGGTGAGCTGCCCGTCTGTCCCAGCGGTGGGCTTATCGGCTGTGGCCATGCGGTGGGCGCCACAGGCGTCATGCAGACGGGGGAGGCGGCATTGCAAGTCTGCGGCCAGGCAGGAACACGACAGGTCGGGAATGCCAGACGCGGACTCGTGCAAAGTATCGGCGGGCCAGCCACGGCCTGGACGTTTGCGTTTGTTGTTGAAGCGGATGATTGAAAGGCACGCGATGATCAAGAATAAGAAGAAGTGGGTTGAAGTTCAAAGCCAAAAGATGAACACCTCCCCGGAAGCCATTGCCAAAGCTTTCGCAACCGAATTGGATGACCCGAAGAGCATGGATGCCCCTCTGGAAATCCCCGACCGAATTCAAATCGACTACAAGTACAGCTACGGCTTGACTTCACGGTTTTTCCGGGAAATCCGGGACAACCAGAGAATCTACGGCAGCCGGTGCCGGTCCTGCGGCACGGTTTTTTTGCCGCCGCGCGCCCATTGCGCTGAATGCTATTGTGACACAGAGTGGACGCCCTGTGGCAATGAGGGCACGGTCAAGACCTTCACCATTGTGCACTATGCGGCTTCGGCATTCTTCCACAAGACGCCCTACATCTGCGCCTTTCTGCTGCTGGATGGCGCCGACACGCTGATGATGAGCAATGTCATCATGGAGGATGTTTCGGCAGCCAGAACCGGCATGCGGGTGAAGGCTGTTTTCAAAGAGCATCGGGTGGGTGATATGGGAGATGTTTACTTTGTGCCGCTTTTGTGAGCCGCGGCGAAAACTCTGTCAGGGTTTTAAACCCTGACAACAGAGTTACTCCGCCAGTCAAACTTCCACCTCCACGGCCTCACCAGCGGGCAGCCAGTGTAAGCGATCAGCAAGCCTTTGTTCCGCAAACGCCTTCTCGATTTCCGGTCGGCCTTCCCTGAAATGTGACCACCCCTCGTAGTGAATGGGGATGATCCTGCGTGCCTGGAGTGCTTTTGCGGTGCGAGCCGCTTCTACGCCATTGAAGGTGTAGCGGATGGGTCCCGACGGAGTGAATTGAGCGGATCCAACATGTAGAATGGCGGTCCCTACTCTGAACCGGCTCGCGATCGAAAGCATAACCTGCGCTGCCATTCAACGCACTTAAATTGATTAACATA
>JBHHXT010000159.1:0-11144 GCA_046757165.1 bacterium | reverse complement strand
TAGGATCTCTTAGCCCATGAAACCGCTGCTCAAAATAAGATCTTTGAAGACCTATTTCTTCAAGAAAGAGGGCACGCTAAGAGCCGTGGATGGCGTGGACCTGGAAATCAACCCCGGAGAGACGCTGGCCCTGGTGGGCGAGTCCGGCAGCGGCAAGACGGTGACCGTCCTTTCTATTTTCAGGCTGGTTCCGCCGCCCGGTCGAATTGTGGCGGGAGCTATCGAATTCCGTGGCAGCAACCTGCTGACACTGCCCGAGAAACAGATGTCGTCCATCCGGGGCAAGGAGATCGGGTTTGTGCTCCAGGATGCGTTGTCGGCGTTGAATCCCGTCATGCGCGTCGGTGAACAGATTGCTGAAATCTTCCGCCATCATTTTTCCGTCAATCGCGCGGGCGCAAAACACCGCACCCTGGAGCTGATGAAAAAAGTGCAGCTGCCGAACGGTGAACAGCTTTATCATGCTTATCCGCATCAACTGAGCGGCGGGCTGCGACAGCGGGTGCTCATTGCTATCGCCCTGGCCTGTCAGCCGGCCCTGGTGGTCGCGGATGAACCGACCACTGCTCTCGATGTTTCTATTCAAAGCCAGATATTGTCTTTGCTGCAAGAGTTGAAAGAAGAATTCAAGATTTCACTGCTTTTGATCACGCATGATCTGGGAATCGTGGCGCAAATGGCTGACCGGGTTGCAGTCATGTACGCCGGCAAGATTGTCGAGCAGGCCACGACGGAACAGCTTTTCACCCATCCTCTGCATCCGTATACAGAGGCGTTGTTGAATTCTATTCCCCGAATCAATTTCTCCTCCAATGGGCAACGCCAGGGGTTTGCACCTCTGCCCGGCAAGGTGCCAGACTTGATGAATTTGCCCTCTGGTTGTACGTTCCATCCGCGATGTGCTATGGCAGAAGATGCGTGTCGCAGCAAAATTCCTGAAGACATTTTTCTTGACGACAACAGATGCGTTAAATGCTTAAAGAGGGCAATTGGTTATGATGAAACAATCCAATCATCAGCTTAGAAATACCGCTGGAGAGACCTGGCAGGACCCACCCCTGACCCTTCCCGGGAGGGGAATTTCTCGCCCTGCGGGGGCACTGAGCGGTGCGAGGGTGAACACCGGGATCCCCCGAGCTGGAGACGTTCACGGGGAGATTCCCGCACAACTTCGGAATGACAGTTTGCCATTTTGCGACCGCATTTGTAACGGCTATGTCACGTTTCCCAAGAGAAGGCCTCATCTGAGGCGCATCCTATCGTGCCTCTTGTTTGCGATTCTCCTTCCGCTTCCGGCTTTGAGCCAGAGCGATGGACCCCAATATGGGGGCACGGTTTTCATCGGCATGAAAGGCGACTTCGACTCTTTCAACGAGCTGAATGCCTCGGATTCTGATGCGCTGCAAGTTGTTCAGAACATGCTCTTCATGCGCCTGACAGCGCTTGATGATGATCTTCAATTTGTGCCTCAATTGGCGGAGAAATGGGAATTCTCGCAGGACGGCAAGCTGCTGACTTTCAAGCTGAGACGAGACGTTTACTGGAGCGATGGCCCGCAAACGACGGCGGAAGACGTGCTGTTTACCTATGAGCTGGCGACCAACCCTGAAGTCGCTTATCCCGCCAGCAGCCGGTTCGATCTGACCGACAAAGTGGAAGTCCTGGACCCGTATCGCGTGCGTTTCTATTTCAAGAAGCCGTATCCCGACGCCCTCTATGACACTCAGATTCCCATTTTGCCCAAACACGTGCTCGAGAAAGTCCCACCGGAAAAAATTGGCGAATCGGAGTTCAATCGGCAGCCGGTGGGCAACGGACCGTTTCGACTGGTTGAATGGAAGAGCAATCGTCATGTGGTCTTTGAGGCCAATCCCCGCTATGCGTTCGGTCGTCCTTTTCTGGACCGCGTGGTCTTTCAGATCATTCCGGATGAAACCGTGCTCTTGACCAACCTCTTGACCGGCACCCTGGACGTTGTCCCTTCCCTGACACCGGCAGGCTTCATGCAGGTTGAGTCCCACAATTCAACGCGCGCTTTGAAATATGATGGCCTCAGTTTTTCTTTCGTGGGCTGGAATAATGCGAGACCACTGTTCAGCAAGCGGGTGCGGCAGGCTTTTACCTACGCGATTGACAAGCAAGAAATTGTAGCCACTTTGTTGGCAGGGTCTGCCAAAGTTTGCAAAGGCCCGCTCCTGCCGTTCGCCTGGGCGTATGACAAGAGCTTGCCGGATTTCACCTACGACCCCCAAAAAGCGCGTCAATTGCTTCAGGATGAAGGGTGGGATGACTCCGACGGCGATGGCATCCTGGACAAAGCCGGGCAACGATGTGAGTTTTCCATCAAGACCAATGCCGGCAGCCAGAGGCGCAAAGATGTGGCGGTCATGATACAAGCGCAACTGCAGAAAATCGGGGTCATCGTCAACGTGGAGTCCGTCGAATGGAACCTGTTTATCGACCAGGTCTTTGCCCAAAAAGATTTTGATGCCGTGATATTGGCATGGGACGTCGATTTCACCGTCAATCCGACGGATTTGTGGCACTCTAAGGCCATTGAAGACGCGTATAATTTTGTTTCGTACCGCAATGCACGGGTTGATTCGCTCCTGGAAGCGGGCCGGAAGCTTTCAAACCGTTCTTTGGCCAAACCCGTCTGGCATCAATTTCAACAAATCATCGTGGATGATTGTCCTTACACGTTTCTGTTCATCCCGGACAACCTGGCCGGCATCAGCCGAAGAGTTCAAGGGGTCAACATGGATGTGAGAGGGTTCCTGGTCGACGGTCACCGCTGGTGGATTCCGGCGGATCAGAGAAGATGAGTCGGAGCTTTTGGTGAGACATGTGAAGGATTTTCACAACGCTGCGCATTCTTTGCACAAGGGTGTTTTGGTTAGAGCGCTCATCATCGGACCTGATTTTCAAAGAAAAGGCACAGGATAGGTGCAGCAGATATTGTTTCTGATATGGTTATGTAGGACGGTTCTTGCGCTTTTTGCAAGGCCACTCGTTTGGCACCGCTATTGCTTCCCTCCCTGATTCATTAAGTCATTTATTAGGTTGTGCTCAATTCTGGTTCCAGCTCGCGCGCTCCTGGCAGCCATGCAGGTGTGGCCAGGTGCAAACGATTTCGACTCCTCTATCAAGCTCGACTTTTCAGACGGTAAGCGACTTGTCATTGAGAACAGTCTGGTTTATCAGCCTCACGGACGGGCGGATAATCCCAAGTCATCATCGCAGGGGCCAGGCCAGCAAGGGGAATTCCCCCATGAGCCGTGTTTGTTACTGTAATAACCGCCGTTCTTAACAGAAGGGGGAGTCAGTGCCATTCAAAATCCTGTTCCAGGGAAATCCCCAGAGACTCAATCTACTCGACACCTGGGAAGATGAACAAAGTGTGGTGTTGGCCACGCAGCATGTTGACAGGACGCTTACGCTCGTCAAAGATGAGAAACCACAGGTCGTCATCGTCGACTTCGATCACGTCGAGCCCCAGCTCTTTGAGTTCTTGAGACGTCTGTTAAATGGCTCCAGGGACTTCAGAGTCATTGGGTTGACCGAGAGGAATTCTCTGAAGGTTGTCGTGAAAGCGATGAAAATGGGGGTGCATGAAGTGATCCACACGAAAGAAGAGCCGCACAAACTTCAAAAAGAGCTATCCGATCTCTTTCGAAAATGGCGGGATCTGAGAGAAGGAGATGACCTGTATCAAAGGCAGAAAGAAAAATATGACTTCAACAGCATCATGGGGCAAAGTCCCGGCATACAGCATGTTCTGGAAATGGTTTCCAAAATCATCAAACGAAAATGGGTGACGGTGTTGATTCGGGGAGAAACGGGAACGGGTAAGGAGCTGATTGCTCGCGCCATTCACTATAATTGTTATGATGGATTCCAACCGTTTGTTGAGATCAATTGCAATGCTTTACCGGAAAATCTACTGGAATCCGAACTTTTTGGCCACGAAAAGGGCGCTTTCACAGACGCCCGAACGCAGAAAAAAGGGTTGTTTGAAGTCGCTCAAAACGGCACCCTCTTCCTGGATGAGATAGGTGAAATCAGTTCGAACATGCAAGTCAAGTTGTTGAAGGCGCTGGAAGACAAGCGGATTCGCCGCCTGGGAGGGACTCAGGAGATACAGATCAACACCCGGATTATTGCGGCCACCAATCGCGATCTCCAGAAAGCCGTTCGAGAAGGCCAATTCCGCAGCGATTTCTACTATCGCTTGAATGTGGTTTCTGTTCATCTGCCGCCGTTGCGGGAACGGGGCGAAGATGTGGTTTTGTTGGCACGTCACTTCTTGGAGCACTATGCACAGGAGTATGAAAGCCCGGTCAAAGAATTCACCCCGGAGGCAGAACAACTTTTGAAGAGCTATTGCTGGCCTGGCAATATCCGCGAGCTGAAGCACACGATCGAACGTATCGTCATCCTGAACTTGTGTGAAGTGGTCACCCGGGACTGCCTCGAGCAAGCCATTGGCTGTGACATGCCGCTGTTGGTGACCGCGAAAGAACCCTCTCCCGACCATCAACCGAAACGGTCCTCGCAGGAAATGAGCCTTGAAACAATGAGCCTGGAGGAAGCAGAGTTGCACCACATCAAAGTGGTTCTCGAAACCATGAACTGGAATAAGCGAAAGACCTGTGACATCCTAGGAATTTCCAGAACTCGCCTTGACCGAAAACTACAGAAACTGGGGCTGGCCTCGCCCCGCCATGAGCAACCTGAATAATTAGTCTGTCTAAGGCCGCCGAAAATGCTGCGCACCCTGCGGCTTGCGATGGTCTCTCCTCATCACGACCAGAGTAGCGTTTCGCTACACTTTTTCAAGTTCTCAATTTGTATGGTAGCATTTCGCTACTCTGAGGGCGGCCCAGACAGAGGAGGCCCCGAAGATTAGCTGACGCTATAACCAGTTAAAAAACAAGCTTTCAAGAGGCTCACCAGGCATGGATATTTGTTTGGCATACCCTTTGTATGTAGGTCGAGCAACTCTTGAGCGGCGGCGTTCCTTCAAACCGACGAGGGAGTACCTTTTCATGACGATCTCCGGGAGCGCCGCTTAATATTTTTCTTGCTGCTTTCGATGGCAATCACAAGTTGAAACAAATATCATACAGCACCCAGATCTTAAACCCCAAGGAGGCTCAGATGCAATCCATAAGGAAACTAAAAGCGCCCTTGCTCTGCTCGCTGCTGGTCATTGGAATCATTTATCTGGCAGCCTGTAGTGACACCCCACCGCTCTCTTATGAGGCTTTGGAAGATTCCGGGCCGAGTATCAATTTTGAGAGTGGTAAAGGAAAAGACGGTGACGGCGATCAGGATCCGTTCTCCGATCACGGTTTCTTGATGACAAGAAAACGCGAGGAAGCGGAAGAAGGGGTGAGCAGAGCCGTCATCGGTCCTGCCGGCGGCGTCCTGGTCCATGGCGCACATCGCATAGAAATTTCTCCGGGGGCGCTAAGTGAACCCACGGAGCTGACGTTTACGATGCCGGTTAACGAGCCAGATACGCTCATGTTTGACTTAGGACCTGACGGCACGCAATTTAGCGCCCCGGTCAAGCTTGTTGTAAGCTTCGATCACGGTTTCACCAGCGGACTGGATGAGATGCTGTTTTTCGTGGTGGTTTTCAATCCTGAAACCCGGGCATGGGAACCGGTGGAGAGTACCGTGGATACGGAGCTGAATACCGTGAGCGGCGACAATGTGACAGGTTCGCTAAAGCATTTCTCCCGTTACTGTATATCAAAAGGTTAATCAGAGCCAAAGTCTTTGCTGCCTGAGAAGCAGGCCTCATGAACAAGCATTAGAGATGTACATGCAACTCACTGGTTCTGGGGGACTAGGAGTTGAAAGGGAAAGAAAAACAACAAAAAGGTGAAGCATCTGTGTCTGGCATTCTGGAGGAAGAATTTCAACAGTGGCTGGCTCGAGCCAGGGGCAGCCCCAAGAAATTGGACGACCTGCTCGAAGATTTGCGCGTGTTCAACCGGCAGCTCCTCGAGGAAAAGGAAGAGGCACAGCGGGTTGACCACTTTGAGAAATCAGTTGAGCAATTCCTTCAAGACTGTTTTCCGAGTCTTGCGAAACTGGAAGAGATCAAGGTTCAACTTTGGAAGGGGCATGCTTATGAGACGTTTGGCGCCTGGGATAAAGCCCTGTCAGCGTATCGCCGGGTCATCGGGTTGTGCGACTCGGAGGACGATAGCTCTTACAAAGCCGAGGCGCATCGCTGGACAGGCCATATTCAGGTCATGCAGAATCGGTGGGCTGAAGCCCTGAAATCCTATGAAGAAAGTCTCAGATTAGCCCGGGGCTGTGGAGATGAAAAAGGTGAAGCCAATGCATACAGTGGACTCGGTTATTATTATTTCGAGAAGGGGGAGTTGGAGCATGCGACCTCTTATTGGGAAAAGACCCTGGAAATAGGGGAAAGGATAAACGAGATCAGAATGCTGGCACAGGTCAATAACAACCTCGGGGTGGTGGCCAATGTACAAGGCCAGTGGCAAAAATCGCTGACCTATTATGCCAAAAGCCTGCCGCGTTTTGAAAAGATTGGCGACTCCCGCGGGCTGGCCGAGACCTACCACAACCTGGCCAAGACGTACGCCGATGCGAAACGGTGGACGGAAGCCGGCACACACTACGAGAGAAGTCACAAGCTGGCAAAAGAGGTCGGCGCGGTACATTCACAAGCCAATATCAAGCTCAATCGCGCGGCACTCTATCTGGCTATCGGGGACTCCTATTTCGCAGAGGCGCTCTGTAACCAGGCGCTGCGCACCTTTTTGCAGCTCGAGGACCATCTGGGGGAGGCGGATGCCCATAAATTTCTCGGGGTGCTCAACTCCAGAAAACAGGGCTGGCCGCAGGCAAAATCATGCTTTGAAAAGAGCATTCAGATCACGAGAAAATTCAACAGCCCCCTGGGGGAAGCCGAGGCTCACTTTGAATATGGGCGCATGTTGAAGCAAAAAGGGAGCACAAAATCTGCTCGAAAGCAGTTTGAGCAAGCGCTAAGCCTGTTCACTCGCATTCATGCAGAAAAGGAAATAGAAAACGTACGACAAGCCATGGCTGAGCTGTAAGTGGGAGGGACAGCCAGCCTGGCTTCATCTCGAGGAAGAATTAGTTTAACAGTGAAAGCGGTTGGGATCGCCGGTCAAAACGTTCACCAGCCACAGGCCTGTTCGACATCGTCTTTTCGTTTTGGGTGGTAGCCGGAAAAAAGCCGGGAAAACACGTGCGGTTTTTTTATGGTCGTCTACTCGTTCATTCAAGGTTTTTTAGTTATGACTGTCGACCAACAACAAAAGGGGTTGGACTTTGATGCGGGATGCTGGACCATGCTCTTGTGTATAACATTGGTGTTCTCGTTTGATAGCCTTCTTGGGTGGCCTACAGTGCGAGATCAGATCACGGGATGGAACCACGCGAGAGCCTTGACAGCATCCCTCATCAAAGTCCAACACCGCAAACTCCGGAACGCTCCGGACCGTGTGGAATTCGGTGAACGGGACCGGGAACGTGAAGCCATCACCAATAAGAGTAGGTGTTCATAATGTGCCAAAACAGAATCTTGTTCTATTCCCACGATGCCTACGGCATGGGGAACATCCGTCGAACCCTGGCGATCTGCGAGCGCCTGACGCAGGAGATTCCCGACCTCGCCATTTTGATTGTGACCGGGTCGCCGGTGATTCATGCGCTCAGGATACCTGACAAGGTCGACTACATCAAGCTGCCGTGTCTCGTGCGGGGTAAGCGCGAAGCCTTCAGCTCGAGATTCTGGGATATGAGCTTAAGAGATCTCATGCATTTCCGTTCCGAGCTGATTCTTTCGGCGATCAAAAGCTTTGAACCCAACCTGGTGGTGGTGGACAAAAAACCCGTCGGCATCAAGCGCGAATTTCTGACCGCGCTGCGATATCTGAAGGTCTATCTGCCGGACACCAAAATCGTCCTTGGGCTGCGCGATATTCTGGACGATCCGACCACGACCATTCCGATTTGGAAAAACAACGGCTACTTCGAGGCCATTCACGACTTCTACGATCAGGTCTGGGTCTATGGGGACCGCAACATCTTTGACGCGGTTCAGGAGTATCAAATGCCGGACACCGTTGCACAAAAAGCAATCTTCACCGGCTATATCGCCAAATCGCCCTTGACTTGTGACCGCCGCAGCGTCAGAACAGAATTGGGACTCAACGGCGGCTTGTTTTCCCTGGTGATGGTGGGCGGCGGCGGTGATGGCTTTCCAATCATGAAAACCTATGTCGAGGGCATACGCGAGGGCAAGAAGCGTCTCCTGGAGAGCTTGTTGATCAGCGGGCCGGAGATGCCCAAGAGGCAGCGTCATGAGATCGAGCAATCTTGCAGCAACGGCCACCCGGTGCAGTTTAGAGAATTCTCTGATGAGATCGAAAGAATGTTGACGGCCGCGGATGTCGTGGTCTCCATGGGCGGCTATAACTCCACCTGTGAAATCTTATCCTTTCGCAAAAGAGCGGTCATCATTCCCCGAATCCTTCCCGTCGCGGAACAATACATTCGCACAAAACGACTGGCGGAATTGGGCCTGGTCAATATGATTCATCCCGAGGACCTGACGCCCGGTACGCTTCTGGAAACTGTCGAAAAAACCGCTGTCCAGGACGATTTGCTCGTCAACCTCACGGATAAGATCGATCTGACCGGCCTGCAACGGATCACGGATCTCGTCAAGGGGCTGATGGCCAGGGTGCCGGTCTCATGAGCCTTCCCACCAGAGCCAGACCCAAGCCTCTGGGCTACTTGCTCAGCGGCTTTCCGCGGTTGTCGGAGACCTTTATCTTGAACGAAATTCTGGAATTGGAGCGGCAGGGAATCAACCTGGTCATCTTTTCACTCAAAAAGAGCAAGGAGGTTCACATCCAGACGGAATACCAGTCGATACGCTCCCCCGTGATCTATGTCCCGGAGAGATTTGACCGGCGGTTTCTTGCCACGACGTTTCGAACAGCGGTCTCCTTGTTGCTCAACGCACCCGGGCGATATGTTCGCGTCATCGCCCATTTCCTGCTCTCTGGCAAAAAGGAGCGTTATTTTTCACGGCTGCAAAGCTTTTTGCGGTGGACGTGGCTCTGCAGCCAGATTCAAAAATACGATATCACGGGGCTGCACGCGCATTTTGCGCATGACCCCACCACCATGGCCTACTGGGCCTCGCAACTGCTGGGCTGTCCGTACAGTTTTACGGGCCATGCGAAAGATATCTATTGCTATTCGCAGAAATGGCTGAAGCGCAAGATACACAGCGCTCAGTTTGTGGTCACCTGTACCAACACCAACAAGCAATATTTCGAACAGATTTCGGGCAACGGCACGCCCATCTACTGTGTGCATCATGGCATAGATTTGCAGAAATTTCATCCATCCTCTCAGCCGCAATCCGGGAAGCCCCTCATCCTGTCGGTTGGACGACTGGTAGAGAAGAAGGGCTTCTCCGTTTTGCTCCAGGCCTGTTCCATTCTGAGGGCTGAGCGCATTGAGTTTGAATGTCAAATCGTCGGGCAGGGCCCCCTGCATGAAGCGCTGCAACACCAGATCGAGCAGTTGGGCTTGCAGGACGCCGTCCGGCTGCCCGGCTCCCTGGCTCATGAAAAAGTGTTGCCGCTGTATCGAAGCGCCGACCTGTTCGTGCTGCCCTGCCGCGTGCTCGAAAACGGCGATCGCGATGGCATCCCGAATGTGATCCTGGAGGCGATGGCCATGGCGCTTCCGGTCATCTCGACCAGCGTTTCCGCCATTCCCGAGGTCATCGAGCACGGACGCTCCGGCCTGCTGGTGCGGCCAAACCGCGCCGAAGAATTGGCTCAAGCCATCCAGAAGCTGCTCGCCGATCCTCATCTGGCCAGCGAGCTGGGGAAAAATGCTCGACAGAAAATCTTGCACGCCTTTGAATTGCAGAGAAATGTCGGGGCTTTGAGGGAGGTGTTGCTGTCATGAAACCAAAGAAGAAAATCGCCTTTCTGCTCAAAATGTTTCCGCGCTTTGCAGAGACGTTTATCCTGAATGAAATATTGGAGCTGGAGCGGCAAGGGGTGTCCCTGCTGTTGATCTCGCTCAAGCGGCCGAACGAGTCTTGTCAGCAGGCAAAAGTAGACCGTGTGAAATCAAAAGTGGTCTACGTCCCGGAACCGATCCGGATTACGCTCTTGCTGTTGATGCGAAATCTGCGGCCGATGTTTCTGGTGCTGCGAGCGAACCTGCAACTTTACAAAGCCGATCCAGAGCGGTACAAACGAGCGCTTGCGGTTTGTTGGCGCCTGAAGGACAGAAAAGCCAAGAAACGATTCCTGGTGGCGGGCTACATCGCCCAAATGCTGCTGGAGGCCGGCTTTGAACATCTGCATGCGCATTTCGCCAACGACCCGGCCTCAGTCGCCCGGTTTGTCCACTTGCTGAGCGGGATTTCGTACAGTTTCACCGCGCACGCCAAAGACATTTACCTCTCGGACGAACAGGCCTTGCAGGACAAGATTCATGAAGCCAAATTCGTGATCACCTGTACCCACTACAACCGGAGCTACTTGCAGAAGATTTCACGCAACGGCACGCCGATTCACACCATCTATCACGGGTTTGACGAGAGCATTTTTGCCAACGGGTGTTGCCCAAAACAACCGGCCAACCCGGATTCCGCCAGCACCAGGCCGCTCCCCCTGATATTGAGCGTCGGCCGGCTGGTCGAGAAGAAGGGGTTCGATTGTCTGATCGCTGCCTGCCATTTGCTTCTCCACTGGGAGGTGCCCTTTCGCTGCCAGATTGTCGGGGAGGGCCCCCTGGAGGCCAGGTTGAGAAACGACATCAACCGATTCGGTCTCGAGAAGCAGGTCGAGATTCTGGCATTCATCCCGCAGGAACGGTTGGTGCACAAATACTTTGAAGCCGACCTATTTGCCGTGCCCTGTCAAATCAGCGGCAATGGCGACCGCGACGGCATCCCCAATGTGCTGGTGGAAGCCATGGCGACCGGACTGCCGGTGGTGGCGACCCGGGTTTCGGGCCTGGCCGAAGTTGTCGAGCCTGCGGAAAACGGTTTCCTGGTGCCTGCCAGAAATCCACGCGCGTTGGCCGAGGCG
>JBHHXT010000158.1:0-11258 GCA_046757165.1 bacterium | reverse complement strand
GCTAAATGACTTTTTTCGCAGCGAAGTCTGCGAAAAAATCTAGGCTGTTAGGTTTTGCGCAATGCTCTAATCAGCGCCTACAGCCTAAAAGCCTATTTCGGAACATCATTGAAATCGATCAACAAATCTACGGCCTCCTCGATCGTCTGCGCTTTCATTGCCGCCAACGCATCCTCCACATAGGGCGTTTTCCGCATGCCCAGAAGGACACAGTTCACCTCCGGCACCGAGGTCAGGACTCGCAGCGCCATCTGGGACAGGGTGGCGGAATCGGCGAGGCCAGGCTCCAGGCTCTTGAGCTTGCCAGCGAGTTTGAACGTGCGCTCTTGCGCCTCATTTTCATATTTTTTGGAAATGGCGTCGAGAATCTGCATGAACGCTCGAGCATACGACTCCGCCCACTTTGCACACGCTTCTTCGCCATGGAGCTTTTCACTGACATAATTGAGACTGGCAGCCGTCTGTGGCATGACCATCTGTTGTCTCACGTGGTCCCAGTGCTCCCAAGTGTGAAAGAGGGACAGGGCATCGGCAAATTGCGAAGCCAGCGAGAACACTCTTTGCAGGGTGTCTCTTGCCTCTGCCGGCAGTTTACCGGCGATGTCGCGCTTGAATTGATTCTCCAGGCGCTGCAAGGAGGCTAGCTTGGTATGGAAGGTCTCGATGACGGCTTTCGGGTCCGTCACCCGGAAGCTGGCCAGCCGCACCAATTCACCGTTGTACATGGCGTTGAGCGGGCGGCTGACAAGGGTGGCGAGTCCGGCCTCGCGAGCGAGGTGAAGCAAAGTCTTCGAGCCGTTTTCCTGGTTTTCCTCCACGCAGGCGCCGATTTCAAACAAATTAAGCGGAAATTGTATCGTTTGAAAATAGTTGTCAGAGGCCACCTGTGCGGCCGCGTGCAGAATCTTCTCGAGCGAGGTAAACTCGAAATCGTCAGCCGGATACACAAATGTGTTGGAGGAAACCCCATACGCCTTGATTTTTCCCTGCGCGACTTTTTCTTCCATCCATTCGAAGGCTTGCTGCAGGCGGCGGTCGTACTCTGCGTGCGCGGCTTTGATATCGCCGCCTTTGTGTTTGTTTTCGTGCGATAGGAAGTATTCCGGATTGTGGAGCAAATAGACATCCAGCGCCGGCAAAGCCAGCCGTTCCAGCGTCCGGCTGAGCTGCATCTCCAGAAAATCAGGATGCAGGCAATGCCAGCAATTGTCGGCGTAGCGGACCATTTCCGGGAAGGGCTGGCCGTCTTCTTCGGCCTGCTGCGCCAGCCGCATATTCTGGCCCTGCACGTAGCCAACCTTGGAGACCACCACGACCTCATCCCGGCTCAGCTCCTGGCGTTCGAACATCTCTTGCAGCAAATTGCCGATGAGAATCTCACTGCCGCCGTCGCTGTAGTTGCTGGAGGTGTCGATGAGATTGAAGCCGTTCAGGAGCGCATAGCGCAGCGCCCTGGCATGTTCGGTGGAGTTGTGGTGAATCCGGTAGCCGCCAAAGCCGATACGACTGACTTTGAAGCCGGTCTTGCCGAAGATGCGGACGGCCTCTGGCGTCAGGTCCTTGTGCGCCAGCCGTTTGAAGTAGCGTTCGGTTCCTTCGGGAGTAGCCATTTTCCTCGAGAAATAGTTTGCATTCGAGAAAAGATAAGATTCGGGCAGGATTAAAGCAAGGACAAAAAAGGGGCAAGCGGCTCAGGCAAAAAAAAGAGCAGAGCCACAAATCCGTGACTCTGCTCTTGCGCTTACTAACAATCAGATTCCACAATCTGATTGCATCGGGGAGGACCAACGGCTACTAAATCAAAGCTTTATCCATCAAAAAGATAATCAGCAGGTACGCAAATGATACGAGAAAAGCGATGACCAGGAAGTTGGACTGTTTTTTTGATGAGGACTGCATCGTATTTCCCTTTCCAAGAAGCATGTGTCTGACAACTTTCATTCATTTTTGTTCTTCCTGCCTCTTTTCAGGTTCAACAATTGTTCCAGTTGTCTGTTTCTTAACATTCTGACGAAGTCGTTGTCGTGAATAGCGAGTAAGGGTTTGTCATTTAAGAGATTGTGTGTCGCAGTGCAAAAAGCAAGCAGGGAGGCAGATGTTACGGCGCGTAAACAAAAGCGGACCCAAAATGTGTAATAATGCTACCCCTTACACACCCTGTTACAAAATTGAATAACAAAAAGGAAAGATACGTTTTTGCCCCACGTCATTTCGGTGCCTTTGGGACCCTTCCAGCCATGAGGTGGCACGATCAAAATTGCTCAATACTGCTCAACCCTTCCCAATTCCTGCCGATACTTTAAACATTCATGTAGTTTGGCTAAAGTCGGACATGCCCGGTCAATATACACACCCTGGCCTGCACGTGCGGTCACACTCGTTTGCCTCGATGGCGTGCCAGGGTCGCCCATGGCAGTCGCCTGGGATAATCTCGCTGCTTTATGCAACAAGACAAACTCGACCTCGATTTTCTCATCCGGGAAAAACAAAAAGAACAGCGTGAGGCGCCGGACGCGGACCTCATGCGTTTCGCCGAAGCGCACACTGGCGAGGGGACCCGAAACCGGACGGGTCTGTCTCGCGACCAGGAGGTGGTGTCTCCCCCATCTCTCACAATAGACGAGCTCCAGGAAATCAAACGCAAGCTGGGAGCGGATGAGTCGCACCAGAACGATGATGAGCTGTCAAACCTGTTTGAGACGCAGTTTGAACACGACGCCGAGTTTGACGACCTGCTCGCTGACCTGACAGAAGATCTACTCATCTTGCCAACGAGGCTCCCGCGCCACGAAGGCCCGTTTCTCGACCGGCTGGCAGATGAAGATGACGACAGCATGTCCGGCAAGGGGACGGAAACCGGCGCACAAACACCTGATCCTGGGGCTGATGCCCCCCCAGATCATGACGTCATTGATGAGTACCAGCAACTCATCGCTCAGATTCAGGGCCAGGTTCATAAAGAATATGGAGCTGAGCCGGAGACCCCGGTAGACGAAGGCCGCCAGGACGCGGCCAAATCGGAGGGGAAGATTGATACTCCTGAAGCGAAACCGCTCACGAACCTGAGAGAAGAAAGCAACGCCCCGGAAAGGCAGAAACCCGCGAGGCCGCGGGCGCAAAAGAACACAGAGGAAACCCGCTCTCCGAAAGACGATGAAGCCGATACTGAGGCAAAGGAATCCACTCCACCAGAAAGACCGGCCCGGGAGAAAGAACAGCCACATGCCAGAAATAAGATGGGGGGCCGTCGCTTCTTTTCTGCGCCCTCTTCTCTTGCCTCACTCTTCGAAGACACCAGGTTACTCGGACTGGATATCGGGTCAAGCGCCATAAAATATGTCCACGTGCAGCAGAGTGCGCGCCGGTTGATGCTGGTCAACTGCGGAAATTTCGTGGTTGGCCGTCCGAACGGCGCCACGGAGGCGAAGGACAGGGAAAATCTTGCGGGCGCGGTCCTGAGCCAACATCCGGAGCTGAGCACCTGCAAGAATACGATGGCCACGACAGCGGTCTCAGGCATGGAGGTGATTTTCAAAAGCATCCGGCTTCCGAAGATGCCGAGCCGCGAATTGTCCCGGGCGGTGCCCTGGGCGTGCCGCAAAGATTTGCCTTTTCCGCTGGAATCCGCTGTTTTCGGGTTCAGGAAAATCCGGAGCACGGGCAAGGCCAGCGGGGCGGGCAAGCACATCTTCGTGGTCGCGGTGCAGAAAGAGCGGGTCACCAATCACCTGGACATCCTGGGCCGCATCGGTTTGGTGCCAGCGAAGATCTCGACCGTTCCGGCTGCCCTGTGGCAGGTGTTTCGCCTCTGTGTCCAGGAAGATGGAGACGGGTGTTATGGTGTCGTCGACATCGGCGCGAATTCCAGCCACATCGTTTTTGTCAATCAGGGTGAGCTGCAGTTTGCACGCGCGATCTCCACCGCCGGGGCCGATTTCACCCGCGCCCTGACCGGCTCTCTGTTTTTGAAGGCCGGTGAGATCACCATCGGCGAAGAGCAGGCGGAACGGTTGAAGCGCAAATACGGCATTCCGGCCGATCCGACCCCAGAGGAGAGCGTCGACGGCATCCCGCTGGTAGAGGTCTCTGCCATCTTCGGACAGGTGCTGCAGCGGCTTGCGGCTGAGGTTCAGCGCACCACCGATTCTTACAAAGAACGCTTCCAGGTGCCGGCCATCAAGAAAATCTACCTGACCGGCGGGGGCGCGATGATGCCTCACCTGCGCTCCAGGCTCACCCGGGAGCTGAAGGTAGAGGTGGCGGTACTCAATCCCTTCGAAACCATTTCGTTGCAGGGATTCGAGAACGCGGAGCAGATCAGAAAAACCGGGCCCCGGTTTGCCGTGGCCATCGGTTTGGCCCTCGACAAGAACCGCGAGCTGAATCTCTTGCCCGCGGAGCTGCGCGGGTGGCCCCCCTTGCAGGTCCTGCGGCGATTGCTGAAATACCTGGCCCCGCTGTTCGTTCTGGTCATGGTTTTGCTCTCCCAGAACGTCACCCGTCAGCTCAACAAAGTCGAACGCAAATTTCAACAACTGCGCACAGAGTACGGGCGAAGCCTGCCGCGCCGGCAGAGGCTCGAACGCCTGCAGCAAGGTTTTCGGCAATTCGAGCGCTTAGACCAGCAGCTCAACGCCATCCAAATCCATCACGGTGCGGCCAGCCATTTGAAAGTCATCAGCCAGCTCATTCCGCGCGACGTCACCCTGACCTCTCTGCGGATCACGCCGGAGCAGCGACAAGCTGCGGAGACGGGCGAGACGCACTACCTGGACGTTCTGACCCTGGATGGGGTGGCCTTTCAGAGTCGTTCGATGGCCGGGATGACCCTGGCGAATTTTCTGCTGGCTCTGGAAAAGTCCGGATATTTCCGCTCGATTGGTTTGCGCCATCAGCAGTTGCAGGAAAACGGAAATCTTCGGTTTACCATCCAATGCGAGAGATGAACAAATCAGCGAAAACCTCGATGGTCACACTGGCAGTTATTCTGGCGGTGTGCTGCGGCTGGTACTTTCTTTTGTACCGTCCGAAGGTGCTGGGACTGGATCAGCTCAAACAGAGATCTGAACAATTGCTCACAAAAGTCAGCGGGTATCAAATCACGGACGCGGCTCTGGCAGCGATGGAAACCCAGCTCGAGCAAAAAAGAAAAGCGCTCCAGGCCAAGCAAGCCAAGTTGCTCTCGAAGGAGGAGCTGCAGGCTGCTGTCGCCGGCATCAAGCGGTGCGGAGAGAGACTTGGCCTGAGATTTCAACGCATCATTCCAGACTACACCTCTTTGACGAGTTTGGAGGCGGGGATGACTGACGCTGTGGGCGTTCGGAAATTGGTGGTCCACCTCACCATGCGCGGCAGGTACAAGACCTTTGGCAACTTCTTGCACGCCCTGACTGCGCTGCCCTTTCTGGTATCGCTGGGCGAAATCCATGTCGTTTATCACCAGGGGTGGTTCCCCGACCTGGAGCTGTCGGTAGACACGGAGCTTTTCTTGACGGACAAACGTGAGGTATGGCCCCACTGAAAAAGCGTGAAAAAGTGCTGGTCACTGTGACCGGCGCGGTGCTGGTACTTTTTCTGGCGAACCAGTTTGATTTCACCGGAAAACAAGAGGCGGTTGCGCCCGGCGCGACAAAAGCGACTCCACCGGGCAAGGTCTCGCCAGAGCTCCGGGCAGAAAGCGCACCAGAAGGCGGAGAGCGCAGACCCGCTCAAAAGCGCGCCGGCGCAAAATGGGGCGCATGGGGACGGGACCCTTTCGCACAAGCCCATCGCCTGGGCAGGGCAGCTTTGACCCCACCGGGCACCAACACGAGCACGCTCGAGTTGCGCGGCATCATCTGGAATGGCAACGATGCCAGCGCTCTCATCGGCGACCGGATTCTCAGAAAAGGTGAGCGAATGGGAGCGCTCACCGTGTTGGACATCCTGCCAGACCGGGTGGTGTGCAAGAGGGGAAGCGAAGTCATCACCTTAACCTTGCAGAAGCGTGAGGAATAGAATTGCCATCATTCAGCTCATGGTCATGCTGGCCTCCGGCTTTGGGTCTCGCTCGAGTGCGCAGGACGCAAACGTCAGCTCAGCGGTACAGCAGATCGAGCTGTACAAAATGAATGGCGCAGACCGGGTTGTGATTTCCTGCGACGGCCCGGTGGTCTCCACGAGCCGCTTCGACACGACCACGAATCGGCTTTCGCTTTTCTTGCGCCATGCCAGATTCGCCCTGCCCCGGCCAGAGTATCGCTTCACCGCCCTTTCGGTGAGACGGGTGCGCGCATCGCAGTGGCACAAATCTCCTGCCATCGTCAGGATCGACATTTTCCTGACCCACGCCGCCACGTACACGATCAAGCGCGTGCTCGATGGCCTGCTATTTGTGGATATCCTTCCCGACGAACCCCAGCCGCCGCCCCGATTGGAGAAAGCGGCTGTCCCCGGCCCGGGTGAGCCGTCAAACAACCGGGAGACGAATCGGCGCCGCTCGAGTTTGACCGTGGCTGGCAGGGATGACATGACAGCGGCGCTTGCGAGCAAGGAAAGCGTCTCGCTCGACGTCAAAGATGCTGAGATTTCGGACGTCCTGCGCTTGCTCGCCAGACAGAGCCGCCTCAACATCGTCACCAGCGGCGATGTCAGGGGCAAAGTGACCCTGAGCCTGACCAGGGTCACGGTCAAAGAAGCGCTGGATATGGTGGTGAAAGTCAACGGCTTCGCTTACATGGTGCAAAACGACATCATTCTGGTCAAACCGCGTGACAAGTTCGATAGCCGCGAGCTGGAGACAAAAGTTTATCGGTTGAGATACCTCGATGCCAACAATGTCAAAATCACGGCCGGGCAGATTCTTTCACCCAGCGCCAAAGTGCAAGTTTTTTATCCGAGTTTCAGACAGGTCGACCAGCAGGAGGGCGAGGGAAAAAAGGTCGACCACAGCCAGCGCAGCAGCACCCTCATCGTCACCGATTCGCCAGCCAATCTGCGTCAACTGGAGGCCATGCTCGAGGCGCTCGACGTCCCGGTTCCGCAAATCATGATCGAAGCCAAGCTCATCGAGGTGGCGCCGGGGAGCGAACAGAAGCTGGGGATCAACTGGGACAAGATGATCAGCGGGCAGATCTTCCGGGAGGTGATTTTGCCCTCCGGCAAACCGGTCGAGCGTGCCGTCGATGTGCCGTTGGCAGGCGGGGCCATCCAGTACGGCACGCTCTCCATCAACCGGTACAAGGCCGTGCTCGATTTTCTGAGCTCGAAGACCCACTCGAAGTTAGTCTCCAATCCCCGTATCCTGGCCATGGACAACCAGGAGGCGGTGATCAGCGTCGGCACCACCTTTCCCATTCCGCAGATCAACCGCGGCGTCGGCGGCCAGGGCGACCAGGTGACGTTCGAGTACCGGGAATTCAACATCGCCCTGCGGGTCACCCCGCATCTGGCCGAGGATGAGACCATCACCTTGTTTGTCAAGCCTGACGTGGAGGAGATCATCGGCGAGGTTCTGTCAGGGGGAAACTCCGCGCCCATCACCTCCAGGCGCTCGGTCGAAACCGTGGTCAATCTCAAGAACAACGAGACGGTCGTCATCGGCGGCCTCATTCGGGAAAATCTGGAGGAGACCATCAGGAAGGTCTGGCTGCTCGGAGATATCCCGATCATCGGGGCCCTGTTTCGACACCGGGAGACGAGAAAGCGGCAGACAGATTTGTTGATTTTTATTACGCCCCGGATCGTCTCACCCTAGAATCGTCAATTGTCGATCGACGATCGCTAATTTCGGAACGCCCTTGTCAAAGGAAGTCTGATTTCCAGGTAAAGTCAAACGAAAAGGTGACCAAACAAGACCTCAACCGTCTGCTCGCGTTTGCGATAAAAAACGAGGCCTCGGACGTTCATTTGAGCGCCGGCAGTCCGCCGCTCTTGCGTGTGCACGGCAAACTGCACCGTCTGGAAAGCGCGCACCTGAGCGACACGGACGTTCAGCGCGTCTTCGACCAGTTGCTGACCGAAAGGCAAAAACAAACCCTCGAGACCCGGCGGGAGGTAGATTTGCCTTATGTCCTACCGAAGATCGCCAGGTTCC
This sequence comes from bacterium, assembly GCA_046757165.1. GTDB lineage: Bacteria > Zhuqueibacterota > Zhuqueibacteria > Oceanimicrobiales > Oceanimicrobiaceae > JBHHXT01. The sequence continues at coordinate 3,184 of JBHHXT010000158.1, read as the reverse complement.
GCACCCATGTGTTCTATCATCTGCACGGCCTGGCGGCCGCGTTTCGGGCGATTCCAACCCGGGTGCGCACCCTCGAGGAGGGCAGGCCCGAAAGGGCTGTACCTGCTGTGTCGGTTGAGAAAAGGAAGTGTGCTCCTCACCGGGCCCACCGGCTGCGGCAAATCCACCACTCTGGCTGCCATGCTCGAAGTTATCAACCAGGAGCGGCACGAGCAGCGTGAAGACCCGGATATCATCCTGGTCGGCGAGATGCGCGATTTGGAAACCATCTCGCTGGCCCTGACCGCGGCCGAGACCGGCCACCTGCTGTTCGCAACCTTGCACACTCTGAACGCCGCCGAAACGGTCAACCACGTCTTTCCGCCGGCGCAGCAGCGGCAAATCCGGACGATGTTCGCCAATGCCGTGCAGGGCATCGTGGCGCAGCGGCTGCTGCCAACCCGGGATGGCAAAGGCCGGGTGGCGGCCTACGAAATCCTGATCGCGACCACGGCCGTGCGCAATCTCATCCGCGGAGAAAAATCACATCAGCTCTATTCAGCCATCCAGACCGGCGCTTCGTTCGGGATGCAGACCATGGACCAGGCCCTGAAGCACTACCTCGAGCACGGGGTGATCACCAGAGAGGAAGCGCTGGCCAACGCGACGGACAAGACGCTTTTCCAGCCTGGCTCGGTCCCGGTACAGCTGGACCGCAGTGTGCGCACGTGAGACCTTCTTCCTGAGCGCCAGTTCTTCTGGCCTGCCCGTCTCCCGGCCCGGCAGAGTGGCACCGAAAATCATCGGAGTCACCGAAAGTCGCTGAACCTAAACATGGTCTGCTGGTCGGTTGCTCAGACCGGAAATACGCGTTTGGCCGTCATTGATTTTTTGTTTGCATTCACTAAAATTTGGTATTATTATCTACAATAATTGTGATGTTCTTCGCCCCTCGTTAACTCAGACTGACAAATTTTTTGTGAAGGAGCATGCGAGAGGAAAGTTATCCCAAAACAGCAAAGCTGGCTATCCCCTTCTTACTCATCTTGATCTGCCCGCCCTTCTCAGGCTGTGGAAAGGCACAAGGCAGCAAGAATGGGTTGATGCACAGCAGCCAGATTCCCGTTCCTGCCCGGCCCGGCAGCGGTGAGCCCAATCTGTTCAGCGGTGAAGACGGCCAGCTCTACCTGTCGTGGATAGAGCCGGCCGGCACGGGCCGGGCGCTGCGGTTTTCCTCCCTGTCGCAGGAAGCCTGGTCACCGCCTAGAACCGTCGCCCAGGGCCACAACTGGTTTGTCAACTGGGCGGACTTCCCGTCTCTTGTCGCAGGCAAGCATCGCCGTCTCGCTGCCCACTGGCTGGTTAGAAGCGGGGCCGGGCACTATGCCTACGACATCAACATCAGCCAATCCTTCGACGCCGGCCGAAGCTGGAGCCGGGCTGTCGTACCGCACCGGGATGGCACCGAGACCGAGCATGGCTTTGTCTCCCTGCTGCCATGGCCGGACGGCCGGCTCTTCGCTGCCTGGCTCGATGGACGGGATTTTGCCAGCCCGTCAAACGACCACAGCCGTGACAACGGTGCGGAGCCGGAGATGGCACTGCGCGCTGCTTTTCTGGATGAAGCGGGCACTGTTCATCACGAGCAGGTGCTCGACCGCCGCACGTGCGAATGCTGCCAGACCTCAGCCGCGCTGACCGAAGCCGGGGCCATCGTCGCCTATCGTGACCGCTCCGGGAGCGAGGTGCGCGATATCAGTGTCGTGCGCATGGTAGATGGAAAATGGAGGCCTCCGGCGGTGTTGTATCCTGATGGATGGAAAATCGACGGCTGTCCGGTGAATGGGCCTGCAGTGGCAGCGGAAGGTGCGCGGGTGGCTATCGCCTGGTTTACCGCCGCTGCGGATACCCCCAGAGTAAAAGTCGTTTTTTCAGAGGACAGCGGCGCAACGTTTTCGAGTCCCGTGGTGGCGAACGACGGAGAAACGATTGGCCGCGTGGATGTGTGCTTGCTGCCGGACGGATCGGCGTTCGTCGCCTGGATGGAATCGACCCGAACCGCCGGCATGGTCCTGGCCCGGCGCATCTTTGCGTCAGGCCGGAAATCCGATGTTCTCGTCCTGGGCCAGACCACCGCCAGCCGGGCGAGCGGATTTCCGCAGGTGGCGAGCCTGGGGGAGCGGGTGGTTGTGGCGTGGACGGAGACGGGGGAGAAGGCGAAGGTGCGAACAGCGGTGATCGCGATGTCGAATGTGCGGTGAAATACGAGTACAGGTCAAGATGTGCCACGCACTTTGGAAGTGCGTGGCACGTTGCGCCCAGTCACAAAAGCAAACCTCTTTGGCACGAAGTTGAAAAGCCGCCCACGCTAAAGATATAGATTGCGCCAATGGCGGCTCCTATCAAAAAGCCGCCGTCGAGCCCCTTTAAGCCGTTGCCTCTTCCTTACCTTGTAAACAAATTACTCAGTTTCCAAGATGTGAATGATTTTCTTTATTACTGAATTAGTTTTCGCTCTCTTAACTTCACCTACTTTATCTGCGGTGAAGATGCGGTTCGGACGAATATTACTTGTTTGTTTGAAAGAACCTGTCTGAAAGTCAGAATCATCGAGAGGAATGGCATAGTCATCCCGCACTTTTTGGCTGGTAATTTGACAAAGAATCAAATCGTTTCCCTTGGGCGCGGCGAGAACAAGAGTTGGTCGTCTTTTTGCTTGGGTGAGATCCGAAAAGGGGAATGGAATCACTACAATATCGCTTTTTACAAATGTTGCCACGCTTCGTCCTCCTCAGGGCGCAACCAATCCTTCCTTAGCGCAGATTCACTGGCAGCGGTGATTTCGAACTTATCGAGGCTTTTCCTTTCTTTTAAGAACTTAACAAAGTCGAGTACTTCTTCTAACACGTCTTTGGGAATATGTTCAATTTCTCGCAAGATGATTTCTTTGGGACTCATAAAAGCTACTCCAAATTCTTAGTTTATTTTACCCTGTTTTGGAAATTTCACAATATCACACCTTCTTAAGGGCAAAGTAAATGTATCAAAAATCGACTATCGTTGCAAGCATTAATTCATCTCGCAGAAAAACCCTTATCTTAAGATGGCAATTCTCTTGATTAGCAGTGAACACCTTACCCGCAGCTAACCCAGCATAACCTGCGCTGCCATTCAGGGCACTTAACTTGAAAAAAGATGAAACTTG
>JBHHXT010000157.1:0-11276 GCA_046757165.1 bacterium | reverse complement strand
GAAGAGATGGTAGATTGGATAAGAGAGATGTTGAAAAAATAATCTTTTTTAGAAAAAGCCTGGAAGGCTCCCTCACGATTCAAAGAATGATTCTTTTTGGCTCGCGGGTTCGGGGAGACCATCTGCGTCACAGTGACTTCGATGTCATCATCGTGTCAGAACACTTCAAACACAAGAAGTTTGTTGAAAGACCTGTTGACTTGTACCCCTATTGGCCGTTTGATGAGCCCCTGGAGTTGTTGTGTTACGCTCCAGACGAGTTTGAGCGCAAAGTGAATCAGATCGGTACCGTGCAAGTCGCGGCCAGGGAGGGCGTAGAAATACTCGAGGACATGTGAGCGGAGACCCAAATCAAGGACCACCTAACCAAACAGAAAGGAATGTTGGATGAAAAACTTCTCACCTTTACTCATGATCGCCGCATTTTTCACCTTGCAAGCCTGCACGAGCCAAAACCAGGCCGAAAAAACGGAACTTGACACCTCATCCGAGAAATTGAGTTACGCCCTGGGTCAAGAATTTGGCGCCAACATGAAACAACTCGAAACCGGGATCGATTTGCCAGCCCTGATTCAGGGTATCAGAGACACGTTGAACGGTCGCCCGGCGCTGCTAACCGACCAGGAGGTGGAGGCTATTTTGCACGAATTCAGAAAAACGGACGATGAGAGATTCCTGGAAGAAAACAAAGAGAAAGAGGGCGTCCTCACGACTGCCAGCGGTCTGCAATACAAGGTGTTAAAGGAAGGCGCCGGCCCAAAACCAAAGGCCACCGATCGGGTCACGGTGCACTATCGCGGCACCCTCATCGACGGGCGAGAATTCGACAGCTCCTATAAACGCGGAGAGCCCGCCACTTTCCCGCTCAACCGGGTCATCCCCGGGTGGACCGAAGGTTTGCAGCTGATGAACGTCGGCAGCAAGTATGAGTTCTACATCCCCTCCCGGCTGGCGTACCGCGACCGCGGCGCCGGCGGCCTGATCGGTCCGGGGGCCACGCTGATTTTTCAAGTCGAGCTGTTGAAAATTCAATAGAGTAGGGTTCGGGTTCCGGGTTCGAAGGTCAAACCTTTGAACCCGGAGCTCAAAACCGAAACGTACAAAAACCCCTTGTTTATTTCAATTTTGTTTCGCATATTTCTGCAACGTAACACTTCTGATACGCACTTTCAAATCCAAGCTTGTCAAAACCATCTAACTCGAGCGTTCCAGGGGCTTTCACGTTGACTCAAGTTCCCACAAGGGGGAATTTCGTTCGTGATCCATCATTTTCATCCGAGTAGCTTAAGGAGACCTTATGAAGAAGCTAAGAATTGCCGTAATCGACCTCGTCACCAAGGGCCCGACGCGTGCCCTTTACGCACGTGTTATGCACGCCAATCTCGCCGGTATCATGCCGCAGATCGTTGCGCTTTGGTGCGAGGAGGAGGGTCATGATGTGATGCTCGAATGTTACACCGGATTCGAAGACATTCTCGAAGATCTACCGGATGATTTTGACCTGATCTTTGTCAGCGCTTTTACGCAGGCAGCTCAGCTTGCCTATGCCATCAGCAACTACTTTCGCTCCAAAGGGGCGGTCACCGTGCTGGGCGGCCCGCATGCGCGCTGCTATCCTGGCGATGCGCAAAAATACTTCGACTACGTCCTGGGCTTCACCGACAAGCAGATCGTCAAGGATGTTCTACAAGATTGCGCTCGCAACCGGCCGCAGGGCGTCTACCTCTCTGCCCCGCAGCAACCCCAGCATCTGCCCGGCGTGCGTGCACGTTGGAAATTCGTTCAGTCAACCTTGAAAAAAGCCCCTCTGCTCAAAATCGTCCCGATGATCTCGAGCCTGGGATGTCCTTACACGTGCAGCTTTTGTATCGACTCGGTGATTCCCTATCACTCCCTGGACCTGGAGGTGCTGAAGGATGATCTGCGTTTTCTTTTGCAGACGTTGGACAGACCGCGTGTGGCCTGGCACGATCCTAATTTCGGTGTGCGCTTCAACGAGCAAATGGATGCGATTGAGGAAGTTGTGCCGCCCGGCAGCATGGACTTCGTCGCTGAAAGCAGCCTGTCCCTGCTTTCAGAAGCGCACCTGAAGCGGATGAAGCACATTGGCTTCAAAGCCATCCTGCCCGGCATTGAATCCTGGTACGACCTCGGCAACAAATCCAAGACCGGCAACCGCGCCGGTATGGACAAGGTGCGCCAGGTCTCGGAGCATGTCAACCTCATCATGACGTACATCCCGTACGTTCAGGCCAATTTTGTCCTGGGCCTGGACACCGATCAGGGAACAGAGCCGTTCGAGCTGACGAAGCGGTTTCTCGATCTGGCCCCGGCCGCGTTTCCGGCCTATTCCCAGCTCTCTGCTTTCGGCCGCGCAGCGCCGCTCAACCTGGAATATCAAAAGACCGATCGCGTTCTCCCCTTTCCTTTCCACTTCCTGAATAACAACCATGCCATGAACGTCCGGCCCCGAAACTATGAGTGGCCGGAGTTTTATGATAACCTGATCGACCTGACAGAATACACCTTTTCCTGGCGCGCCATCTATCGGCGGTTCACGACCATGAAAGTGGCCATCCCGCGCTGGATGAATTTTGTCCGGGCAGTTTCCTCGGAAGGGTTCGGACGGCTTCGCTATTACAAAGAGATCCGCCGTCGACTGGACCGCGACCCACAGTTCCGGCCCTACTTCGAGCAGGAAACCACGGACCTGCCACAGTTTTATGTCGATAGAATCAAGAATGATCTCGGGCCGCTATGGGAGTGGCTGCCGGAAGGCGCGCTCACTCATGACCCGACCGAGTATTTGAAATCAGAAACAGCAGCGACCACGAGTGAGGCGGTCACAGCAGAAATCGAGGCCTAGTATTTCCTTGCGGTAATCGCTATTTACACCGCCCAATGCCGGAAAGGACAGGGGCGAACGCCCCGCGCTCTCTTAACCTCAACCACAGGGAGGACGGCCATGGTAAACATGGAATCTCATGACGCGATCGCCGTGCTCACTCTTGACCACGGCAAGGTCAACCTCATCGACGTCGACCTGCTTTCCGAGCTTATCCAGAGGCTGGACGAGGTCGAAGAGGCACCCGCACGGGCTGCCGTCTTGACCGGCGCTGGCGCCAGCTTCTCCGCCGGTGTCGACCTCTTCAAAATCATCAATGGCGGCAAGGCCTACCTGGACAAATTCCTGCCAAAGCTGACCGAGGGCTTGTACAGGCTGTTCACGTTCCCGAAGCCGATAGTGGCGGCGGTCAATGGCCACGCCATCGCAGGCGGATGTCTCCTGGCCTGGTCGTGTGATACTTGCCTCATGGCCCAAAACTCAGGCCGGATCGGCGTTGTCGAGCTGGCGGTCGGCATCCCGTTTCCGTCACTGCCGCTGGAAATCGTGCGCTTTACGGTTCCCGTGCACGCCTTTCAAACGGTGGTGTACTCCGGCCGCACCTACGAGCCTGAAGACGCCCTCAAACTTGGCCTGGTCGACGAGGTGGTGGAAGCGGAGAACCTGATGGAGCAGGCCTTTCGTCTTGCCCGGCAGCTTGCTACTATCCCACCAGACTCATTCGCCACGACGAAACGCCTGATGCGGCAACCAACCCTCGACCGGCACGAACGGTTCAAGCAGACCATCGATCAGGAAACGGCCAGGATATGGGCGTCAAAGGAAATCCTGGAAGTCATTCGCGCTTATCTCGAAAAAACGGTCGGCAAAAAGAGTTGACGCCGTTATTTTGAATTGAATTCCGGCGGAGAATTTGTTACCTTACCCGTGGGCGAACGAAACAACAGGTGATGCGATGAGAGTATTGCGATATATCTTGGGCGCAGTCGCTGCTTTAGCGGTGATTTTTGTCCTGATTGGCATGTTTGTGCCCAGCTTCACGTACGAGAACAGAATCGAAGTCAGCAAGCCGGTCGAACATTCGTTCGCCGTTTTTTCTGACCCTGCAAACATGTCCGAATGGCTGACCGGATTCAAGAGCATGGAAAACCTCACCGGCGGCCCGAACGAGGTCGGCAGTACGTGGAAGCTCGTCTTTGTCGATGGCGACGAGGAGATTATCATGACCGAGGAAGTCACCGGCTTCAAGGAAAACGAATTGATCTCCTTCACGCTGGACAATGAGGTCCTCGAAGCAGACATAGAAGTTCACTTTGTTCGCAAGAACGGCACCACCGGGATCCTCCAGAGCAGCAAAGTCGAGGGCAAGAATCTGTTCTGGAAGTCGCTGCTCTTCTTATCCAAATGGAATATGACCGCCCGCGGACAGGAGAACTATGTGAAATTGAAGCATCTTATCGAAACCACTGAGTTGCAGACAGCTAATGATCAACTTTGAGGGGCCAGAGATTGCCCCTGAACCAACCGCCGGAGTGACCCCGGAAGAACGCATCATCGATGCCTGGCACATCAACCGCGCCGCGCAAAGGCGAAGAGCTGAAACAAAGAGTCGTCGAGCTCGCAGATACCCTTGGATTGAGGGCCGAAACCGAAGTGAAGGCTGCTCGCCGCCTTTGGGGGGCAAAACGCAGAATCGATGTCGTTTTGACGCAGGAGTTGACGCGCAAAGTGCTCGGCATCGAATGCAAATACCAGGGCACCAGCGGTTCAGCCGAGGAGAAAATTCCGGCGACCATCAAAGATATCGAGTACTGGCCCATTCCCGGCATCGTGGTCATCGATGGGCCGGGGTTCTCGGACAATATGAAGGGCTTTCTTCTGGCCACGGGCAAGGCTGTGTGGTTTGAGGATCTGCATGATTGGCTCAAACTCTATTTTGTGCTCTAACTCAACTAAAAGGCTCTAAATGGCAGAACGGGTCAGACCCCGTCCGTTTGTGAAATGGGCAGGAGGCAAAGCTCAGCTCACCGCTGAGCTTTTGAAGCGAACGCCGGCTTTCAACACCTATCTGGAACCGTTCGTCGGCGGGGGCGCCTTCTTTTTTGCCCTCTACCGTGAGAAGCGGATCAAGCGCGCCTATCTGGCTGACCTGAACCAGGACCTGATCGACGCCTATGTGGCCATCCGCGACGAGGTGAGCGCGGTCATCGAGATCCTGGCGGGCTATCCGCATGACAAGACCTTTTTTTATGACATTCGTGCGCAAGATCCGGCTGAGCTGAACCTGGCTGAACGCGCTGCTCGCCTGATCTACCTCAACAGAACCTGTTACAACGGCCTGTACCGGGTCAACCGTCAGGGAAAATTCAACGTACCGTTTGGCAGCTACAAGTCGCCAACCATCTGTGATGCCAGGAACTTGCGCGCCGTCTCCAAAGCGCTGCAAAAGGTCGAAATCCAGTGCACCTCTTTCGAGAATGTGGTCCAGAAGGCCCAAAAGGGCGACCTGGTCTATTTCGACCCCCCTTACGAGCCGATTTCCAGGACCTCGAACTTCACCTCCTACCAGGCGACTGGCTTTACGAAAGAATCCCAAAAGAAGCTGCTACAGGTCTGCCAGGAGCTCACCCATCGCCAGGTTCAGTTTATGCTCTCGAATTCCTCTGCCGAGCTCATTCGCGAGCTTTACCGGCACAATGGCTTCAGCATTCATGAAGTCCAGGCCAAGCGCGCCATCAACAGCAATCCCCGCAAGCGCGGCAAGCTGACAGAGCTGATCGTCACCAATTGTTCACCGGAACCCTCTGACTGATCTGATGGACTGGGCGAAGTTATTTTCCCACCACCGTCTGGGGCAGACGGCCCCGCCCATGCGGCGCGCGCTGAAAGCCGAGGGCCGCAGCGATTTTCAGCGCGACTTTGACCGCGTGCTCTTTTCCTCCGCTTTTCGCCGACTGCAGAGCAAGACCCAGGTGGTGCCGTTGCCCGAGAACGATTTCGTCCACACCCGCCTGACCCATAGTCTGGAGGCCTCCTGCGTCGGCCGGTCGCTTGGCCGAATTGTCGGCAATCGGGTCATCGCCAGCCAACCCGACCTGTTTCGCGACATCGGGGTGACCGCCTCCGATTTCGAGTCGGTGGTCGCAGCGGCCTGCCTGGCGCATGACATCGGCAATCCGCCTTTTGGCCACTCCGGCGAGGACGCCATCTCGGAGTACTTCATGAGCGACAAAGCCGCGCCGTTTCTGCGCGACCTGACGCTGAAGCAGATTGCCGACCTGCAGCGGTTCGAAGGCAACGCGGCAGGATTCAGACTGCTGACGCACACATCGCCGACACACTCAGCGCTCAACACCGGACTGGGCCTGACCTACGCTACACTTGGCGCATTCACGAAGTACCCGAAGGAATCGCTTCCGCAGCTCAAAGACGCTCCGGCCGCGAGCGAAAAAAAATTCGGATTCTTCCAGGCAGAAAAACAGACCTTCGAAAACATCGCCCGGGAACTGCATTTGCTGCCAAAGGAAACTTCGGAAGGCATGTGGCACCGTCACCCGCTCGCTTTTCTCGTCGAAGCCGCCGACGACCTCTGCTACACGATCATCGATTTTGAAGACGGCTTCAAGCTGGACCTGGTACCGTTCGCCGTTGCTGAAGCCCTCTTGATCGAGCTGATCGAGGACTTTCACAAGATTGAAGCCCGACATCAAAAGATCTTTGACCGGCGAGAAAAAATCGGCTACCTGCGGGCAAACGCCATCAACCGGCTGATCTGGCAATCTGCCGACTTGTTCACAGAGAATCTTCCTGATCTCCTGAGTGGCAAGTTCGATTCCAACCTGACCGGTTTGCTCCCAGCCCACAAAACACTGCGTGAAATCGTGGCGCTTTCGTTCGACAAAATCTATCGCTCGCGCCCCGTCGTTGAAATCGAAACCGCCGGCTTTGAAGTACTCGCTGGCCTGCTGGACGTGTTCTTGAACGCTGTCTTCAAACCGGGGTCAAAACACTCCCAGCTCGTGGCTCATCTCATTCCGGACAAATATCTGGACAAAAACCGAACACCGTTTGCAGACAAATATCTCAGCATCATCAACATCACGGAGTTCGTTGCCGGCATGACCGATACTTTTGCCATCGATACCTACAGGAAGCTGAAGGGCATTTCGCTGCCGGGTTGAGTTCGGTTCACCACGAAGGGAAGGATAGTGATCTACGCTGGGCAGGCACAAGGCCTACCCCTACATTACAATGTTACCGCTTACCGCTGTTAACCGATTCTTTGTCAAAGTAGGGGCACCCCTTGTGGGTGCCCGACGCCGGGCAGGCACAAGCCCTGCCCCGAAACACGGTTGTCCCGCAAAGGCGGGATGTTGCATCAGGCTTCCCAAAAGCTGGGGGACATCCACTTTTTTCGATGTCCCCTTGATTCTTGTCTTTGGGGTTGTTAACTTCAAATTAGAGTCTATTTTAAGCAGAATTAATCGGTAAGTTGAGTGTGAAACCGTCAATTCCAGAACAGAGTAGTCGTGTGGCATTAGCGTGCTTGCGGGCAGTGCGAGAGTCGGGTCTCGGCGAGCACATTTCGATAGGAGGCGCCTTTGGGCTCGCGCACTTTTGTGAATACCGCACCACAAAAGATGTCGACGCCTGGTGGTCGACGAATTGTACCGAATCGATTCGAGACAACGCGACCCAAAAGCGAGCTCGAGAGGTCAGAAATTGGTTCAAACATGAGTTCTGTAAACCCGACAAATGACTGGATTGACGGCAGTTTGTACCCGGACAAACCTGTTCCGCAGGCGCTGAACTCGCTGCCGGATAAGGTCGATTTCCTGGTAAGAGTCTGCGCCGCCTGGGATTTTGGCATGCCGCCCAAAACAGAGGTGCTCAACGAAATCCTGCAAGTCGATGGAAACCGGTGGTGGAGGAAGCGGACTACCTGACCTCATGTGCCTACCACCTTGTGCGGCAACACCACCAATTAGAAGAGGTGCCCTACCTCGGACCGCAATTCCCTGAAATCTTGAATGATCCTTGCCTGCAATTGATGTGAGCCGCACCGTATCCTGAGCCGGGCGCGAGCCGCAACCCAAAAGGTCCTTTCCTAAGACTGAGCGGTTCCTGACCGGGGGGAGTCGGTGTACAAGCTTCAGCTTGCCCCGACTCATCACCTATAGAATTAAGGAATCGGGGCTTGCTGGGGCGGGCGGGGAAAACACGCCAAAGCGTGAACACAAGTTCGATTTCTTCCTTTTGAAGCTGTGCTGTCTCGGCGGCGTGGAAAACACGCTAAAGAGCCTGTGTGAAAATGTAACGCAAGCATCTTGCTTGCGAGAATGGATTGCAAAGAAAACAAGAACTTAGCTTAAATCATAGATCTTTTTTAACAAGCCAGAGGCTTGTTTTACCATGTTTTCACACAGCATCTAAAGCGTAAACACTCCAATTCTGAACACCTGAAGCCGGCTCGCTGCGCGAACCACGCTCAAAAGTACCTGGGGGCCAACACGATGCCCAGGCGCTCCAGCGTCATGCGCGTCCTTTTGAGAAACCTCTCGATTCTCTTCGGGCTCACGCAATAGGCTGAGCCGTAGCTGACCACGATCTGTCTCTGCACCATGAGTTTATCCACATCATCTCGACGTAACCTGTACCCAACTGGCAGGGTCACGTCCGGCGCGATGTAATCCATCTTGCCACTCGGGACGCTCTTGATGACTCCGACAAAAACCAGTTGGGACTGCTCCTTTGAAATGGCGAACACAGGTCCGCCGGAAAAACCAAAACGCACCACCGCATCCACCGCGAAGGTGCCCCGATACGGAGATTTGCTCACCCAGCCCCCGGTCATCTGCTTGATCTCTCTGGGATACCCGAAAATGAAAACCCAATCTCCCCAGCTCATCTTTCTATCATACGCCAGTCGATTCGGATACTCCGCTCCCAGCCGTCTTTTGGTCTCGGCAAGAATGACGGCCAGGTCGTCGATCGGGTCATTTGCGACCAGTTGCGCAGTCACGTGCCAATTTCCACTGCCCCGCACAGAGAGAACGACGTTCTTGACAATGTGCCTCTGAAATAAGACGTCTGTTTGAACGCCATCTTTATCGACATAATAGATGTCTGTCGTATCTTTTGGGGCGACCAGATGACTACTGGTCAAAATGGCATAGTCTTCTGCTTGAAATCCCCGGTCGATAATCAAACCGCCACCCGAGAGCATCTTTTCATCATCCGCAATGATGACGCCATCGCTGCCATTGCTCGACAACAGCTTATAGCCCAGTGGACTGGTAGGGTCTGAGACCGGCCGGCCATTGCGGGTTACGTATTCATAGGTATGAATCTCGAGCAGTATCCGGGCATTGACGCCAACCACCGATTCCTCGACCTTCAGGATCTCCTTTTTGATTTCCTCAGAGAGGAGCGAGTAGCCAGTTTGCATCCCGGACAGCGTGATCTTGCGAGAACATCCCACGCAAAGCACGCAAAAGAGGACAAACCCAAGGCGTATCCTTTGAGGATTCATGGTTCCGTCTCCCTCGTTTAAGGAACAAAGCCTTATTGCCTGGACTTCAGGGTAGGGAAAAGCGTGGGGGCTATCTCACCGAGATTGTCTGCACCAAGGCTGAGCGCCCGCTCGAGCAACTTTTCAACCGCTCTGACCAGCCCGGCGACATCGAGACCCAGACAATCGGGCTGGAACGGCCTGAGCTTCCACAAAGCATTCCGGAAGTGCTTGTCGCAGCCATGCAAAATGCCTCTTTGAAGTTGGTGCAGCCCGGCCGCAACCTGGATGAGCCCCTGGAAGAAAATGCGACTGTTCTCTGGATGACGTTGCCAGACCCGCTCCCAGGCCTCATGCGAGTCCCAATACTGACCCCTGTTAAAAAGTACAACGCCTCGCTCGAGATCTTCCCGATCTTGCGGGCTCAATTCAGGCGCGCACAAACCGGACAGGTCGGTTTCCCGCCGTCGTTTTTCGATAGGAGCCATGTCTGTTTCAGGCCAGAGGCTTGCGTACAGCCCCGGGGTCAGGGATTCAGAATTAGGAGGGACACGCTCTTAAACCTGTGTGAAAATGTAACGCAAGCATCTTGCTTGCGAGAATGGATTGCAAAGAAACCAAGAACTTAGCTTAAATGATAGACCTTTCTTAACAAGCCAGAGGCTTGTATTACCATGTTTCACACAGGCGCTTTTCGCGTGTTCCCCCTCACCCCAGCTAGCTGAAGCTTGTACACCGACCCCCCCGGCCAAAAACGCTCAATTCAGGAAAAAATCTTTGGGTTCCGGCTCCTCCGGCTCAAGACTGAGACGAAGAGCCCCGGCCTGCCTTCATAAAATACGTCATCCCCATCGCTGCACGCATTAAACGCACCGTCTCACGTCCCTCCCGTGTGACCACTTCGGTGCCATGGTGTAGAATTTCTTCAATCAGGTCAGGTTTGGCCATGAAGTGCTGCCGGCGCTCACGCATCGGCTCCAGAAATCTGTTCAGAGCCGCGATCAGGCGTTTTTTTACCTCGACGTCCCCGACCCGGCCTTTGCGGTAGCGGTCTTTGAGCTCCTCGACTTCCGGTTCGTCGTCATTGAAGGCATCGTGATAAATGAAGACGGGATTGCCCTCCACATGCCCCGGGTCTGTGGCCCGCAACCGGGTGGGGTCTGTGTACATGCTCATGACCTTCCGGGTGACGGTCTCCTGGTCGTCAGAAAGGTAAATGGTGTTGTTCAGACTTTTGCTCATCTTCGCCTTGCCATCGGTGCCCACCAGGGTTGCGACGTCGCCAATCAATGCACCTGGCTCCGGAAAAACCGTGCCGTATTGCTGGTTGAAGCGCCTGGCGATTTCACGGCACACTTCGATGTGTGACTCCTGGTCTTTGCCAACCGGCACCAGGTCCGCGCGCACGATCAGAATATCGGCGGCTTGCAAAACCGGATAGATGAGCAACCCCGCCGACGGGTTTTCGATGTGCTGGTCGGCCATGACCTCCTTCAACGTCGGCACCCGTTGCAGTCTCGGCACCGTTACCAGCATTGAAAAGATCAAGAAAATCTCCGCCACTTCGGGAACGAGAGACTGGACATAAATGGTTGTCTTCTCCGGATCGATGCCGACGCTGAGATAATCCAGAACGAGCTCTCTGGCGTTACCCGCCACTTCATCGATGTATTGCTTGCCACTGCGGGTCGTCAGCATGTGGTAGTCTGCGACGAGAAGGAAGACTTCGTACTCGTCCTGCATACGGACGCGATTGGCGAGCGTGCCGACGTAGTGTCCGAGATGAAGCTTTCCCGTCGGCCGGTCGCCAGTCAGAATTCGTTTGCGCCTCTTGCTTGCTTCACCAGAACTGGCCATCTAAGACTCCTAATTTTTTTCGCAGACTTCGCTGCGAAGAAAGTCATTAGCGCTTCGCGCCGT
>JBHHXT010000156.1:0-11387 GCA_046757165.1 bacterium | reverse complement strand
TGGGGGAGAAGCGGTAGGGTAGTGAACCAGTATCTTGATGACGATTACATCGGCTAAGTATTCCGGTTTCCACCCCGGCAGATATGTCTGCCGCCTGTTTGGCTCAGCTTCGCTACCTCACGGCTAGCGGAGATGAGTGCTCAAATACTGGCAGGGAGGTGTCGATATGAGATGGTGGCCGTAATGCGGCCCAACTTCTGATGTCATAGAAATGTAGGGAATATGCAAGGCAATGAAGACGTCAATTTCGATACTTGTTTCCTCGAGCATGCTGGTCTGGTATTTCCCGTCCACTATTGGGTCTGTTTCCGCACAGCACTCGGCGCTCAGGTCCGTGGCGTTACTGGACCTCACACAACGGAACAACGAGTCCGATTCCAGGCTTTTTTCAACACAACATGCTCTGGAGGTTGCTGGAATGCCGTTTGTTTTGACCTCCCAAGTCGCGGTGGCGAAGCAACACGCCGTCATCGTTCTTACCTCCAAGACGAAACGAGCAACATTGGATGCAGCAGAAAAAACTGAGTTGAAAGCATATGTAGAGACGGGGGGCGTTTTGGTCGCGCCGAATGTCAGGGACCGTGAACTTTACGCTCTGTTTGGTATCTCTGATCAACAATGGGCAGAGACGCGACACAGCATGACTTGGGATATGAGCCTGAATGACCCCGCGCTGTCCTATTTCGATAATCCACTCGAGCAGACAATAAGCTTTGGCGAGATGACCCAGAGCACGGTCATTACCACCAGAAGCTACGAACTCGACGGCGCCACGGCATTAGCCTATTTTGATGACGGTTCAGCGGCGGTAACCAGACACGATTACGGGGCAGGCCGAGCCTATGCCCTGGGGTTTTCCTTTTCTGACCTGATCGTCCGCAACCAGACCGACAACGATTACAGAGCTGAAAGAACCTATTCAAACGGATTTGAACCAACGTCGGACGTGGTCATCCTATTCTTGAGGGGCATTTACACCAGCCAGGTCCCCTTTGCAAGCTGGAAGCATACAAGTCCATACGCCAGTCAGGCCACACTCATTGTGACGCATGATGTTGACAGCCAGTCCGGTATGGACATGTTGAGCGAATTCGCGAACCTCGAGAGTCAACATGGTATCGTTGCAACGTACAACATCACGACGCACTACATGCATGACAAAATTGGCAAAGACTTTTACACACCAAATCTTGCTCAGATAGCCGGCCTCATCGCCAAGAATCAGAAGCTTGCGAGCCATACTGTTGGCCACTTTCCCGATTGGCCAGATGAAGACATCTTCCCGGAAGGGGAAACTGGGCTTACGAGAGAAACATATCAGCCCGCCTATGATGGCAAGACCACGCGTGGCGGCAATGTTTTTGGTGAAATCGAGGTTTCAAAAAATCTCCTGGAAGGAGATTTTGGCGTCGTCGTTAGGACCTTCCGAACGGGCTTCTTGTTTTGGAACAAGAAACAGGCGGCCGTGCTCGATTCAGTCGGATATGATTACGACTCTTCCCGGAGTGCCAACGACGTCTTGACAAATTTTCCGTACTTGTTACGGCAAAACAACTCCTTCTCGGGCAAAACGACCAACATCTATGAAATTCCCAACACCATTTCTGATGTCTTTATGAGTGACCCTATCTCGGCGGACAACTATCCCTCCAAAGTGGCAATATGGTACGATGTCATTTTGAGCAACGCCGCCAACTATGCGCCTACTGTCCTGCTCATACACCCCAATCGAGATTTCAAGTTGCTGGCCGAAGAACAGCTGCTGAACGAACTTCCGCAAGACATTCTTGTTGTGGACATGGACACGTTTGGAGACTTCTGGAGAGATAGGGTGGCCTTCACGTATCAATCGTCGCTTGCCAACGACGTCCTGACCATAACGATTCCTGAAGAAAACCTCCCCGTCAATGACATGCTCAGCATTGTTGTTGACCATGGCAGGAAACTCGCTGGGCTCGTTGTTCAAAAAGATAACGGTGAACCAGTAAGCTTCTGGTCCAGCTCTTTCAAGAGCGACGACCTCATTTTGACTCTCACCAATGTCGTTTCGTCCGTAGCGGCGTTCGCCGCTCCCCGCAACAACGACAGCGTGCTATTTCCGACCTCGCCAAATCCGTTCAATGCAACGACCGTCATACGGTACCGGCTGCAGCGTTCTGGCGAGGTGCGGCTATCCGTCTTCAACCTCCTTGGGCAAGAGATTCTGATTCTGGAGGATGGTCAGAAATCAGCGGGAGACCATTCTGCCGTGGTAGATATGCGGGCGTTCCCAAGCGGCATGTATCTCTATAGATTGCAGACACGTAGGGTGTCAAGGACCCGCTCCATGATTCTAATGAAATAGTGGGCAACATGACGATCGTCTTCGCTGGGATTGCTGGTGAAGCGTTCGTCGTGAACGTTTACGAACCCGCCAACACCCGCCGTGTTTCTTTGATCAGCTCCGGCAAATCCCATGGTTTTGGGATGAACGGGTCTTTCGCCTTGTCGATGAGATGCTGGTAGGGCGAGTTGTAGGTGTATCCGCTGGTGAGGATGACCTTCGATTGAGTGCTGAGCTGTTTCAGGGTTTGGTAGACTTTCACGCCATCTTCTCCAGGCATGTTCATATCGAGGATGACCAGTTGAATTTCGTTGGCGTGCTCCTCGAGTTCTTTGATGGCGCTTCTGCCCGAGTTCGCAACGATGACGGCGTAGCCTTTGTTTTCCAGGATCTTTTTTGCCATCAGGCACAGCTCGATTTCATCATCGACCACCATGATGACCTCACCGCGGCCGTTTTTGTTTTCACGGCCTGCCGTCTTCCTGGAGGTCGCTGAAACCAGGGGCTTGTTGGCGGCGGGAATGTGGAGAGAGAATGTTGCGCCCTTGCCCTCTTGTGACTCGACGGTAATCTCGCCGCCGTGGTCACGAGCGATGCTCTGCGCCATGGTCAAGCCCAGTCCACTCGCCAGCTCAGGCGGTTTTGTCGAAAAAAACGGCTCGAAAACTCTGGCCAGGTGCTCCTGCTTGATGCCGACGCCGGTATCGCTGACTTTGAAAATAACCGTGCAACCGTTTCGTTCCCTCCCGCTGGTGTCGGCTCCATGCTCAATTTGGTCATCGCGCTCCAGTTCAGTCGCGATGTCAATTTGCCCGCCGTCAGGCATCGCTTCTTTTGCGTTCAGACAAAGGGTCAACAGGACATGCAGTGTTGCTGCAAAGTCAATAATGATTCTGGCGTTGGCATGGTGATATGAAGTGGAGGTCTTGATGTTCTTGCCAAAAGAGCTGGCGACGATGGCCAGGACTTCCTCCACGACGGTTTTCGGGTCGACGATTCGTTTGTAGCCAGAGTGGTTTTGCGCATAGACTTGCAGTTGAGAGATCAACCTGGAGGCACGTTTGGAGGCCGCCTCAATGACCTGCGCCTGGCGGTAGGCATCGGAATCAGCTTGCAGCTCCTCCTTCAACAGTTGCGAATACCCCAGGATTCCTCCCAGGATATTGTTAAAGGTGTGTGCGACGCCACCCATCAGCTTCCCCAGGTTGGCGAGCTTCATGAGCTGAAGACAGTTCTCCGCTGTTCCCGGGCTCTGTTGTATGGTCGTGCAGATGTGGTCCAGCAGCAGGGCTGTGTATTTATACTCTGTTTTCATGGAAGAATTGGTGCTGAATTGAACCGCATGAAGGTCTAAAATTTTGAGCGTAAAAGCAAGGCTTATGTGAATTCTTACTTTAATTTAAATTAAACGCCTGGCGCCAGACATCGACGATTTTATCGAGAGTGGGGCCACACGGATCAAATAACCACACGGAAGATCCATGGGGGCTTTTTATCCGTGTGGTACCCTGACCGCGAATTACGCTGATCCACGCGAATGAACCCTTTGGGGCGAAAGACAATTAGTGCGCATTCGAGTGAATTAGCGGTTTATTTTTGAATCTTGAAGACACATCACATCATCTGCCTGTGACATTTCTGTATTCTTGCTTGACTTCTTGCGCACGTTTGTTATATTCTCACAGATAAGAATCTTCCGGGGCTATTTTCCCTTTTTTGGAAAATACTTCAGCCTTGCACAACCTCACGCGAGCCCTCTGGTGTGCCACTCAAATTCTTATGAACACTGAGTTAGAGCATGCACCTGTCTTCTTGCCCGGATCTGGCATATTAGTTGCGAACGAGAGCAAACTCTTGATTTTCTTCTTCTCTCTTTTGTAGTAATTCAGGCCGATAGGCTGTAGACTTTTCGGCTGTAGGACGGGGCCAAACTGCCGGGACATTTAGATGAGTATATCAGGCGCATTGATTAGAGCATGGCGCAGAACCTAACGGCCTCATGGCCTATAGTCTAAACACCTGAATAGATTAAGACCTGAATCTTTCTGGAGGACAACGTGAGCAAACGTGAAGAGCACGAAACGGTAAGCAGACGGGGCTTCTTTCGAAGGGTGCTGATGAGCGTCGGTCTGGTGGCAAGCTATGGCACTGGCGCTGTTTATGCGATTCAGTTTCTGCTGCCGAAAAAGAAAGCGCCGAAATACCGCAAGCTTTTGGTCGCCTCCCTCGAGGAGCTTAGCGCAGGAGGCAGCAAAGTATTCAAAGATTTACAGGGCCGGGATATGATCCTGGTCAACACCGGGGCCGGCTTCAAAGCGATTTCCACCTTGTGCACTCATCTTGGCTGCCGGGCGTATTGGGAGCCTGAAAACAATCGCTTCTTCTGTCCGTGCCATGAGGGCGTGTTTGACGTCAATGGCACGGTGGTGAGCGGGCCGCCGCCCCGGCCTCTGGAGAGATATGAGGTCGAAGTTGATGAGAATGACAATGTCTTCGTGATGTTACCAGAAGTGTGATCCAAAGGAGCCACCATGCAAAAAACCAGGGCGCTGAAAGAATGGTTTGCTGAATCTTTTCCTTTCGACCTGAATGTTTTGAGAGAGATCTCCAGCGAGCCGATTCCCAACCATCTCAAGCGGTGGTGGTTCGCCATCGGCGGCACGCCGCTCTATCTTTTTGTCATTCAAGCCGCCACGGGCATCATCCTGACGTTCTACTATGTTCCGAATCCAGCGCAAGCGTTCAACAGTGTGGCGCACATCACGACCGAGGTGCGCTTTGGCTGGTTCATCCGCAGCATTCACATGTGGTCGGCGCATCTGATGGTATTCACGCTCATGCTGCATATGATGCGGGTCTTTTTCACCGCATCCTACCGCCGGCCGCGCGAGTTCAACTGGATGATCGGTGTGGCCTTGCTGGTCACGACGCTCGGATTTGGATTTACCGGCTATTCATTGATCTATGAGCAACTCTCCTACTGGGCGGCCGTCGTGGGCACCAACATCGCCGCGGCGACGCCGCTGGTCGGCGATATGCTGGCCAGTTTCATCCGCGGTGGCCCGGAGGTAAACGACAACACATTGACCCGCTTCTTCGTGCTGCACATCGGCGTCTTGCCGACGGCGGTTGTCCTGCTGCTGGCGCTGCACGTGATGCAAATCCGGCTGCACGGCGTGACAAAATTACATTTTGCAGAAGACAAGAAATCAAAGGCGAAGTCGTATCCTTTCTATCCGGACCATTTCTATACCGAGCTCATCGTCGGGTTGACCCTGACATTTATCCTGACCATTCTTGCACTTGTTTATCCGGCGCAAATGGGCGAGCCGGCCAACCCGTTGGTCACGCCGGAACACATCAAACCCGAGTGGTTCTTCTTTGCGACCTTCCGCTGGTTGAAGCTGACCTCGTTTGAAGTTGGTGTGGTCGGAACCATGGTCTTTCTCCTGATCCTCATGTTCTGGCCCTTCATCGACCGCGTGCTGCTCAAGCGGTTTCCGGGCAAGGATGTCAGCTTTTGGCTGGGCGTCGCCGGATTTTTTGGCTTCTTGATTTTTACCGTCTGGGAAGCGCTTGTTTGAGCGCGGACGGGTGTCACGCCGACAGCCAAACACGGCGCGGCGAAGGCGCAAATTCCAAACACCAAATGACCAAATTCCAAATAAAGCTCAAGCAGCAAAGCTGAAAAAACCAAATGGCAACCTTTGCACGACTTTGAACAGCAGGAACTTTCACGCCAAATAACCTGGAGGAGAAATGCTATCACTAGAAACCAAACGGACCATCATCGCGGTGCTGAGTTTGTTTTTTCTGCTGGCGTTGTTGATCGTCGGGTACATCGAGGGGAAGAAGCACATTCCCGGTACCCGGCCTGCGATCGTCATCTCCGACGATAACCAGAAATGCGTCGAATGTCACTCGCAGCAAAGCAACGCCGCGACGGCGGTCGCGCAGTGGAAAGAAAGCCAGCATGCCATCAAGGGCGTTGGGTGTATCGAGTGTCACAAGGCCGAAGGCGGCGACGCAGACGCGTTTGACCACTATACCTACACCATTGCTACCATCGTCTCGCCGAAAGACTGTGCACGGTGTCACAAGAAGGAGTTTGCAGAGTTCCAGCGCAGTCACCATGCCCAGGGCGGCAAGATTCTCGGCTCTCTGGACAACGTTCTGGCAGAAGTGGTGGAGGGCAACACCCTGATGCATGGCAACGCCGTGGCGGTCAGCGGCTGCAAGCAGTGCCACGGCTCAATTGTGGACTTCGTGCGCGATGAGCAGGGCAACGTCATGAAAGACCGCAACGGCATCGTGATGATCGACCCGGAGACCTGGCCGAACACCGGCATCGGGCGCGTGAATCCGGACGGCAGTCTGGGGTCGTGTGCGGCCTGCCACAACCGGCACTACTTTTCGGTGGCCCAGGCACGCGAGCCGGATGATTGCGGCAAATGCCACCTGGGACCGGACCATCCGCAGTACGAGATCTACCGCGAATCGAAGCACGGCATTAATTTCATCGCACACAAAAGTGAGATGAATCTCAAAGCGCAGCCCTGGATTGTCGGCAAAGACTACATCTCCGCCCCGACCTGCGCCACCTGCCACATGAGCGCCACCCCCAACCAGGAAGTGACGCACGACGTCGGCGAACGCATCAGTTGGACCTTGCGGCCGCCGGTGTCAGAAAAGATAGATGCCAAGGACATCAAGGCCGGCAAAGAGACGCTGCCCTGGGAAAAGCGCCGGCAAAATATGCAGGACGTTTGCTCCCAGTGCCACAGCAAGCAGTACGTGCAAAACTTCTACAAGCAATATGACGATTTGGTCGAAATGTACAACAACAAATTTGGCATGCCCGCCACCAGGCTGTTCAAGAAGCTCAAACAAGTTGGCTTGATCACGGCAGACACGGCGTTTGATGACAAGATCGAGTGGACCTACTTCTTCCTCTGGCACCATGAAGGACGCCGCGCGCGAATGGGGGCTGCCATGATGGGCCCGGATTTCACCCAGTGGCACGGCATGTACGAGGTGGCGGAGCGCTTCTACACCGAATTCGTGCCTGAAGTCAAAGAGCTGATCGCAGAAGGCAGGGCGCATGGCAAAAAAGCAGCAGCCCGGGAAGTCGAGTCCATGCTCAACGGCATTCTCAGCAGCGAGCTGCACAAATGGTCGCTCGGAAAAATGAGCGCCGAAGAGAAGGCCGCGCGCAAGAAAGCCATGCAAGAGTTCAAGAAGCGCTACGCCGGAGAGTGAAGGTGAGAGCACGTTCGCGGTCTCTGGAGTTGTTCACAAAACGAAAGGAAGTCTGACATGCCCATCTCAGGCGTCAATGTCTCAACACGTCGGGCGGAGCTAGACGCCGTTCGGACAGAAATAGAAAACGAGCTGGGCGGTGAAATTGCGAACCAGGTGGAGAATTACCTGGTCGTCGTGCTCGAGACCGGTTCTGAAACCGCCATGAAAGAGAAATTCGATGCGATTCTCCAGATGCCGGGGGTCGTGTCCGCGACTCTCGCTTATTATAGCGTGGAGGATGTGGCCGGGAGAAGGATACCCGGCGGGGCGAAGCCGGAGGTGAGTTCCTTGCTGGCGCGGCACGCAAAACCCGAAACTCGAACCTGACAAGCGTGAGGAGGAACGACATGAAGCTTTCAAGACGAGATTTTGTCAAGCATTGCGCGGCAACGGCAGCGTACGCGTCCCTGCCGGTCGGTTTGACGAGCTGTGGTAACGAGAGTGGTGCGGTTCCCGGACAGGCGCCTCTCGACCCCGGCCTGTCCTGGGATAAAGCGCCCTGCCGGTTTTGTGGCACAGGCTGTGGCGTCATGGTGGGGGTAAAGGACGGCAAGGTCGTGTCTGTGGCGGGCGACCAGCTGAACCCGGTCAACAAGGGCTTGCTCTGCATCAAAGGGTACAGCCTGCCAGCCATTCTCTACGCTGAAGACCGGCTAACCAAGCCGCTTATCCGCAGCAACGGCAGCTTGAAGGAGGCAAGCTGGGATGAGGCGCTGGATCTGGTGGCCGGTAAATTCAAGCAAAGCGTCGAGCAGTACGGTCCGAAGTCGGTCGCCATGTACGGCTCCGGCCAGTGGACCTTAACCGATGGCTATGCCGCCCTGAAGTGGTTCAAGGGCGGGATCGGGTGCAACAATGTCGAGGCGAACGCGCGGCTGTGCATGGCCAGCGCCGTGACGGGCTTCATCACCACCTTTGGCGCCGACGAGCCCATGGGCTGCTATGATGATTTCGAGAAGGCAGACGCTTTTGTTCTCTGGGGCAACAACATGGCGGAGATGCACCCGGTGTTGTTTTCCCGCATCCTCGAACGCAAGCGCACGGCTTCGTGGGTGAGAATCATCGATCTGGCGACGCGCAGGACGCCAACCACAGAGTGGGCGGACCTCCACCTGTCCATGGCGCCGCAATCCGATCTGGCGATCGCTAACGCCATTGCGCGCTTTATCATCAACACCGGCCGTTACGACAAGAAATTCATCGACGAGCATACGGTGTTCAAGCGCGGCAAGGAGAATATCGGCTATGGACTGAAAGACAGGTTCAATTTCAAAGATGCCCCGAAGTCGATGAGCTTCAAAGCATACCGGGCCTATGTGCAAAAATATACCTTTGAACATGCGGAAGAAATCTCTGGCGTTCCTGCCGCCAGGCTGAAGCAGTTGGCGGAAATCTACGCGGACAAATTCACCAAGGTGGTCTCGCTCTGGTGCATGGGCATGAACCAGCACACGCGCGGCACGTGGATGAATAATCTCGTCTACAACCTCCATCTGCTGACCGGCAAAATCTGCCAGCCAGGCAACAACCCACTTTCGCTTACCGGCCAGCCGAGCGCATGTGGCACGGTGCGGGAGGTGGGCACGCTGGCGCACCGGCTGCCGGCCGACATGGTGGTGATGAATGCCAAACACCGCCAGAGGGCGGCCGAAATCTGGGGCGTTCCCGTGGCAAGAATCGACCCCACCCCGGGCTATAATACGGTCGAGATGTTCCGCGCCTTCGACCGTGGCGACATCAAAGTGATGTGGACGCAGGTCACCAACCCCATGGTCAGCATGCCAAATCTGAACCGGTATCGCGCGGGCGCTGAAAAAGAAGGGCGCTTTCTGGTGGTCTCGGAGGTCTACCCGACGCCGA
Organism: bacterium; assembly: GCA_046757165.1. Classification (GTDB taxonomy): domain Bacteria; phylum Zhuqueibacterota; class Zhuqueibacteria; order Oceanimicrobiales; family Oceanimicrobiaceae; genus JBHHXT01. Next base: position 1,903 of record JBHHXT010000156.1, on the reverse strand, counting down.
CCACCGAGGTCGCCGACGTGGTTCTGCCAGCCGCCATGTGGGTGGAGCGTGAGGGATGGTTCGGCAACACCGAGCGCCGTACGCAGCACTGGCGCAAAATGGTAGATCCGCCGGGCGAAGCCACGCCGGATGTCTGGCAAACCATGGAAGTGGCGAAGCGCATGGGGTTTGCAGATTTATTCCCATACGGTGAGGACACCTACGAACAGGAGCTTTTCGAGGAGTACCGGCAGTTTACCCTCGGCACCGGCCACGACCTCGGAACCTATGAGCAATATGTCGCCGCGCGCGGCCTGCGGTGGCCGGTGGTCAATGGCAACGAAACCCCGTACCGCTACACGGCCCGTTTTGATCCCTATGTTTCAAAGGGGAAGGAAATCGAGTTTTATTCCAATCACAAGACCGGCGGCCGGGCCGTGATCTGGGCACGGCCCTATGAACCCGCGCCCGAGGTGCCGGACAAGGCGTACCCTTTCTGGCTGACCACGGGCCGCGTGCTGGAGCACTGGCACACCGGCAGCATGACTCGCCGGATTCCCCATCTCCATCGCGCCGTGCCAGAGGCCTACCTGGAAATGCATCCGGATGATGCCGCCGAAGCCGGCATTCAAAATGGTGAGACAGTCCGCCTCGCCTCGAGACGTGGGGAAATCGAGCTCCAGGTGGTTCTAAACGGGAAGGGCAAGCCGCGCCGGGGCTCTGTGTTTGTGCCCTTCTTCGATGAATCCAGACTCATCAACAAGCTCACGCTGGATTCCTATTGTCCGATTTCGAAGGAGCCGGACTACAAAAAATGCGCGGTCAAAATTGAGAAACTGCAAACGATTTGAGTGTCATACTCGAGTTCCATGGCTCGCGTGGAGACCGCCGAGCAACCGAGCGTTCATCACAAGGGGTGAATCCAAATGAAAAATATGAGATCGTTCATCGCCCTTGTTCTCCCGCTGCTGACGCTAGCCTGTGGCAGGGAGAGCAGTCAGAATTATGGCCACTTCACCCGGGCAGAGCTGCGCCCCTATGCCTATGCGCCGCCCTTGATTCCCCACAAAGTCCTTGACCGCAAATGCCTGAACTGCCATGCGCAAGGATTGGTGGTGGAGGGCTTCAAAGCACCGGTGACGCCCCATCCTGAGCTGGTAAACTGCCAGCAGTGCCACGTCCATCCTGATGAGCAGATCGAACTGTTTGCACGCAACGCGTTTGCCGGAATGCGGGAACCGGTGGCGCTCCAACGACCTCAGCCTGCCGGCCCGCCCCTGATTCCGCACCGTGTGTTTATGCGGGAACCCTGCCTGGTTTGCCACAACGACCCGAGCCGTCGCGAGATCACCCGGACGACCCATCCCGAGCGTCTGAATTGTCTGCAATGCCATGTCGAGCAAAACCGGGAAGTCACTCTGTTCCGCAATCGAGCAAGCCGGTAGATGTTCCCGGGGGGAGCTCCCCTGCCGCAATTTGATTTGGGCACGCCTTTTGGACATGAGTCGGGTGCAGATGGTAGCGTTTTCGTTCATCGGTTTCGGGGACGAGTGTCAATGCTTTCGCCGGAAAGAGCCATTGCCAGATAAATTCTTTTGCGGCACTCGCGGATTTTTTCTCGAACGCGCCAAACATGAACGTGCCATGATAATCTGCTTGCAGATCTTTCTGATGCAAATTATGCACGCGACGAATTTGGTCTTTTAGCTCATCCAAAATGGCGTATGGAATCGGCACGGTTCTGTCTTTTTGTCCTTTGCCGTCATGCAAATCAGCAAGGAGCTGGTCCCAGGCGGCCTGTTGCGGGGTCAAAACCCGCGAAGATTGCCGCACATTTTGACCTTTCTCATGCAGCTTTTTGATAAACAACGGCAACGAAGCGCGCCGGTTGGGAGCATGGTGGTATTTGTTGCAAAAATCAAGA
>JBHHXT010000155.1:0-11394 GCA_046757165.1 bacterium | reverse complement strand
TCACGCAGAGTCCGCAAAGCGCGCAGAGAAATGAAACAAAAAACAAACGCTGCGATGCTGGCGCTTCTTGCTTGAATCTCTAATACTGAACTTGTCAGCCGTCTCACCCCTCACCGATAGAATTCCACCACTTCCCGGCTGATCTTCTCCACTACCGCCCCGAGCATTTCATCGACCAAAATCGGCACCGGTCGGGGGCTGCGCGGGGCATCCAGGAGCGGGCGTTTCTTTTTGGGCAGATCGTAGATGCTCCCCGGGTAAGCGACCCAGCGCGCCACGTCGGTGATTTCCTCGGTAAACCGTTCGCGGTCCAGGACCGCGCCTGTTTCGGTTTCGATGATCACGTGCTCGGCACGCACGCTCACGCGGCGCGGCCGGCTGTATTCGCGGTAGTAAATGGTCTCTGTGGCTTCCACGTCTTTGCCCGTGCTATCCTGGACAGTGACCACCCGGTCGTGCGAGTGTTCCTTCATGCTTTCTGCAGAATCGTGCACCTCGATATCGAGCACGCTGCCCCAGACGAACGAGTCCAACCCCTCCTCTGCGGCAATGCGGCGCAGCTCTGATTCACGGATGTGTCCAAAGCGGTTGAGGGCGGATTTGCTCAGCAACGACACGGTTTCCGGGTGCGGCAAAAAGTCGGCGAATTTCAGTTCGCGCGTCTCAATCAGTGTGAGGAGGTCGCGAGCGAGGCGATAGCCATCGACCTGGATACGGGTGTGGTTGACGAACGGGAAAATAGCGACATACTGCACGGCCTCATTGTATGCACGGTCTGTCCACTCCGCGATTTCTTTGGACTCCGGGTCGAATGTTTCCGCTTGTTCGAATTGCTCGAGCGCCTCGCGGAACTGGCCCTCGTCAAAAAGCTGCCTGCCGTATAGAAAATAGCTTTGGGCGAGTTTTTTTTTCGCGACCGGGTGGTTGGGCACAGCGATGAGCGCGTCGTGGAAGGCCGCCTGGGCCTCAGGATAACGCTTGTTTCTAAGGGACTGATCGCCCGCATTGACATAAGACTGAATCGCCTTGTCGAGCGAGCGGTTAAAGTTGTCGACATAGCTGTGCGCCTTCATATAGGCTGTCGCCGCCTGGTGCCAGCTTTGGTTGGCGAAGAATTGCTCGGCGTGAGCATAATGATATTCGGCCGCTTTGTGTTCTGCCTTTCTCAGTCGTTCCCTGATATTCATGGTCTCGAAGACAACCCCATGACGATGGAAGCGGCTGAGCAGAGAGACAAGCTTTTTGTACTCGGTCACGGTCTGTTCCCAGTTTTCTGTCCGCTCCAGCGCGATGGCGCGTGTGATGAGCTCATCGTAAGCCTTCGGTGCGATTTCTCTGAGATGTGACTTCGCGTCCTTGAAATCCGGATCCTTGCGCAGGGCCTTCAAATCCTGCTCGGCAGCTTCGACGTAGAGACCGGCTTGTTCGAACTCTTGCGCCTTCTTGTAAGCCTGTTTGGAGGCGGAGCAGCCGGCCAGCAGAGCCATCGCTGCCAGACAACGGATGACAACCTGTGTCCTCATTATTATCCTCCTGGGTTGATTCCTGGGTGTATGAGCCCTGGCATTCGCCGGGGACACGGCGCCTTTTCACCGGATTTTTTGCCGTCTGCGGCTCACGCATCACCGGACATCTGGCACAGATGGTGCGATAGCCATCATTTCGCCGCGCCGGACTCGATTCAGGATCGCCAACTGCCGCAACAGGGCTCTTGCGTCTGGCGACATCTGTCGCAGCAGCGCCCATTCCTGTTTCTTGTCTGCGATTAGCTGAGCGACACGAATATTAAAGGTCTCAAACAACGATTGAAAGAATCCCTTTGGTTGGGGGTAGACGACCCATTGCGTTTTTGCCTCCGGGTCGAGTCCGGCCCTCTCCTTTGCCAGTCCCAGGGCCACCTCCAGGCCACCGAGGGAATCCACCAGCCCGAGCTGAAAGGCGCGCGCACCCGTCCACACCCGGCCTTGTGCGACTTTGTGCACGTCATCCCAGCTTTTGTCCCGTCCGTCAGCGACCTTCTGCACAAAGTAGTGGTAAAAATCCCGGCTGAATTTCTTGAACATATTCCATTCTTCCTGGGTGAGTGGGCGTACCGAGGTCGGGAAGTCTGCGTGTGCGTGGGTTTTGACCGTCTCCCAGTCGATGCCGAGTTTGTCGTACGTGCCAGAGAGGTCGAAGAGCGCGCTGACCACACCGATGGAACCGGTCAGGGTCAGCGGCTGAGAGACGATGGCGTCGCAGTTACTGGCTATCCAGTAGCCGCCGGAGGCAGCCACATCGCTCATCGAAACGATGACAGGCTTGTGCTGCCGCACGCTCTCGATGGCTGACCAGATTTCGTCAGAGGCCTGACCGCTGCCCCCCGGGCTATCGATGCGCAAAACGATAGCCCTTATCTCTTTGTCCTCGCCGGCCGAACGCAACTGTCGTGCGATGGAATTGGCGCCCAGGGTGCGGCCATTGAGCGGATCGTGTCCACTGGTCCCCGGAAGAATCACGCCAATGGCATAGATCAAGGCGATCTTTTCACTGCCGCCCAGGCCAACCTCCTCCGGCGCAAGCCGGGCGTACTCTGCGACATCGACGAAATGGAGCTGCTTGTGCCGGCCTTCATCGAAATCCATGCCATAGAGTTCTTGCTTCAAGAACGCCAACACCTCCGGCTCTTGTTTCAGGTCATCGACCAGTCCGGCGGCCACAAGCTCATTGGATTGATAGATGCCTGGCGAGAGCATTTCCTGGAGCAGCTCGCGCTCCATGCCCCGCTGTTCGCAGACGGCCTCCACAAACTGCGTCAGCACCTCCTGCAAGACGGCTTGCGTGGCCTCGCGGTGGGCTGGACTCATGGATTTGCGTTTCCACACATCGCCGGCGCTCTTATACTTGCCGATGTTCTCCACCTGCGGCTCGACGCCCAGCTTGTTGAACAACCGCCTCATGAACGGGATTTCGGCAGCGAAACCGTTGAGCTGCGAGAACGCGTACGGCTGCACGAAAATCGAATCCGCCTGCAGGGCGATGTAATAGGAGCGTTCATCAAAAAACGACATATTGGCCGTGACAAACTTGCCGCTCTCTTTGAAGCCTGACAAGATCTGCCGAATCTCGCGCGCTTTCGCCCACCCAAGCGTCGGTGCGGCGAGCTTCAGATAGAGACCCCGAATGCGCTTGTCTGACTTTGCCATCTCGAGCGCCTTGCGAATATCGTGGACCTGCAAGCTGGCCCCCTCGAATTCCTTGCCAAACGCACTGTGCGGATAATGCTCCGTGACCAACCCGGTCAGAGACAATTTGAGCACGGAGTCTGCTTTGACAACCGGCTTGTGGTCAATGAGCAGACCGACCGCTGTCAGGAACACCATCCCCATGAGAACGAACAATCCCAGGACGATGAAAAAGATGATCCAGCCCGTTCTTTTCATGTTGGCCTCGCGGTTGGTGAGGTACAAACCTTTTTTTTGACGGGACAGCAGGATAAGCCGGATTTACAGGATCACTTCTCTCCAGGTAAAAACTCTACCTTTTCTTTTGACTTCACCTTTCTTTGATCCAAAGTTTAAGACCAGGCCGACAGGTTTTCCGGTAAATGAAATCCTGTACATCTCGAGAATCCTGTTATCCTGTCAAAAATATGCCGATTCTTCGATAGCCCCTATGATTGGCTACTAATACAATATAATACAATCGCTCATCGCTTGCAAGTTGGAATAGGTGCGCAAGCGTTTTGTTTTGCATCAAGTCGGGGGTTGGTCGTTCTTTGAGGCAAAGGGCTCGACGTGGGAGAATTGAAGCACCGTCGTCGGTCGATGCCGCCTGAGAATTATGGCGATCCGGCGTTCTGGCTGGCGCCGATGGCGGCAAAAAATGCGACCATGCTCAGGCCTGCGACGCTCAACAGAATCGGCCGCTCTGTGGTCTCTTGTTTGATTTCAACGGTGTCGATGCTATCCAGGGGGATGGTAGCATTTCTTTGCTGCGACGTGGCTGGAGCCAGGCCGTAGGTGATGAGCGTATCGGCAGCAATATCGTAGTTGCGCGCGGTGAACTGAGAACCATCCTTCATCAGGACCCGGATGACAGGCTTGTCCACGACGAGCTCGTCCACTTCGGATGGCCGCACGTGGCGCCAGGTGCTACAGGCGTGGGAGTTCATCAGAATCAGCATCAGTATAAGGGTCGGCGTAACTTTCATCTCATTCTCCAGATACAGGAAGATACTTGATCTCGAGCGGCTCCCGCAGGCGGGAGGCCAGGGCTGCCAAATCCGGGCGGTCAGGTGGGAGACCCTTCCGCATGCGTCCGTCTGGCATGACTGTGACCAGCGGATTGACTTCAAACGGACCCTTCTTGGCGCGGGTTTGTGAGATCTGCCAGCCATCCGGGGAGGCCAGGATCTTTGCTTGCACCACGCGCCCTTCTCCGATGACTCGAAACAGCAGCCCCAGCACGCCAGAAGTCGGCCGGCCGCTCAACCCTTCAATGCGGTCATACATCACCATGTCACCAAAATCCAGTAAGCGGTAGCTGACATGGCGGTGGTTGGTGACCCTTAGTCTGGGATGCGAGAGCGTATCTTCGAAGGTGTATTGGGCCGGCAGAGCCCGGGTTCGAGGCCAGGAAACCCGGACGGAGAGGGCCAGCTCTGGCCACTGGCCTTCTTCAACGGTCGCGACCACCTGGCCGTCCCCATACGCAATTCTCTGGTCTTGTTTGTGCTCATAGGCCAGGCGGGCATACATGGGGGCCCGGGCCTCATTCAGGCCTGTTCTCTGCAGGAAGGCCCGGAACCAGGTCTCGTGGCTGATGAAGATGGCCTGTGACTGTGCACCGTTCGCCACCATCGTCCGGACAAGCGTTAGAAGGACGCCCGCCTGGAATCGCGCCACATTCGTGGTCGCGGTTGGATCGTAGCCCTGTTCTTGTCGCATGGCATGCAAGATCTCCGCCTGGCTCACTTCAACCCAGGCGCCGTTCATGGCACGACTGAAGGCGCTGCGCTGGCCGCAAGCCGCCACGCTCAACCCAAGCAAACAATATTTCAGAAAGTGTCTCATTTGCCAAAGCTCAACGAAAAGTCCAGCCAGGGAAAGATCGGAAATGCCTCTGACTCGAGCGCTTCAGGGGATGTGAAGAAGCCCAATCCTACGGTCAGGCGGTCGCCGATAAAGCGGAACCCGCCTGAGAGCAAGAGCAGACTCTCTCCGTCGTTGTCGGTTAAGTACCAGTTCTCCGTCATGATCTTGACACTGCTCGACAGTTGTTTCTCCGCGCCGAATAGAATTGAAACGAATTCTCCCAGCTCACCGCCGGCGCCAAAGGGCAGCGCCACCCCCACCGTCACGCCGCCCAGCGGGTTGCCAACAGAAAGCGAGGTATAGGCCGCGTTCACATGGCCCTCACCGGGGACGCCCAGGTACAGATAGCCAGCGGCCATATCGAAGCTTTCTCGATGAACGAATCTTATTTTAGGAGAAAAATACACAAGCTGTTTCGGTGCCCCCGGCAACAATGACATACCGCCTCCAATCATAAAATGATCGGTCAGGCCGAAAGCGACGGTTGGGAAAAAAACATAGAAATTCGAAAGATTACCCTCGCCCTTTTTCATGGTGCGACCAGTCGCACCAAAAAAAAGCCGGATATGATTCGGGTCATAGCGCACGAATTCGCCGTTGGAAAATTGGCCTTTCGGCCATCTGATTTCGAGCACCTGCCCCTCGCCGATCTTAACCTCGGAGCCGCCGATGGTGACAAATCCGATGCCATCGGGAGTACAAGCGCTGATATGGCCATAGAGCTCGGAATCATCTACCAACGTTATCCTGACCGGCTGCTCGAAGTTGAATTCGGCATCCAGATCGATTTGGCGAACCACATGAGTCTGCGCTCGCTCCACGGATTCGGCGCGGTTCTTCTCAACCCGGAGGATCCGTTTTTTCAGCTTCCTCAGCCCGACATCACCGAGCTTTTGCACCACCATCCACGGACGCCCGTCCTTGTCGCCGATGAGATGAAGCCGCCAGGAGCTCGCGGAAATTTGATAGACACTGGCTGAAATGAGTCCGATATTCTGGCTAAACAAAAGATAACTGGCATTTTCATCAGCATCGATGACCGGACCGACCGCCTCGTTCAACGTGAGCAAGCGCTGTTTTTCAGGGTTGGCCACAGCCAGGGCTGTCAAACTGAAGAGCACCAACACAGGCGCGGCGTGGTTGCAGAATAGCTTGCTGACAATCATTTCCCTACATCTCCTTCGGATTGTATGACAACATCGTTGCGCTCAATCTCCTGACAAGCTGTAAACAGTCTTCACACCTTAAGTGTAAAGAACCTTCACACTCTTGAGAAATCAAGCTTGTGGGGACCAACAGAAGTTTTACCGGATGACGCATGGCGCCTCTACCTCTTGGTCCGGCTGGCCCACAAAATCCATGCCCGTTCCGGCTGCAAGTTCGGGGCCAGTTTCCAGGGCACCCGTTTGCGGAACGACCGCACGGGGTGTGCCAACAATTGCACCAGGGGGGTCTCGTAGGCAAAGGTGCCGCCGGGTGCCAGAACTCGTGTGATTTCCTTGAGCGCTCTCACCCGGCGGTTGATATGGTAACACGTCCCGAAGTCGATGACGATGTCAAAGGATTCATCAGGGAACGGCAAATTGCGCACATCCTCCTGATACAGCTCAACGCGGATATGGTTTTCCCGCAGTCGCGATTGCGCTTGTTTGAGCAGCAAATCATCGATATCAATGCCGACCAAACGTGCCGGCTTGCAGAGTTTGGCCAGCGGCACCAGCGCGATGCCAGGGCCACAACCGATCTCCAGGATACGCTTGTTGCACGGCAACTTCATCGTTTTGACCAGAGCAGGGACCTCGAGCTTCGTCTGCATGAAATTGCGCCGCTCGATGATTCTGAACGGCTGGTATTCGTCGTTTACAGGCAAAAAATCATCGGGCAACGTCAGCGTGACGTCTCGCCGCCGTTCGGTTGTGACCATTGTTTCCATATTCACCTCCGGTTATTTCGTTCCACAAATCGCCAGGCCAGCACAACAGCGCCAGCCCCGCATCACCTGTCCTTCTTTGCAACGATGAACAGACACTGCAAAGAACGGCACGTGGAAACGCAAGCGATGTGCCAGAAAGACCAAAGCCGGTTGCAGACAGAGCTAATCGCTTGTTTTTGTGAAAGCTAAAGGGGGGCTGAATCTCAGGAAAAGAGATGAGGCAAGTGAGTCAGATGTGAAGCGGCTTCACACGGTGGGAAGTGAGTGCAATCCGTAGCGCTCGATCTTGTTGAGTAGACCCCGCCTGCTGAGTCCCAGATACTCAGCAGCCCGGGTACGGTTGCCGTCGAACCTGGATAGGGCTTCGCGCACCAGGGTGCGCTCCAGCTCCTCTACGGCTCGGGTCAGGTTGGTTTCGTCACCCAGCATCGCTGCGGAAAGGGGAGGAGGGGTTGTGTGCAGCTCTTCCGGAAGCAGGTCGAGGTCGACGACCTTGGCGTCCGGCTCCGCTAAGGTCACGCAGCGTTCAATGGTATTCTCCAACTCACGAACATTCCCGGGCCAGGTGTAGCGCAACAGTTGATTGAGCACCTCCGGGGTCAGTCCCTGAATGGGCTTGTTGAGTGATTTGCTGAATTTGGTGAGAAAATGGTTGGCCAGAAGGGGGAGGTCGTCTTTGCGTTCGCGCAGGGGTGGCAGTTTCACGGTCACGACCTTCAGACGAAAATAGAGGTCCTGGCGGAAAGTGCCCGCCTGCACACACTCCGAGAGCTCCTTGCTGGAGGCGCAAACAATCCGGACGTCCACTTTGATGGTCTTGGTGCCGCCGACCGGTCGAATCTCGCCTTCCTGAATGGCCCGCAGCAGCTTCGCCTGAAGCGCCGGGCTGGTATTGTTGATTTCATCGAGAAAAAGGGTCCCGGTATCGGCAACATGAAACAGACCCTTTTTGCTTTCGGTGGCACCGGTGAACGCCCCTTTGACGTGACCAAACAGCTCGCTCTCCAGCAAGTTTTCCGGCAAGGCACCACAGTCAATGGCCACGAACCGGCTTTTCTTGCGCGGACCGTTGTAGTGAATAGCGCGCGCAATCAGCTCCTTGCCGGTCCCGCTTTCGCCATGAATGAGTACCCTGGCATCGGTCGGGATGATTTTTTCGAGCAATTGGAACAGCTTCTGCATGGCAGGGCCGCGCCCGATGATTTCCTTGAACCTGTATTGTCGCGCAATTTCCTGCTTTAGATGTTTATTTTCCTCTTTAAGCTGTCGCAAAAGCTGCGCGTTTGCCAGAATATGAGCCGATTGCGACGCGATGATGGTCATAATCCGCAAGTCGTTCTCCTGGAATCGACGCTCTCCCTCCTTGCTGTGCAGTACCAGCACGCCCAACATGGTACCGCTCGTCTGAATCGGCACCGCCAGAACAGACTGCAGCGGGTACTCCAACACCTGCAATCCCTGAAAGCGCTCATCCAGCAAAATGTCGTTGACCAGCAGCGAGGTTTTGTGTTTCAGAATCCAGCCTGCGATGACCATGCACATCTTCTGTACCAGCGCCTCGTGCCGGCTGGTGCCCAGCCGAACCAGGGTCGTGAACTTCGACTCTATGGGATCTTGCGTCAGCAAAATAGAGCCCTGGCTTGCCCGGGTTATTTCAGTGGCCTGTTGAATAATCGTGTTGGTGATTTCTTCAACATCCGTGGTCGATGAGATGGCCAGCGCCAGACGGTTCAGGGATTGCAGCTCGCGTAAAGATTGCTCGAGGATGACCGCGTCGCTATCGTTCATGCTCAAACTTACGCGCTTTCGAGAGGATTGTCAAGAAATATTTCGCCCCGTCGTGAATGTTCCCCATCGAGGGCACACTTGATTCAAGCCTGATCCAACACGGTTTGCAACCGTGTTTTAGTTAGGTATCTACAAATCCGAGAGGGATGGGGGCTGTAACGCGACATTTATGTCGCATCAGAGTCACGACATGAATGTCGTGTCACATCAGCTTTGACGGAATAATAGGATAACAGACCACGTTAAACGGAATAACATTGCCGACCTGTCGAGTTTAAAGAATGGTAATTTTCCTCAAGCCGGGAACGCTTTCGTCCGACTCCGGTTGAGGGCCCGTCGCATTCACCACCAGAAGAGAGACAAGGAATGCTATTCTTGGTTCAAAGCACAAAAGGATTCTTTTCCACGCTTTTCGCGAAAACCTTCGATCCAGCCATTATCAAGCTGCCACAAGTCAACGACCGGCACGAGAGCAACATCCCCGGTTTGTATCTCATCGGCGAGGTGCGTGGCACGCCGCTGATCAAGCTGGGGCTGAACCAGGGCAACGGTCTCATCAACGACCTGTTCGAGAACAAGCCGCCGCTGAATTTGCCGGCCGAAGTCTACGATGTGCTCATCGTCGGCGCTGGTGCCGCGGGACTGGGGGCCGCAAACCGGGCACAGGAACTGGGGCTCAACTATATCGTCATCGAGCAGGGGAAGCCCGGCAATCTCATCCGCTCCTTCACCAAAGGCAAACCGCTCTTTATCGAGCCGCTCGATGTTCCCCTGGAATCCTCCCTGTGGTGCGAAGAGTGTGCAAAAGAAGAGCTGCTCGCGCGCTGGGAGCGCCAGATCGCCGAGCGCGGCTTGAAGATCAACATCCATGAGTCCGTCACCGACATCAAGAAGCTTACCGACCTTTTTGTCGTCACCACGTCAAGAGGAAGCTACAAAGCGAAGTACGTGGTTCTCGCCATTGGCAAGGCCGGCAATCCGCGCAAAGCGGGTGTTGCCGGGGAAAAGGAGCATGGCGAAAAAATCTCACACTTTCTCGCTGACCCGGAGGCGTTCGAAGGCAAGGATATCCTGGTCTACGGCGGTGGGGATGTCGCAGCCGAAGCCACCATCGCCCTGGCACCGCACAACCGCGTCACCATGGTCACGGTCGACCCGGAATTCATCTTCCCGAAGAAAAGAAACGTCGACAAACTGCGCGAGCTCGAACGCGACGGAAAGCTCTCGATTCATTTCAATTCGCACCTGAAGGAGATCGGCAAGGATTTCGTGACCTTCACAACCGACGATCAGACGGTCAGGCTGAAGAACGACCACGTTTTCGAGATGATCGGCGCCGAGCTGCCGATCAAGTTCTTCAACAAGGTCGGCATCAAGCTCGAAGGCGCCTGGGATTTGAAGCGCTATCTCTACCTGATGGCCATGTTTGTAATTTTCTACACCGTCTACGCCATCAAGGCGCCGTGGTGGCCCTTCAACCAAACCTGGTTTACCGATCCTGCCGGCAATGCTGTCAACTTCAAGGAGACCCTGACCCTCCATTGGAATCTCTTTGGCTTCAGCAAAAGCATCTCACCGAGCTTCTGGTACGCAGCCCTGTACACCTTGTTCATGACCTACTTTGGCTTCAAGGCTTACGTGCGCTGGGGAGTCAACTACAAGGACAGCTATCAGAAGAAACGGTACCTGACCTTGATCACGATACAGTGGACGCTGGGGTTTCTGGTGCCTGAGTTCATCATGTGGTACGTCCACCACAAAGCCGGCGCCAACCTCGTGCTCGGCCGGCCGGAATTTTCCTGGAAGGCGTACGGATTTGAATACGCCTGGCCGCTGCAATTCCACCAATTCTTTTATGACATCAGCCTGTTCTACATCATCTGGGGCCTGATGACGGCTTTTGTGGTGATTCCTGTTCTTTCCATCCATCACGGCAAACGTTACTGCACCTGGGTCTGCGGCTGTGGCGGCCTGGCCGAAACCTGGGGGGACCAATGGCGGCACAAAGCGCCCAAAGGCAAGCGGGCAAAAGCGTGGGAGTGGATGAACGTGGCGGTCCTGGTGTGGGCATTTGTAGCAACGATCCTCGTCTGCGGCAACATGCTGTTTGGCAAGCTGATGCATGATGACATCTATCACTGGTTCGGCTTCCTCTCACAAGTGGGTGAACAGGCGCGCTCGTGGTACGCCTACATCGCGGATTTCTGGCTGGTGGGCGTGATTCCGGTGACGCTCTATCCCTTCTTTGGCGGCAAAATCTGGTGCCGCTACTGGTGCCCGCTGGCGAAATGGATGGAGTTCTGGAGCCACCGCTTCGGCAAACTGGGCATCAAGAGCAACGAAAAGTGCATCACCTGCGGCGAGTGCTCACGCTACTGCGAAGTCGGAATCGATGTCATGAGCTTCGCCAAAAATCAGGAGCGCTTCTCGAATCAGAATACCTCATGCATCCACTGCGGCATCTGCGTCACCGTGTGCCCGATGGATGTGCTCGCTTTTGACAAACGCGGCCGGGTGGAGCTGAACGGCGCCGCTTGAATCTTGAGCTGCGAGGCCCATCCTTCGACTCGACAGGGACCACTTTAGTTCTATGCCGTC
>JBHHXT010000154.1:0-11457 GCA_046757165.1 bacterium | reverse complement strand
TGGAGCGCAAATGAAAATCATTCTGAAAATCGCCTGGCGCAATGTCTGGCGCAACCCGCGCCGGTCGCTGGTTTTGATCACATCGATTGCGGTTGGTGTCTTCGGGTATCTGGGAACCACCGCCTTCAGCCGTGGTTTCCTGGAGCAGATGGTCGACGCCGCCATCAATCTGCACGGCGGTCACATCATGATTACGGCCAAAGGGTATCAGGACAATCCAAACATCAGAGCGTTCATCAGGACGCCGGAGCAGATAGAAAAGGTGCTGGACGGGTTTGCCGACCTGGAAAGCGCCCCCCTGGTTTCAATCGCTGGCATGATCAGCAGCAGCGAAACGGCCGCCGGCGTCTCGATCAACGGCGTCGTTCCGGAGCGTGAGTCGAATATCACCACCATCGCTCAGTCCATCCTCGACGGCCAGTATTTCAGCGGCGCAAATGGCAAAAATGAAATCGTCATCGGCGAGGCGCTGGCGAAAAAGCTGAACGTCATCCTCGGTGAAAAAGTCGTCCTGATGATCTCGGGACTGGATAACACCATCAGCTCAGGCGCCTACCGCGTCGTTGGGATTTACCGTGTCTCCAACCCGGATTTTGAAAAAGCGTTTGTTTACCTCGAGCAACGGCAGGCGCAAACGTTGGCCGGCTATGGCGACAGCGTCACGGCGTTTAGCATCCGGACGCCGCTCGAGGTCGATGGTTTGAAGGCGCGGTTGACGGCAAAGCTGGCCGGAAAGAATCTGGAAGTTTTGTCCTGGAAGGACAGGAACAAACTGCTGGAGCTGGCTCTAAAACTGTACGATTTTTCACTCGTCATTACGATTGCCATTCTGTTCACGGCCATCGCGTTCAGTATCGCCAACGCGTTCCTGATGGTGATCTATGAGCGTATCTATGAGCTCGGGATCATGATGGCCAATGGCGTGCTGCCCAAAAAGATCAGGCTCATGCTTTACTTCGAAACTTTTTTCATTACCTTGCTCGGCCTGGCGCTTGGCTTGCTCGTCTCCGTCACAGTGCTGGGTTACTGGGCCTATACCGGCCTCGACCTGACCGACTTCGCCTCCGGACTGAGCCGCTTCGGCGTCGGCGCCATCATTTACCCGAAAATCGCGCTCTATGATATCGTCGTCGGCGTGGTCGTGATCAACATGATCGTGCTCGCCTCTGTCCTGTATCCGTCGTTCAAGGCGAGCCGTTTTGAGGTGGTCGACGCGATACGATTTGTTTAAATCACACTCGAACCCGGAATATGAAATGAGCATCGTCAATCTCGCAAATATCGTAAAGGTTTACCACGACAAGAACAAAGTTCCTGTCAGAGCTCTAAACAATGTTGGGCTGAAAATCAAGGCGGGTGAGTTTACAGCGATCGCCGGGCCGTCCGGTTCCGGCAAGACGACTTTGCTTAATATCATTGGGGGACTTGACAAGCCGACCTCGGGAACCATCCGGGTCGCTGGTCAGGATTTGACCGCCCTCAATCGCAACGAGCTGGCAGAGTTTCGGTTGCAAACGATGGGGTTCATTTTCCAGGCGTACAATCTCATTCCGGTCCTGACGGCGGAAGAGAATGCAGAGTTCATGCTCTTGCTGCAGGGCGTCTCCGCCGAGGAACGTCATCGCCGTGTCAAGCAGGAATTCGCCGAGCTCGGAATTGAGGCAGCGCTCCTTCATCGGCGGCCCAACGAGCTGAGTGGCGGCCAGCAGCAGCGTGTCGCCGTGGCACGAGCGCTGGTCTCGCGCCCCAAGCTCATTCTGGCTGACGAGCCAACCGCGAATCTGGATTCCAAGACCGGCTCGGTGCTCCTGGACAAGATGAAAGAGATGAACCAAAAAAAGCAGGTCACATTTGTGTTCTCCACGCACGATCCGGTGGTGATGGAACGGGCACGGCGGTTGATCCTCTTGCGTGACGGTGAGATTGTGGAGGAGCGAAACGGATGAGGTTGGAAGACGGAAGACGGATAGATGCAGGGATAGTCCGACGCAGTCTACTCTCTTTTGTTTTCCTGGTGACCTTTTCATTACAATCTTCCGCCCAGAATTCTTCTGTCCAAACCCGTGGCTATGCCAAGAACCTCGCCATCCGCTCGAAGTCCATTCTGTCAAACGAGACGTACTTTTTAGATATCAGTCGCCTGCGGCTCAAAGGGCTGGTGGATGTCAGCAATAAGGTTCATTCTGAGGTCTGGCTCGACACTGAGCTGCTGGCGGGGAGTTTCCTGAAAACTCCGGAGTTCAGATTCTCCGAAATTCTTGCGCGCCCGACCTTTGCGGACTTGAGCTGGACCGTGGAGCAGGGTAGCGAAGCTCAGCTCAGACAATCCCTGTTTCGTGCTTTTGCCACTCTCTACCTGGGGCGCACCGAACTCACCGTTGGCAGGCAGCGCATCGCCTGGGGAACGGGGTTCGCCTGGAACCCGACCGACCTTCTCAACCCGTTTAATCCTGCCGCCATTGAATTAGCGGAAAAAGAGGG
Source organism: bacterium (assembly GCA_046757165.1). Taxonomy (GTDB): domain Bacteria; phylum Zhuqueibacterota; class Zhuqueibacteria; order Oceanimicrobiales; family Oceanimicrobiaceae; genus JBHHXT01. Next base: position 8,976 of record JBHHXT010000154.1, on the reverse strand, counting down.
CGTTGATGCGATCCATCTGGCGATCCCCTTCGGCACGCTCTCGCGCGTCGAAGCGGCCTTTGCCCCCGGCAAAGACGAGCTCAGGAGCAGCGCTTCCCTGCGCATGAGCACGAATTGGGGCAATTATGATCTCGCCATTATGGGCGGCGATTTTCGGGATGACAAGGTTCTCGGCGGCGATTTTGCCGGCTACCTCGGCAGCGCCGGCTTCAGAGGTGAATTCGCTTACACGTGGAAGCATCAAGACGACAACTACCTGCGCGCTGTGTTAAACGCCGACTACAACTTCCGGGGCGATATCTACGCCTTTATCGAGTTTTACTACAACGGCCAGGGGAGTTCGGACAAGAATAATTACAAGCTCGGTGATCTGCTGGCGGGTCAGACGTTCAACCTGGCGAAACACTACCTGGCAATTTCAGCAAACAAATCCCTCACGCCGCTGCTGGTCTTGAACGTCTATAGCCTGGTCAATCTGAACGACGGCAGCAGCCTGGTTGGACCCTCCATCGTCTACTCCATCTCTACGAATTTGGAGGCAGCCGCCAGCGCCTACTGGACCCGGGGGCCGGAGCGCTCCGAATACGGAACATTGAAAAGCAGTTTTTTTGGGTATTTGCAGTTTTATTTTTGATTCTATTGTTCTATTGTTGCTTAGCGTGGTTTATTAAAGTCCCAAAGTCAAGCGAGAAATGCGAGATCAAGCCAACAATAAAGCAATAAGAAAACTAAGATAATAAGATATTATGTTCCGATATATAGCAAAAAGTTACTTTTTTTAAATGTTTTGCTTGACTTTCTTAACTTTTTTTCGTAATAGGGAATAAGTGCGTGGTCTGGCGAAACAACAATAGTCTCTCATCTATGCACACTCATTTTGCCCCTTCTTTGGATAAACATCCTCTTGATCACGCGCCCAATGCGAGTTTCTCAGTAGTCTAAACAAACATTCATCAACTGTGTCTATGCAGAGCTAGTCTGCATAAGGAACACCTTCTTCATGCCGGATGAAGGTCGTTTCTCCTGTGTCTACGGCACAACTCAAATGGTCTCTACCTCGGCGGTCGAGCATCAGGGGATTCCTGTTTTCTGTTCGCCGGTTGTGGGTGCATTATATCATTTTGCGGTATGAAAGGAGGGTGTTATGTTCAACGTTACGACTTTATTCAGAATGGGGTATCGGGTTTGGCTAAGCTTGCCACTTGCGTTTTTGATGTTCTGCTTTGGCGCGACTCCTGTTCAGGGGCAAGGGAATCCGGCTTCAGATACACTAACCACCGGGCAGGTTCTCACTGTGGCAATCACGACTCCTGCTCCAGGTGATACCTTCATCGGGCCGGAATGTGAGATACCTGTTGAAGGCTTCGTAACCATCGGTGGGGGCGATAGCATCAATGTCATCTACATTATTGATGTCTCAGAGAGTACAGAACGGGTCGATCAAAGCCTGGGCGAGGTCGGGGACGAGAACGGTGATGGCATTGAGGGTACGATTCTGGACGCGGAGATTGCTGGCATCGTCGCGCTCAATGCCTCTTTGGGCGGCCCGGGCAATGTCGAGGTCGGGGTCATCGCGTTTGCCAGTGATGCATTGGTCGCCGATGTCGACCCCGCCGTCAATTCGCAGGACTTCACCACCCCACCTGATGCCGACCGGAATAATGATGGGACGCCAGATATTGAAGAAGTTGCCCGGTCAGTCGACACCAATGCAAAAGATGACAACGGCGTGCCGGTCTTCTTGAGAGCCGGCATCGGAAAGTTCACCAAGAAATTCGTCGACAACCTGGCCGTTTTTACAGTCTACGATTCGGCGCTCGCGCTCGCCAACCGGGTTTTTGCCAATCAGCCAGAGAATCGCACCAACATCATCTTTTTTCTCTCGGACGGTTTGCCTCGCGGTCCCGGCGGCACGTCCGGCTTTACAAAAGGTTCGGGTTCTCCCCTGAGCGAAGCGGTCAAGGCGGGAACCATCATCAACACCTTTGGTCTTGCCCTTGATGACACAACGATCTTTGATTCCGACACCACCGCCCTGAAGCTGATCGCCGATTCGACCAATGGTGAGTTCGTCGTCGTCAGGAATCCAAGCGACCTGACCAGCATGCTGCAAATCATTGAACCGGTCGGCATTGCCGGAGTCAGTGTGAACGGGATGCCCGTTTCCCTGAGCCCCATCGGGGCCTTCTCTAAGACCTTGACCGGGGTTCCTCCTGGTCCATTCACAGTTACAGCCACGGCGATTGGCGAAGATGCGGTGAGCACAGAGGTCACGGCGACGGTCGACGTCCTTTGCATCAGTCCGGATACGTTGATATGCAAGAGCATAGACCTCCTGTCCCCGTCGCCGGGCGCCCTGATCTGCACAGACTCCGTCGATGTCAATGCAGTCGTCAACCTGATGGGCGGCCAACCGCCAATACAAACCGACTGTACGATCAATGGTTTCCCGGCGAAGCTCGACAGTGTGGTGAACGATTCACTCTTCTTCATCTCTGCCAGAATTCCGCTCGAATTTGGCCTGAATACGGTTGAGATCCTATGTACGTTCACGGATTCTCGGCAGGACGCTGAAACATGTCGGCTGGTGAAGGTCGTCAACCGGCCGCAACTGCCGACCTGCGTGGTGAAGATCACGGAGCCGAAAGAGGGCACCCTGGTCTGCGACTCCGTCAAGGTTACGGCGGCTCTTGACATTACTTCCGGGGTGCCGCCGTTCGATACCCTGTGCACCATCAACGGCGTCGAGGTTGTCAAGACGGACAACATGTTCATGGCGAAGGTGCCCATGGCGATCGGTGAAAACACCATTATTGCCCTCTGTACGGTCACAGACAATTGCGGCAATCAAGTCGTCTGCGCCGACACTTTGACCGTCACCCGGCCAGAACCCCCGGTCTGTTTTGTCGACATTACCTCACCACAGGATGGCACCATCAACTGTGATGACAGTGTCAAAGTCACCGCCGTACTCGCGATTGAAGGAGGCCTCGGCCCCTTCAGCAAGGTGTGTGATATCAATGGCATTCCGGCAAACGTCGACCAGCAGGGCGTGCTGATGGCAAAGGTGCCGCTCACGCGCGGGGTGAACGACACCCTGATCGCCACCTGTACCGTGGTTGACAGTTGTGGTTTCGCCACCGTCTGCCGCGACACCGTGGTCGTATTTGTGCCGGAGAAACCCGTCTGTGTGGTCAGGATCACCGACCCGCAGGATGGCACCATCAACTGTGATGACAGTGTCAAAGTCACCGCCACCCTCAGCATTGAAGGAGGAGTCGGCCCGTTCACCAAGATCTGCCGTGTCAACGGCGTTGCGGCAACCGTCACTGAGCAAGGTGTTTTTATGGCAAAAGTGCCGCTGACCCGCGGCCAGGTCGATACCGTCATCGCGACCTGTACCATCGTCGACAGTTGTGGCTTCAAAACCGTTTGTGCGGATACGATCACCCTGGAAATTCCACCACGACCCATCTGCACGGTCCAGATAACGACCCCGGCAGACGGCATCATTAACTGTGATGACAGCGTTAAAGTGGTCGCCCTTCTCAGTATTGACGGAGGGTTGTCCCCCTTTGCCAAAGATTGTAACATCAACGGCGTTGCTGCAACCGTGAATGAGCAAGGCGTGTTCATGGCGACGGTGCCACTGACGCGGGGTCAGATCGACACCATCATCGCGGCGTGTACGGTGGTTGACAGTTGTGGATTCGAAACGGTTTGCGCGGATACGGTCACGGTTGACATTCCTCCCAAACCCATCTGCACGGTCGACATTACGCAACCCCTGGCAGGCACGGTCAACTGCGATGACAGCGTCAAAGTCACGGGTATCCTTACCGTTGAAGGCGGGCTTCCTCCTTTTGAGAGAAAATGTGATGTCAACGGCATCCCGACAACCATCGATGACGATGGTGTTTTCATGGCCACGATTCCGCTGACATTGGGTCAGAATGACACGCTCATCGCGACCTGTGTCGTGGTGGATAGTTGTCAGTTCGAGACGATTTGTCGTGACACGGTGATCGTGTTTGTTCCTGCGCGACCTGTGTGTAACACAGAAATCACCTCTCCTCTTGAAGGTGCGATCGTGTGTGACACGCTAACCGTGACGGGAAAGACGACGATTCAAGGCGGACTCGGCCCGTTCAAGGTCACCTGCGACCTCAACGGTGTGGTGACCGACATTGCTGAGTTTACCACCAGGGACACCACCATCACCTTTACGGCGCAGTTGAACAATCTAACCGGAGATACTACTCTGATAGCGACGTGTACAATCGTCGATAGCTGCGGGTTCGAGACCATCTGCCGGGACACCATCCGGGTGTCAGTAGATGAGGAGCCGCCGAGCTGCTTTTTCGCAGTGGATGGATCTAGCATCTTCGGTACGATTTTCGACGAAGGAAGCGGCATCGCTACGATTGAGAAAGACTCCCTGTTCAATGTCGAGCTGACCATCGATCCATTTGAGCACGGTGCCCAGGAAGTCAACTTCCGGCTCGACATCATCGACCCGAACAAGTCGCTCTTCTTCAATTTGATCGTGACCGACTGGTGTGGAAACGTATTCGAATGTGACCCGGTATTTCTCCATCTGGCGGCGGACGCTGCAAATCGCCAGTTCGAGTTTCGGTTCCCACACGTCGACCGTTACCTGCAAGTCAGCAATCTTGGTTTGACCGAGATTCGGCTGGATCTCAATGGCCAGAAATTCCAATTGGTGGCCGACGCGGGCCGCGCCCAGCAAGAAATGAACACCTACGTCATGCCGCGCCAGGGTCAGGTCACCATCGACCTGGTGGATTACGTCCATTCCGGCGCCAATCAGATGCTCATCACTTATGCGGGACCCGCGGGTACGACGGCCAACTTCTTCCTGATCGACACTTCCGATGACGTCGATCACACGCTGGAGCTGCAAGCCATGCCGGAGGAATTTCAACTGACGCAAAACTTCCCGAACCCGTTCAACCCGACGACGAAGATTCGCTTTGCTATCCCAGAGAAGCTCGACGGCGTGGCGGTCAAACTGCAAATCTTCAACCTTCTGGGCGAGCAAGTGGCCCTGCTGGTAGATGAGCCCAAAGCAGCAGGAAAGTATACCATTCAATGGGATGGCAAAAACAAGAACGGCGTGCTGGTGTCAACGGGCATTTACATCTATCAGCTCGTCGCAGGCAATGTTCGACAGACCAGACGCATGGTCTTCCTGAAATAAGGACATATGTCCTGATCGTAAGTAGAAATGACTTGCTGGAAAGACTCTGGCGAGTGATGAACCTTGCGGAGGCCTGGCCTCCGCAAGGGGCTTGTTTGCCCGGTGCCTGAGATTCCTGAATTGCCTCACGCAAAGTCCGCAAAGCGCGCAGAGAAGTGACGGACAAAAACAGAACTCTGCGAGCCCGGCGGTCTCTGCGTGAGGTTAAATCATAACACTGAAAACAGCATGTCCTCATCAAAATAAGGGGGCGTCAAATGGACATCGTAAGAATTGCCAGAAGATGTGACATCGCGATCCTTTTGCTGGCGGCTGTCACTTTTTTCCTGCGGGTTGGCTACGCGTCACCAGTTTTTGCCCAGGATACGGCTTTGCAGTGTGAGATCGAGGTTCTCTCCCCGGCCAAGGGGGCATTGATCTGCGAGGACAGTGTCAAAGTCACCGCTGTCGTGCGCGTTGAGGGCGGCACTCATCCTTTCACCATCGACTGCACCATCAACGGATTTTCGGCGGATGTTGCTGATGATTCCGTGCTGTGTGCCACGATTCCGCTTACCGTGGGGCTGAACCTCATCCAGATAGCCTGCACGGTGACAGATGCGCAAGGCAACCAGACGAGCTGCGATAACAGCAGAAATCTCACCCTGGTCAATCGCGCAGGCCCGCCCGCATGTTTTGCGGAAATCAGTTCACCCTTAGATAGCGCATTCGTGTGCGGCGACAGCGTGAAAGTCACGGGCATGCTCAACATCATCGCCGGCGTTCCTCCTTTTGACCGTTTTTGCGAAGTCAATGGCGTGGTGGCGACTGTCACAGATTCCATGTTTATGGCAACCGTGCCTCTCGAGCCCGGCAAGGAAAACTCTATCATCGCGGTCTGCACCGTGGTTGATAGCTGTGGCAACGAAGCTGTTTGCACAGATACGATTGTGGTGGAGGTCCCGCCGGCACCCGTTTGTACGGTTGAGATTACGGTTCCACAAGATAGCGCCATCATCTGTGGCGACAACGTCACCGTAGCCGGGACGACCGTGATCAAGCAAGGGGTTCCCCCCTTCACGATCAATTGCGAGGTCAATGGCGTCGGTACAAGCGCAACGCCGATTGTGACCAGCGACAGGACTGTTGATTTTATGACGACGGTGCCATTCCCCTTTTCCGATAATCTCATCATTGCCACCTGCACTGTCACCGACAGTTGTGGGATACAGACCGTTTGCGCCGACACCCTGCACGTCTTCAGACCACCGGCCCCAATCTGTGTCACCGAGATCACCTCGCCACAGGATAGCTCTGTCATCTGTGGCGACAGCCTGTCGGTGCAGGGGTTGACCACCATCACGGCAGGGTTCGGTCCTTTCAGCGTTGTGTGCGAGGTCAATGGCGTTCCGGCTCAGGTCGATGAGAACCGCAATTTCATCGCCAGCGTTCCCTTCCCCTTCGCTGATAGCCTCATCATCGCTGTCTGTACGATTGTTGATAGCTGCGGCACGCAAACCGTGTGCACGGATACCGTTCGAGCCCAGCCACCTCCGCCGCCGGCCTGTCTGGTCGACATCCTGTCGCCGTCAAACGGCGCCCGGATAGATGCAGACAGCGTCAAGGTGACAGCCGTTACCACGGTCACAAGTGGCACGCCGCCCTTTACCATCACCTCTGCGATCAACGGCGTCATAAGCGACGTCAGCCAAATCACCACGCGCGATTCCACCATCACTTTCATGGCGACTGTTCCTTGTGATAGCCTGATTATCGCCGTGTGCACCATCGTCGATAGCTGCGGCAACGAGACCATCTGCAGCGATACGGTACGCGTCCAATGCCGGCCAGAAGAATGTATTCTCTTCGGCGTTGACGGTGACACCGATGAGCTCATCAAGCTCGACCTCAGCACCCTCAATCCGGCCGTGGAAATTCTCGGGCCCATCACAGACGGGTCGGCAACGCTCGTTGATCTGGAATGCATGACCTGGGACCCCTTCACGAAGCGTATGCTTGTTATCGTAAACGAGGACGAGGGCGGGCTTTATGAAATTGACCCAAAGAATATCCCGACAGCGCCACCGGCAGATATTCCCGCCACGTTGATCGGCAATACCGGACTGGACGATATCGAAGGGTTAGCCATCAACCCGGTCACGAGCGAATTGTTCGGTGTTGATAACGTGCTGCACAAATTCCTGCAAATCAACAGGACGACGGGTGAGGTGACGATGATCGGGGAACTCGGCTTCAAGGATGTCGAAGGGTTGGCGTTTACCCTGGAATCGAATCCAACGCTCTTCGGGGCCGATACCCGAACCGGGCAGATCATCACCATCAACACCAGCACGGGAGCCGGAACCGCGGTGAGCGCAGATTCGGTGGGATTTCCAAACGTCGAGTGCCTGGAATTCTGTCCGGATGGCAATTTGATCGGGTTTAGCAACGGTCACACGCAGACGATTCACACGTTCCTGTCGATCGACCCGGGTACAGGCATTGGCACACGGATTCCGACCCGCGGCGCGGAGAACCTGGACATCGAGGGTCTCGCGTTCCTGATGCCGGATACCATGTTTGCAAGGCTCAATCCGCAAGTCACAGAAGAAAAAGGGCAAACGCCTTTGCTGCCCGGGAACTTTGCCCTCAGGCAAAACTATCCCAATCCGTTCAATCCAACCACGCAAATCGTCTTTACCATCCCGGAAAGCTTTCCTGGCGGCGTGCAGGTGCAACTGCGGGTCTACAATCTCCTGGGGCATTTAGTCAAGACGCTGGCCAGCGGACATACGCTGCCCGGGAGCCACACAATCGAATGGGACGGCAGGTCGCAAAACGGTGAGGCCGTATCTTCAGGGATCTACCTCTATCAGCTCGTTGCGGGAGAATTCAAACTGACAAGACGGATGCTGTTGTTGAAATAGTCGGCGCAAGCCGACCCTTTATTATTATTTTTGTTCTTGACAAAGACGAGCTGAGTCCATATATTTAACTGTATGGTTAAATATTATACCGGCACTCTCGACCTGACTTTCATGGCGCTGGCCGATCCAACCCGGCGTGCTATCCTCATGCGGCTTACCGAAGGAGAGTGCACCGTCTCCGAGCTGGCACAACCCTTCGACATGTCCCTGCCCGCAGTCTCCAAGCACCTGAAGATTCTGGAGAACGCCGGCCTGCTTTCGCGTCGAAAGGAAGGTCGGATCTACCGCTGCCGCTTAAAAGCTGTCCCGTTGAAAGAAGCCGCCGAGTGGATCAGCCGGTACCGTGAGTTCTGGCAAAAGCAGTTCGACGCGCTCGATAGATTCCTAAACCAATCCGCAAAAGAGGAGAAGAAGTAATGGCCATGATAGAGCACGAAACAGATGCGGCCTTGACCGTGAAACGCACATTTTCAGCGCCCTGCGACCGCGTTTACAAAGCGTGGACCGAGCCGGAGCTCCTGAGCAAATGGTTCCATGTTGGCGATGACTGGAGCACGCCGGTTTGCGAAGTGGATCTGCGGGTCGGCGGCCGGTACCGCTTCGGCATGCAATCACCTGACAGCGATGCGCTCTATGCGGTGCACGGCGTTTTCCGCCAGGTGGAGCACAACAAGAAGCTCGTGTTCACCTGGCAGTGGCAGGGGGAGGAAACGTCCGAAACCCTGGTCACCGTTTTGTTCCACGATCGTGGGACCGCGACGGAGGTCGAGCTCATTCACCAACGATTCCCGAATGCTGAGGAACGAGACAAGCACCAGCAGGGGTGGCAGGGGTGCCTGCAGCAGCTCA
>JBHHXT010000153.1:0-11787 GCA_046757165.1 bacterium | reverse complement strand
GCGCGAAGCGCTAAATGACTTTTTTCGCAGCGAAGTCTGCGAAAAAAATTAGGTTGTTAGGCTGTAGGCTGTCAGGAAATTCTTCGGTTTTGTGATAGATGATAATTGCCCTGCTTTGTGGGGCAACTTCCTGCAGCCTAAAAGTCTAAGCCTATCTGCTTGAATAGTTGCTGGTTTTATCGTCTAACTATCTGCTTTACTTAAGATTAGGGGATTTCTAAGGGGCAGTGTTCATTTTCGTCGTTGTTCTAAAGGCAATTTAACGAGTTTGAGAATTTATTACAAGCAAAATCTTCAACCAATTGAACGTGGCAGGAACAAACCGCCGTGCGATAGTATTCCCACGGAAGTTGACCGCGAGACCAATAGCCAACAGCTAAGTGCCAAGAGCTGAAGGTTACAAATCGACGCTGAGCGAAAACCGGTGGGTATCGCCCAGATTCGAACTAAACGGTGCGTAGCCGTAATCCAGATGATATCGTTGCTGAAAGTTCAAACCGAATCCACCACCGAAGGCCTTTTCCTCAAACCCGCTCTGATAGCCAAAGCGGAAAGCGAGATGGTGCTTGAGCACAAGCTCGGCCCCGACATTCACATGCGCGTCCTGGTCACGCACTTTGATCCCGTCTGCGGCCACGACCAGCGCGCCATCCAGCGCGGCAAACTCGATCTGGTAGCTGGCGCCAGCGCGCACCGTAGTCGGCAATTGTACCGCCTGGTCGAGTAAATCGTCCATGGAACCGAGGTTCTGCACCACCACCCCCAAGTGCAGCGGCCCTTCGAAGGGTTGCAGCCCCACCCCAAAGTCGAAGGCGTATCCTGCGGCGCTCTCGATATAGATCTTCTCGTAGAGATACTTGACCGTTACGCCGGCACTGAATTGGTCGCCCCAATAGCGGCCGTAAGAGAGGCTTGCTGCAATATCATTGGCATCGATCGTGCCAATCGGCTCGGCCGTGGGAATGACGCGGCGCTCGATGCCATCGACGCGATTCGCGTAGAGACTGACTCCGACAGTACCGCCAAACCCCGGAAAAGCCACCGCCAGGAAATCATTGGAGATGTCCTGCAACCATTCGGTATGGGTGAATGTCAACTGCGAGGTCGAAAGGGCCGCGAGGCCCGCTGGATTCCAATACGTTGCCGTAGCATCGCCGCTCATGCTCGTGTAAGCTTCGCCAAGCGCAGAGGCTCGAGCGCCGACCCCCAGCTTGAGAAAAGCCAGACCCGCCGCACCTGCGTTGCCGGCTTGAGAATAAGCCATGCTGTTAGCCAGCACGGTCACCGTCATCGAAAAAACCAGAATGCCATATCGCGCTGTTTTCAAGAGAAGCTCCTTTCTTACCGAAGCCGGAATTCGAAATCCTAAACTCGAAACTCGAAAAAAAGTGTGTTACAAAAAAGTCTTGCCCCGACAGTCATTTTAGGAATACAATCAGGACAGTCGGGGCTTGCCAAAAAGTGACAGAAAAGAACTCGTCAGCGCCTAAAACTGAAAGACCCAGCTGAAGATGTGCTCTTCCTCCGGCCTGTTGCCGGGAGAGATAAAGGCGTAGTTCAACTGCGACTTCTTGCCGATGAGCGAAAACGCATAGCCGCCGCCAGCGGTGACGGAGCCGTCATCAAAACCGGCACGGACCACAAAGTCATGCCAGAAAGCGGCTTCGGCGCCGATATGAAGGCGGTCATCCAATTTGCTTGCAAAGATCTTTTCCTTGTAGATTTGTTCATAATCCAACGCGAGAATGACCTTGCCAAATCTGGGCGGGGTCAGGGCCACGCCGTAACGAATGATCTTCGGGAAATCATCGACCGTCTCTGAGCCATCCTCGCCAAAAAGGTCTTCGGTGTTCCAGCGGTATTTCGAGTTAATCTCCTTGACCACGACGCCTAAGGTGAGCCAATCTACCGGGAAGAGCATGGCCCCGAAATCAAATCCGACGCCGCTGGCGGAGATGGTCTCGCCTTCCGAACCCAGACTTGGAAACCGGTTCCAGAGCACCTTGAATGTCAGTCCAAATGACAGCATGGGCGCCGGATTGAGTGCGAAGGCAAAAACAAAGGCATTTTCGCTGTTGGACAGATCGTCAAAATGTTCGCCGTCGGTATTGCGGCCGTCGATATCTTCGACGCCTGCGCGCAGCCAGGCAAGCGAGAAGCCCCCGTTGATGGCTTTCTGCCCCTTGCGGGCCTTTGGCTGAACCGGCATCCCGAATCCGATGTAGCTAAACTGCCGGTCAAGGGAAAGAAATCGATAGGACGCCATCACCTGCTTATTCTCGATAAAGGGCAACCCCGCCGGATTGTAGTAGGCCGCCTCCACCCCGGTCGCGATGGCGGAATAGGCATCGCCAAGCGCTTTGGCGCGCGCACCAACGCCCACGCGCAGAAAAGCGCCTGCCCTGCCCCCCTGGCCATACAAGTCCGCGCCCGGTACGACCATTAGAAAAGCAAGGCAGCCAACTACGAGTAAGATGGGGGTCCGAGGAATGTCGATTTTCAAGATTCAGCTCCTGCTCTAATTCAAGATGATCAGCTTGCCCCAAAAGGTGCCGTCGCCTTCGAGCTCGAGGCGGTAAAAGTAGACGCCATTGTGCACCTGCTCGCCGCGCGCGGTTTTGCCGTTCCAGGTTTCGTAGAAATCGCCGTTTGCAGGCCGGGCAACATCTTCGACCACCGTCGCCACCTGCTGCATGGCGAAATCATAGATCTTAATGGTCACCCGGGTCTCGTTTCGGGTATTGTATTGAAAGCGCACGTGCCCGTCGCCCCGCAGGCGATTGTGCACACCTGGCGAAAATGGATTGGGGTAGGCATAGGTTCTCGGCTCACCGTCTGTGCCCGTGGGCGGAAATATCTGAAAGATCTCCCAGGTCGCGCCGTTGTCCGAGCTCTTGGCCAGCCCGTTGCTCGTGCCGACCCAGAGCGTGTGGTCGCGTGTGACCCCGGCATCGAAGGCTTCGGTCGCCAGAATCTGGCGCGTTCCGGTGGGGTTTGCAATGGTGGGAAACAAAAACCAGTTCAGGCCGAAATCATTTGACTTGAACAACCCCTGGTCTGCCGCGGCGTAGACAACGGAATCATCGAAGGCGATGTTGTGGATGGTTTCGCCAGCCAACGCCGTTTGCCAGGTAAATCCCTGGTCCGGGCTCCATGAAATACCGCGGAATTCTGTCTGGTCGCCCGACTCGACCGTCGTCTCGCGGGTGCCGGCCCAGATAATCGTGCGGCCGTTGTGCTTCTGCTGCGCAATCGCCACCACAAAATTGCCGGAAATGCTCTGGTCGATTCTCGTGGAGTCATGTCGGAAATTGGTCCACGTCACCCCGCCATCGGTCGAGCGGTTGATGCCGCCGGCGGTGCCGACCCACAACGTCCCGTCAGTATTCCGAACGGAGAAGGCCCGATGGTTGAGATGTGCATTGGGATCGAAAATGAATGAATCCGGCGTCACAACGGTCCAGGACGCCCCGAGGTCATCCGATTTTCTCAGCCCGCCGCCAAAGCTCGTAATCCAGACTTCGTAGCTGCTGATAGCTGCGGGATTCTTCCTGAGGGCGATATCAAAGGTAATATTCTGAGCCGGCGTGACGCCAGGTTGTGGCACGAAATGCCAGCTTCCGCCCTGGTCCAGCGAGTAGGCCAGGCCGCCACCCGCGCTGACCACTCCCACAGAGGTCGAAGTGTCAAACCCGGTGGCCACCCAGATGACCGAGTCACTCACCGCCAGACCAGAAACGCCGCCTTTGCCAAGACCGTGCTCGCGGTCAAAAGACTCGAAGAGCAACCCCTCATTGACCGTCTTACTCAATCCACGGCCGGTACCAAACCAGATCGCGAGGTCTGTCACCACGATATCTGTCACGGTGTTGCTGGCGAGGCCACGCTTGGGATCCGGCTGGTCGAGCCGGAACGTTTGTTGAAAAACCTGTGCCTGACCCGACGGAACGCAACAAGACAAAAGCAAACAGCCTATGAAGAGTTTTCTCATTTACTGAACAACCGTTAAGATATGTTCGATCACATTGCTTCCCAGACCCGTTTGATCCCGGGCTTCAAATACGAAACGAAAATCACCTGGCGTGACGCCTTGCGACGGCAGGAAGATGAAGCGGCTGTAGATGCCATCGCCGGCGACGCCATCGCCAACATCGTTGACACCATCGTCAAACAACTCGGTGGGACTGTTGCTGGCTTCACTTCCGTCGGGCAAGAAACTCCTGAATTGCACCAGGACAATATCCGCCTGACCTTGCGGATCGCGGGCATCGATCGTGAGCAACAGCTTCTGGTCCCGGTCAGGATCGATGCGCACCAGACTGGGAGCATCCAGGTTCAAAATGAACGGCGCATCATCAAACGACACGACAAATTGCCGCACCACCTGCGTACTTGCCCTCGCCGATCTGTCCTTTGCTTCGAACACAAGCCGGTAAACAATAGGCTCTGTTCCTCCGCCTTGCACCTCGAAAATGTTGCTAAAGACGCCATCTCCGGCCGTGGTGTCGCCAGAGGCCGATGGGGTGCCGTCATCCAGAAGGATTCGTGGGCTGTCTGACGCTTCTCCGCCATCTGGCAAAAATAAGTGGTAAAGCACGGTGTCGATATCCGAGAGCCCCTCGAGATCGGTCACCTCTGCGGTGATCACCACTTCGCTGGTCTCATTGCCATTGACCATGCGCGGCACGCCAACATCGGCGATCACCGGCTTGTTGCTGAATCGTGGTCGTCCCTCAATGATGACGACCTGCGGCGGACTGCGGTTGCCAAGAGTGTCCTGCGCCTCAATGCGTAGAAAATGGTCTCCTAATCGGGTGAACAAACTGGAACGCAAGCTAGTGGTGAAAACGCCATCGCCGGCTGTGACGTCCCCCTGTGTGCCGTCGTCGGCCAGGGGACCTTCCTCAGTTGGGGTTGCATATTCTGGTGGAAAGAATTGGTACGTCACGCTGAGACTGTTCGCCAGGCCTTCAGGGTCAGAGACCTGTGCCGCCACAAGGAAACTGTGGGCAGAATCGATGGCAACACTCGAAGGCGCCGTTACCTGTAAGATTTGTGGCGCCAGGTTTTCTGTGCCCCTCAACACGAACACCTGCGCTTTGAGCGACTCGCTGGCGTTCCCCTCCCGGTCGCGCGCCGTGACCTCAATCTCATAGGCGCCCGAATCGCCCTGTGCAAAGCTGCCTTGAATCAGGTTGGAAAATCGACCATCTTTTGCAATCACATCGCCGTGAAAGCCATCATCGAATAACTCCCCCTGGCTGGAGGCGGAGGCCGCCCCGACCTTTGTGATCTCGTAGCTCACATCATCGATGTCTCCCAGACCCTGGGGGTCAGCAACTTTGACCGAAATGATATGCCGGGCGGGGGAGTTGCTGTAAACGACAGCCGGGGCAATCAGATCGGAGACTTCAGGCTTGAAGGTTTGCACCGGCCGAACCGGGCTTTCATCAGAGCAATAGGACAGGATTGAAAATGCGATCAAAGCTGGATAGAAGGAGGTTCTCCACGCCCCCACGGCCTTACGAATCCTTTTCAAATTCAATTCCTTTCAGCTACACGCAAAGCGCCATCTGCATCTGTGTTCGGTACCAAGATTCGTGTAATTGATCATCCTTTCCCGAGGCAACCATCCCAGACGGTGAATCTCCTGGACATGCGGAAGGTTTGGCGAAATCAAAACAACACTTATACTTCTACATCTGGTCACCGGTTTCACAGAAAATTATTACCAAAAGTTTAAATACTGGACGCTTCACAAATCCGCCCGCTTCGAAGCTCACCGTTACCCACACTTTACGCTGGACAGAAGAACATAATATCAAGCTGAATATTGGGCGTACGCCGAAGGGTGTTCACGCTTCAGCGTGTCTTCCCCACCACCACCCGGGCAAGCTGAAGCTTGAACACCGCCCCCCCGGTCAGGAACCGCTCAATTCGAGAAAAAATCCTGTTGCGGCTCGTCTGCCTCAGGACAACTCGAACTGTGCGCGAATCTCGCCAATCTCAATCCCGGCGCAATTGATGAGCGTCGGACGATAAAACTGGTGCAGGTGTGCGAATTCTTGCGGCAAGATCAACTGCAACTGATTGAGAACCTCGAGCATGACGACGGCTGAAACCCGTGCATTTCCATCGGCGATCTTCAGGGCAATGCCCAGCGGCTGCGCAGCGCGGATTCCTAAGCAACGGATTCCCTCCGCACCCGTTTTACTCACCATGCGACCGTTGGTGATGCGCATGAGCGCGGTATCGAAACGGCCGCTGCCGGCAACCATCTCCGGATTGGCAGACATGATCTTGAACACCTGTTCCGACGGCGAAATCTTGCCTTCCGCCAGGCGGGCGTACGCCAGCGCCATGTTCTTTAGCGGCAGATAAAACACAGGCGCACTGCAGCCGTCGATGCCGGTTTCTATCTCCTCTTCAGGGACCCCGGAGAAAATAGCAAGCTTGTGTTGGATTCTCTGCTGCACCGGGTGCACTGGCTGCAAATAGGTCGCCAGCGGGGTTTCGAGACCTTTCGCCAACACGAGCATGCCTGCATGTTTGCCGGAGCAGTTGTTGTAAAGTGGCGACTCGTTATGGTCGTGCAACAACCATTGGTCGGCGCAGGGCGGGTGCAGCGGACGGTGGAAGCCACACCGCAAGTCCTCGACGGCGAGGCCGGCCTTTGCGAGAAGGCTCCGCACCGCTTGCAGGTGGAACTCCTCACCATTGTGGGAGGCCATGGTCACGGCCAGCTCTTTGACGGTCAGCCCGAGCTGCTTCACCACGCTGCTTTCCAGCAGGGGCATGCTCTGAAAAGGCTTGGCGGCCGAGCGCATGTAAGTGCGCATTCGACTGTCACCGAGCGCCTGAACAACCTCCCCGGCAGGTGTGACGACAACAATGTGGCCACAGTGGATGCTTTCGACCCGGTCGTTGCGAATGACCTGTGCCAGAATTTCAGCCATGGGCTCTCATGTTTCTCATGCTCATAGCACTTACGCTCTGATGATCTGCAACATTTCTCGCACAGCGCGCTCCATCCCGATCATGACCGCCTTGGCCACAATCGAATGGCCGATATTCAATTCTTCGATCTGGTCGATTTCCAGAATATCGCGCACGTTGTGGTAGTCCAGGCCATGGCCCGCGCTGACCCCCAACCCCAGCTTGGCCGCAGCGATGGCCATGGACCGGATTTTCTCCAGCTCATCCATCACCGCGCCCAGCTCGTCGGCGTTGGCATAGAGTCCGGTATGAAGCTCCACGTAGTCGGCCTGCAGTCGCGCGGCGGCTTTGATCTGGTCGATATCCGGATCGATAAATAAGGAGACGACAATGTTCTGGTTGCGCAACTGCCGCACCACCTCTTCGATCCAATCGGTGTTGGAAATCACATCCAGCCCGCCCTCGGTGGTCAGCTCTTCCCGTCTTTCCGGCACCAGCGTCACCATGTCTGGCACCACTTCCGTCGCGATCCTGACCATCTCGTCGGTGGCCGCCATTTCCAGGTTGAGATGGGTCTTGACGATTTCTTTCAGAATGAACAAGTCCTTGTCCTTGATGTGACGCCGATCTTCGCGCAAGTGACAGACGATGCCCTCGGCGCCGGCCATTTCAGCAGCAATTGCAGCGGCACTGGGGTCGGGCAGCTTGCCCCGGCGCGCCTCTCTCACGGTCGCAACATGGTCGACGTTCACGCCCAGTCGCATCATGGTTGACACCTCCTATTTACTTGACAAATTCAGAAACGCTGACAAATTGGAAGCCTCGTTTCTCCAATTTGGGCAGCTCCTGTTGCAGGACCTTCAACGTCATTCTTTCGGGGTGGGCAATGCCAATGGCCTGCCCTTTCCGGGAGGCCAGCTCCGCAAGGGACAGCACCTGCTGGCGAATGAACGGTTCTTCCTTGATGGCGTCCAGGAACGCATCATTCGTGCCGCAGCTCACATCTAAGCGGCGTGCAACAGCACAGGCACGGGATTCCGGGCTGGTCTTGCTGTCTAAAAAAAACAGTCGGTGTCGCTCGAGCTCGCTCACCAACGCCGCCAGGAGCCGTTCATCGGTGGTGGCACGCGATCCCATGTGGTTGTTCAGACCGCTGGCGTGCGGCACCGCCTCGAGGGCTTTGTTCATCCTGCGGCGAATCTCCTTTTCGCTCATGTTTGTCAGCAGAATGTAGTCATCTGATTTGAACTGACCGTTCTGCGGCTCCATCGGCATATGAATCATCACTTCCAGGCCATTGCCCTTGGCGGCCGTCGCAATCTCTCCGGAGTACTTCAATCCAGGTAACACGCCAACAGTGATTCTTTGCTCCAAGTGCAAAAAATCGCGGATATGCGACTTGTACGAGTTGCCAAAATCATCGATGACAATGGCGATCTGACCTTTGACGCGCGAAATACGGTCATCCTGGACCAGCTTCACCTGGAGGAGGGGTTCATTGTGGAAGCCCACTTCTATCACTCTCTTGCTGCCCGACGGGTTGGACTCTGCTTTCAGCAACGTCCCCCCCAGCTTCCGGAATCTCGCCACCAGAGAGGCGTACGGCTCGACCATGGCCAGGTCGCGGGGAATTCGAACCGTCTTGTAATACCTGTCGCCGCTGATCCATTCAACCCGGATGCCATAGTCGAACAAGACGCGGTAGAGACTGAACCTGAGCAATTCCCTGCGCTCCCGGTCGCTCAGATCGGCTTCATGGCCGGCGAAGCTCGATCTGGGCCCGTGGCGATCCAGGAGCGTCATGGCTCCGAGCACCAAACTCGAAAGGAACAGGGTCCAGCAGAGCCTGACTTTCCAGCGCGGCAAATGGCTCCTCGATGCAGTCACGTCAGTTGCTCAGCAAGTTCATCTCACTGAAAAAATGCTTTCAAATCGCTCCAGGACAACTGCTCGTTGTCCGTTCTGAAATCCTCCCAGCGGTAGATGGCCCAGTCGCCATCGTCATCGCTTGCCAGGAAAAATCGTGCCTGACCCGTAGCCTGGCCCTGGCTGCGCTCGGTTTGTCGGCTGTGGCGCACGATGATGGTGTAGTCTTGAGTGAACCGGGCCGTGGTGGCCGTTTCGTTTCGACGTTTTGTGGCAAAGCTCAGGCGAATCAAAGAGTCCGCCTGGGTCGCCTGCAGCATTTGCACGAAATATCGCCGCTCGTCGGTCAGGTCCCAGTTTGAAAATGTTCCCGGCTGACTCGCGGCGACCCCCTGGTCCGGCACGAACTCGAACCGTCTTTCAGACCGCGTAGAGTCGACAAAGCTGCGCATGTAGTTCTCCCCATTCCGCTCACTGAACGCGATCTGCATGTTCAAGAAAACGTCATCCGGGGTAGTGGGCTCGATGAAACTGGAGGCCGCCTCGTCCGGCGGCTCCGGAGTCCGGGTTGAAAAGGGGGACTCACATGCGGCCCCGCACAGGAGCACCAAAACCAGCCGAAGCCAGCGTGGGTTTGAAAGCGCTTGCAAATGAATCATGAAAAGTGTAGTTTCTATCCTAAACGCAGTGGCCTAAACACCCATCTGTGCATTCTGATAAATTCAAGAACGACCCCGCACCAACCACAATTGAAAGCATGTTATTCTTTCGTCTGCTAATTCTCTTCACCGTTGTCCCACTGGTGGAGCTCGCCCTACTCATAGAGTTGGGCAAACAAATCGGGCTGCTCAACACCATCACCATTGTACTGGCAACCGGCTTTGTCGGCGCCTTGCTCGCCCGCAGAGAAGGGTTTGGCATTCTTGCCCGGATCCAACGAGAATTGTCGCAAGGAGAGTTGCCCGGCGACAGTTTGCTCGACGGGGCGCTCGTTCTCGCCGGCGCGCTCCTGCTGCTCACTCCCGGTCTCATCACCGATGCCCTGGGGTTTACGCTTCTGCTCCCCGTCACGCGGGCGCTGTGCAAGATTTACCTCAAGAATTACTTTCGTCGAAAAATCAACACAGGCGAAATCTATCTCGACCCTAATCCCTGACGAGTTTTTTTCTGTCACTTTTTGGCAAGCCCCGACTGTCCTGATTGTATTCCTAAAATGACTGTCGGGGCAAGACTTTTTTGTGACACACTTTTTTTTCGAGTTTCGAGTTTAGGATTTCGGATTTCCGCCTCGTCCGGGTTAGGACACTGTGATTCGAATCCGCTTATTCATCTTGCCCTTGCTTTTGTGCTCCACCACACTGATTCGACCCACTTCCTGCGTGTTGGCCACGTGGGTGCCGCCATCCGCCTGCAGATCGAGTCCGACAATCTCCACCGTGCGCACTTCATCGATGCCTTCGGGCAGGAGATTGATTTTTGTGCGGATCAAATCCGGAATCTGAAACGCCTCTTCTCTAGGCAAAATCTCCGCCCGGATGGGCCGGGCAGCTTCGACTTCCTTGTTGATCAGCGCCTCCATGCGTTGCGCAAAATCAGCGGACATGGACTCGAGCTCGAAGTCGAGTCGACCGGCGCCAGGCTCCATGTTGCCTCCGGTAACGCGCGCACCGAAGTCACGCCAGATGACACCACAGAGAATGTGCAGCGCCGTATGGGTCCGCATGAGCAAGTAGCGCCGGTCCCAATCGATCTTACACTTCACGAACTGGCCGACCTCGGGCACGGGCCCGCTAAGCCAATGGTGGACTGCGTCGCCAACCTTCCTGAGCTTCTGAATGCGCGCGACGTAACCGCTCCACAGCAGCTTGCCTTCATCGGCAGGCTGGCCGCCGCCGCCAGGATAAAAGATGGTCTTCTCCAAAATGACCGCCTCGTCTTCAACGGCCACGACCCTGGCCTTGATTTCCCGCAGGTAGCTGTCACTGTGGTAGAGCAGGTTGGTCATGGGTGCTCTCGAATCCTATGGCAAGGGCTCGGTTTACGTCATATCAACACCGAATATAAGCCTAAAACATTTTCATTGCAATACATTTGTGGGAACGCCTACCATTTGGGGAGGGCCGAAACTTATCCTATACCGGGGCGATAAAGCGCTGGGGCTGAAACAAACGGCCCGACATGTGAAAGATAAAAGTGGATTCGGGAATACATGGCAAAAACCCACCCCTAACCCCTCCAAGGAGGGAAACTGGGGCCTCGGCGCTGCGCGGCAGGCCGTCAGAACGGCGAGAATGAAGGGTCAATGATCTCCGGAGTCGTAATTCTTCTCACCTGCCCGAATGGCGACGGGCAGCCAGTTTTCTGCGGGTGGAATGGGGCAGTTGTACCCCTCTTTGCCGTAGGCGCAAGAGGGGTTGTACGCCAGATTGAAATCCAGCTCGTAGATTCCGAGCTCGTTCTCTTGCAAGTCGAGATAGCGACCCCCGGCATAGGTCTCTTTGCTGGTGGTCGCATCCATAAATGGGACAAAGAGATAGCCCGGGTACTGCGACTGGATGTCCAGGAGCCGATAGACCTGAAGCTGGCAAAGCTGGCCGTGCAGCTCGAGCTCAAAGTAGCCGTATTTTTCGGCATCCCGGAGCATGCCGGTGCTGGTTACAATCTTGAAAATCTCCTTTTGCCCGTATTTCATCAGCGGCAGACGCAGGGCATAACGCAGATCTACCGGGTAGTAGTCGAGGCCCGTGAACAAAGGCTTGTCACCATCGGGCAGTGGAGATTCGACCTCTTGCTTAAAGACCTTGTCCTTGGCCTGACGCTGTTGCTCGATGCGCGCGATCTTCTCAGCGTCATCAAGGACCGACCCTTCCGAATTTTGCTGCGTTTGACAACTGCACAAAATGGTCGCGAAAAGGAGAGAAATGAACAAGGCCATGGTTCAACACTCAGTTTTGCAACAGAGTGAGCGAGATGAGACTCATCTTC
>JBHHXT010000152.1:0-11863 GCA_046757165.1 bacterium | reverse complement strand
ATGACTCACGAAAACAACTACTTACATCGAAGTTCCTGCACGAACAGATTTCTCGCTTCGCTCGAAATGGCAGGCACGAGGAACCTTTTTGGACAGCCCCGACTTCTCGACGCTCTGACTCGCAAACCAAAATCCGCGACAAGAGTCCCCCCCTTTCAAAAAGGGGGGACAGGGGGGATTTGAAACCACCCAAAGCCCTGCCGGTGCTCCCCAATTCCGATCCCCCCCAACACCGTCAGAGACGGTGTTGGATCTGGTTCTCCTGCGGGGTAAAAAGTCGGAAAAAAGTCTCCTTCGGCCTGTGGGAAACATTTTGTCGTTTCTTCTTGTTACTCTTTGTACAGGATGTGGATTCCCTCCCCCCTGTCTACGTCCAAACCGACACATCTCAATCAACGACAGATCTCAGCTAACCATAGGACGCCCAATTATGCAAAGCATCACCGCCGTCAACCAGGACTTCCGGCAGTACGACCAGGTCAACAAGGATCGGACTTACCACCTTTCCGAGGGCGGTGGCGAGGAACAATTCGATACGGAAACCGAAATCAAGACCTGTGATCTGAGCCAGTTCTTCCATGGCGGCGATGCCGGTAAAACAAAATTCGCGCAGGAGCTCGGCGAAGCTATGGAAGGGATCGGATTCGTCATTCTGGTCGGCCACGGCATCGATACCGCACTCTACAGTCAAGCGGAGAAAAGAATCCGCGAACTGTTTCTGCCGTCGCGCCTTTGATCTGGACGATAAGGCCGACTTTGACGAGCTCGGCTTCTGGCCGCGCAAGGGCGATGAGCCCTTCTTCCGCCAAATCGTGCAAGCACATGAAACGCTCATTCTGCCCATCATTCAGAGCATCCTGCGCTACCTGGGCGGTGACCCACACCTCTACGACCAAAGACTCACCGGCACGAACTTTGGCTTCCGGTTGAACTACTATCCGCCCATCAGTGCCGAGGATGCCGCCTCTGGTGCTGGCCGGATGCTGGGTCATGAAGACGTCGATTTGTTCACCATCCTACCGTCACAATCTGTGGACGGACTGCAAGCGCTCAACCGGCAAAACATGAAGTGGATTCGCCTCGATCCGCCGGATGGCAGCATCATTCTCAACACCGGCGACTATATGCAGCGCATCACCAACGACCGCTTGCCGTCAACCACACATCGTGTCAGCAAGCCGGTGAACCGAACCCTGTACGGCAAACCGCGCATCACGATCCCGATGGCTGTTTATGTCTGGGAAGAGGAAATTCTCGAAGTTCTGCCCGGACTCGGCACGCCAAAGTACGAACCGATTTCGGCGGTCAAGTTCCATACGCGAATTACCAGCAAATACTATGGGGCCGAGTATGCCGACGAAGTCGATTGATGTCGGCAGGACATTCTTGTGCACCCGTCAAGGATAAGAACACACCTACTGTCTGAACGAAGCAAGAAAGTCTCGAAAACTATCTTCCCACTTAGCCACGGTTTTTTCCGGTCCAACGAATTTCACGAACCACGGGCCGGAATCCGTTTCGATGACCACGGCCAACATGCGGGTGTTCGGTTTTTCCGTCGCAGTAGGCGCCATCGGTCGCGGCCTGAACAGATACGTGCCATGAATATCAACCACGGTCTGCGTCAGGTTGTTGACCTCAGTGGTCTTGGCGTCAGCGGTCTCCCTGGTGGGCCTGCCATCCGGCTGCGCAAACTGGGAGTACCAGCGCTCCAAATTCGCCTGCACACTCCCGCCCTGACCCTGGAAATAGAAAATGATCACCGAGCCGTCTTCAGAATCTGCTTCCGCTTTTGGCAGGCGATACTGTGCTTTGCGCATGGTGGACGTTGGAGATTCTTCAATCCACCCGGCGGGCGCCTGCCATGTCAACTCGCCCGGAGTCTTGCTCTCCTCAAGGGTAGAAGTGTCGGGCTGCTGTGCCTCTTGTGAGGGTTGCTGACCGCAGGCAAAAAATAGCGCAATAAGAAACACCAAATATTTGTTCATAACGAATGTTCCTCGTGGTTGATGATTGTTGTACTGGAATATACTCTTAATGACGAGATTGTCAACCCCGCTTGCTGAATCACAAAAAGGGGGTGGGGCAAATCCCTGGTTTTTCCTTGTTAGTGTAGTGCGAAAATAGTAAGTTTCGAAAAAATGTTCGGAGGGAATATGAGCTTATCGCTCGTGCTGTTTGCCCTGATGATTGGTGCAGCATTTGAGTCCTGTTCAGACAAAGGCAGCAAACAAGGGAGGTCTACAATGGATGACGACCTGGGATTTTCCACCGGGCCGGATATCGGTGAAACGGTGCCGGATTTCACGCTACCAGACCAACAGGGGGTTACGAAGAGCCTGCAAGCGCGCATTGGCCCCAAAGGCGCCATTCTGATTTTTTTTCGCAGCGCCAATTGGTGACCGTACTGCAAGAGGGAGCTCGTCGAGTTCCAGGCAAAAGTAGATGACTTTCAGTCCAAAGGCCTCAACGTCATTTCGATCAGCTATGACCCGGTCAGCACGTTGAAGTCATTTGGCAATGAGCGGAACATCACTTATCCGCTCTTGTCAGACGCCGGCAGCCACGTCATCCGTGCTTATGGCATTCTCAACACGCAAATCGATTCCAGCTCAAAGGCCTTCGGGATTCCCAATCCCGGCATCTACATTGTCGACAAGGATTTGCGTGTCGTCGATAAACAGTTCGAGACATCCTACGCCGAGCGGCCGACGGCTGAGAGTGTGCTGGTCGCACGCCTGGGCAAGCAGTTAGATAGCAACGTGCGGGCGTTTCAATACGACTATCTGACGGGCACGTTCGGTATTTCTGACACCGCGGCCTACCGATCGCAAGTCCTGGCCGTGCTCGTGGACATCGAGATGGCTGCCGGGTTTCATCTCTACGGGACGCCAATTCCCAAAGGCTACCGCCCACTCACGGTCACATTCGAAGAGAATCCAAACTTTGCTGTGGACGCGGTTCACTTTCCGCAGACCCGGCGTTTCGAAATGGCATCCCTGGGCGAGACGTTCAACCTCCTGCCCAAGGACATCCATCTCGAGACAGCTTTGCGCATCCACAACAAGCCTGAGTTTGGCCAGCATGTCGTGAAAGCAGCGATATCTTTTCAGGCGTGTGACGATAAAGGTTGTAGGTTTCCGGAGGAGGCCAGCTTTGAGTTTCCGCTGCGTATCGCGCAGTAGGGGGGCAAAGAACGAAAACAAAACAAGCAATTTCCTGGTAAAACTGAGCTCTTGCCGAGCCTGTGTCTAGACATCCATGTGGTTATGAATTGGCAAACACTCGTTGACTGGTTTCTTAGTTTAGGGCACAAGTACAATGTCAACCCCATTGTCTTTGGGGGGATCTATGTTGGCGCCATTCCGTTTTTCACGGCCTCGGTTGCCTGGATAATCCGGAACTTCCGCAGCGGTAAGTCGATTTTGTTGCCCACCTTTTTGGCCGGATTCTTTTTCATTTCTGCTTATCTCTATCTGATCGTCGTTGGACGCAATGTTCCCGTTTGGGTTTACGGATTTGTGGCTGTGTTGGTCGTGTTCGGTGGTTGGTCGACTGTCAAGAAGGTCAAAGGGCAGATTCGTGAGGATGGGCCGTAACCCGAGCCAATTCATGAAAAAGCTCTGGTCGCCTGCAGTCGTTTGGCAGTGTGGGCAAGAGCCTGGAAGTTCATGTGCCTAGAGTTCATCGTCCACGATTTTGTTCTTTCCGTTCGCCTTGGCTTTTACGAGATTCATATATGCCTGTTCCAGGTTCCTACCAACCCCAAAGGAGATCGTACATCCGGTTTCTTTCCGAAATACCCTCATAAGCTGTTCGATATCCCTCTTCTCGTAGCTTTTCTTATCGATCAGAAACAGGATATCGTCCCCTCCTGCCATAAGAACCTCGCCACCCAAATCAGCCGCAACCATTTTTTCCAGTCGGCTAATGGTTGTTGTCAAGCTTTCTGAGAAGTTATGCAACTCACCTAGCTTGTTTTCAAACCGAAGGGACTCTATTTTGTGCCTGATATTATCCCCGTCACCAAACACGAAAAGCTTGTCAATTTGCACATTTTTCATAAAATGAACACCTATTCCACAGCTAAATGTTTCTTGAAGTCTGTGTAAATACGCTGTAATACTTCCAGATTCTCTAGGAAATCTTCTTGTCCCCGTGCATAACTACCTAGTTACCTCCGATTTTCCCACCATTTGGCCGAAATCTTACAGCATTTGTCCGTTTTGTGATATTTCCCACACCTGCTTTTTCCCTATTTTGATTGCGAGCAGACAAATCATTTCACATGATCAAATCATATCTGCTCACAGCCTTTTCACCCAAGTCCTTTAAGGAGGCATTATCATGAAGGAAACCATTCGTCTGTTTCTGCCAGGTCTGTTGGCAGCCTTGCTTGTCGGCTTTTCCGTCGAAACGGCATCAGCCCAGGACCCGACCAAAGTCGATGCGCAACACTACAAGGTCGTGTTCGAGAACGACCAGGTGCGGGTCGTGCGCATCACCTACGGCGCCGGGGAAAAATCTGTCATGCATTATCACCCGGACGCCGTGGCGGTGTTTATGTCCGATAACCAGGTGAAATTTTCTTTGCCTAACGGAGAAGCTATCGACACCATCGGTAAGACAGGACAAGCAATCTGGACCCCTGCGGGACAACATCTGCCGCAAAACACGGGTGACCAACCCATGGAGGTCGTGCTGGTGGAGATGAAGGGGAAACACGATGCGGCAACCCTGCGCACAGCTATCGAGGCGGAAAACGCGAAGTTCATGGCCGCGTTCAATCGCGGGGACGCCGCAGGCGTGGCGGCCCTTTACACCGAAAAGGCCCGCGTCGGACCGCCGAACAGCGAGGTGCTCCAGGGCAGGGAGGCCATACAGAGCTTTATGCAGAGCGGCTTTACCGCGGGGCTGAAAGACCTGACTTTGACCACCGTCTCCGTGGATGGCAGCGGCGACACGGCCTACGAGAACGGGACCTACACGCTCAAGATCGCGCCAGAGGGACAAGCTGCTATGACAGACTCGGGGAAGTATTTGGCGGTCTGGAAACAGCAGGCCGACGGTGGGTGGAAGCTGCATACGGACATTTGGAACAGCAGCCTGCCGTTGTCTGGCACAAATTAGAACTTGATGGTACGCAAGCCTCCCAGAAACAGGGCGTCTATTCATTATGCTTGACGCCCTGTTTCATCCTTCCGACTTTCTTACGATTCAATAAGGAGCAAACCATGACCTTAAGGCAACTCGGCAACTCGGACCTGAATATCACCCCGGTCGGGTTGGGTACCTGGGCTATCGGCGGCGAAGGCGCGATGGGCTGGGGACCGCAGGATGACGCACAATCCATCGCTGCCATTCGCCAATCCGTAGAGCGCGGCCTTAACTGGATTGACACCGCAGCGATCTACGGATTTGGTCACGCAGAGGAAATCGTGGCACAAGCACTGAAGGACATCGGCAGCGCTGACCGGCCGTACGTGTTCACAAAGTGCAGCCTCATTTGGGATGAAGGCAAGAACTTCCGGCATCATATGAAGGCCGATTCGATCCGCAGGGAAGTCGAAGACAGCCTGCGCCGCTTGCAGGTGGATGTGCTCGATCTGTACCAAATCCATTGGCCCACCTTCCCTCCCGGCAGTCCGGATCCGGACATCGAGGAAGCCTGGAGCGAGTTGAACAAACTCGAGGAACAGGGGAAAGTCAGAGCAATCGGCGTGTCCAACTTCGACGTCGCCCAGATGGAGCGGGCGCAAGGCATCGCCCCCATCACCTCACTGCAGCCTCCCTACTCCATGCTGATGCGCGATGTAGAAGACGAAATCCTGCCCTTCTGCAAGCAGCACAACATCGGCGTGATCGTGTATTCGCCGATGCACAATGGCCTGCTCACCGGCAAAATGACCCGCGAGCGCATCGCTTCTCTTCCGGTCTCCGACTGGCGTGTAAAGATTAATCCGGCCTTCCGCGAACCGCACCTGTCCCGCAACCTCGAGCTGGTCGAGCTGCTGCGCGGGATTGGTCAGAGTCATGGGAAATCACCCGCTGAGGTGGCTATCGCCTGGACGCTGCACCATCCGGCGGTAACCGGAGCCATTGTCGGCGCGCGCCGGGCTGACCAGGTGGACGGCATCGTTGGCGCTATGGATTTCCGTCTGAACGAGAGCGAAATCGCCGAAATCGCGGGCAGCCTGCCTGAATCCATCACCATGTTCGAGCTCGGCTAAGAGCTTTCCCCAACCCAAGCAAGGAGATTTGATCATGAACAACGTGGAGCTCGTTCAAAAGGGATACCAACACTTTTCGGAAGGCAAGCTTGATGCGCTTCGCGAACTGTTTCATCCGGATATCATCTGGCAGGAGTGCCAGGGATTCCCATTCATCGAAGGCGACGGGGTTTTCAAAGATCCGGAAGCGATTGTGCAGGGGGTGTTGTCCCAACTGCCGACACACTACAACGGGTTCAGCATCGCTATCCAGGAGTTGTTCGGAAGCGGAGAAAAAGTGGTCATGGTCGGGCATTACCTAGGCGTGTACAAAGAAACCGGCAAGCCATTCAAGGCCAACGCCACCCATGTGTGGACCGTCAAAAACGGCAAGCTGGCTCACTTTTTCGTAGCTGTGGATACGGCCGAGATTATCAATCCATAAGTGTTCCTATATCACTAACCCCAAAAAGAGAAGATCTCATGGGTAGAACAACCTTACTTTCATCCCGTATTGTTGCGTCCGCGCTTTTTCTGGGAGTCTTCTTGTACCTTATTCCCCAGTGGGTTGCGTGCGCGGAATTCCCCACAAGGGGGAATGGCTACAATTTTGACCTGCCCGCATGCTCGGGGCCAACACGGAGCAAAGGCTGAAGAGTGATAAACTGCAATTAAATGGAGGTGGTCTCTCGTTCAATTATCGCCAACACTTTGTCGATGTCTGGCGCCAAGCGCCTAGACAGAAATAAAAAGGAGGAAAACCTGCAAGATGATTTTCAACTCACTCACCTTTATCGTTTTTTTTCTCGTCCTGGTCGGCCTGCACTACACTATCCGATCGTGGAAGGCACGAAAGTTCATTCTTCTCATCGGCAGTTATCTGTTCTATGCTGCCTGGAATCCACCGTTCGTGATCCTTCTCTGGATTTCGACGATGATCGACTGGTTCGCAGCCAATCGTCTGGAAACCGAAAGAGTGAGGGGCAAGCGTATTCTTTATCTGTTGCTGAGTTTGACCGCCAATCTGGGCCTCCTGGCTTTCTTCAAATATGGCGGCTTTTTTCTCGAAAACTTTACGACTCTTGTGGGCTTCTACGGCGCAGAGTTTCAGGCCGCAAAACCGGACATCATATTGCCCGTAGGCATTTCATTCTACACGTTCCAGACCTTGTCTTACACACTGGACGTTTATCACAAACGCGCCCACCCTGCCAGGTCCTTTCTCGATTTCGCTTTGTACGTCACCTTTTTCCCGCAACTGGTCGCCGGGCCCATCGTGCGCGCAACCCATTTTATCCCGCAATGCGAGGCGCCGAAACGGGCGACGGCACAACAATTCTTCTGGGGATTGTTCATGATGTCCCTGGGGCTTTTTCAAAAAGTGGTGTTAGCCGACGCCATGTTAGCGCCCGCAGCCGAGGCCGTATTTGGCTTTACCGGCGGAGCACTGCATGCGCTCGATGCCTGGCTTGGTGTCCTGGCTTTTTCCGGGCAAATCTTTTTTGATTTTTCCGGCTACTCGACGTGCGCCATCGGTGTGGCCCTGTGTTTCGGCTTCTCGCTGCCCGACAATTTTCGCGTCCCGTACGCTGCCATCGGGTTTTCAGATTTTTGGCGGCGATGGCACATTTCTCTGTCAACCTGGCTGCGGGACTATCTCTATTTTCCCCTTGGCGGAAATCGCGCAGGCGAACTCCGCACCGTGGTCAACCTGATGATGGTCATGCTGATCGGTGGCCTGTGGCATGGCGCTTCATGGACGTTTGTCGCGTGGGGAGGGCTTCACGGTCTGTTTCTTATCGTCGAGAGGGGCCTGCGGCGTCGCTTCGCGGACGTTGCCTGGGTTCGCTCCATGAGCGCTCGAGTCTTCTTTTGGGTCCTGACTTATTTTCTGATCAACATGACCTGGGTCTTCTTTCGCGCTGTCGACTTCTCTTCTGCCGGTCTCATTATCGCTTCCATGCTGGGACTCGCAGGACCGGGCGCTCAGATTCTGACGACGCTCAGTATCTTGAAGATTGTCGTGGTGGTATCCGCTCTGGTGGGCGTGCACCTGACCCAGCGGGCCATCAATCTGGAGGAAGCGATGTCACGGGCGCCAGGCTGGCTTCGAACTGCAGCATGGACGGCCATGCTTTTTCTTTTGATCATAACACAAGGAGGGGGAAATGCCTTCATCTACTTCCAATTTTGAGCGTGCGATTCCCGGCGGGAATTGGGCAGCATATTTTGGGGCGACGCTGCTCCTCACTTTGGCGCTTCTCGGCGGTTGGGAAGCCTACTGGCGAAACGCGGGTTATGCGCCCACGCTCAACGACACGACCGATTTGTGGGCCGCGGCCCGTACGCAGCTAAAAGACTCCCGGCCCGGGAGGACCGTGCTTGTTGGCTCATCACGAATGCTGTTTGATTTCGATCTGGACGTCTACGCACGATACTTTAAAACTGAACCCCCCATCCAGCTCGCTGTGGCTGGCAGCACTCCCCTGTTGATTTTGGAACATCTGGCTGATGACCAATCGTTCATCGGGACGGTATTGTGCGGCGTGGTTCCAGGACTCTTTTTTGTTCCGGAGGGGCCGCCGGTTGAATGGGCCAAGAATGCCATCAATAGATACAAACAGTGGGCGCCCTCCCAGCGTTCCGGGACCTGGTTAGGCGTTCAGCTCGAGAAACGCCTGGCTTTTCTTCAGCAAGAGGATTTGACGCTGAACCAACTTCTTGCATCCCTTGACATCCCTAACCGGGCGAATGCCCAAATCCCCCCTGCTCTGCCACCCTATTTCCAGTGGATGACCAGCGACCGCCGGGCCCGGTTGTGGGAAGGCGCCACTTTTGACACGCCGCGGGCGCACAGAATTCAGCAAATCTGGATTCCTTTGTTCACACCACCACCGCCGCCACCGGGAATGGCGCCTGAAACATTCAAGGAAATGTACATGGCGTCCGTGGAAAGTTACCTGGAGCGAACCCGCGATGCGGTTGACAAAATTCGAAATCGCGGCGGCCGGGTCGTTTTCATCCGCTGCCCATCGAGCGGCACACTGCGGGAAATGGAAGCCCGGTTCAGCCCCAGGCCGGTGTTCTGGGAAACAATCCTGGCGCGCACCGGCGCTCCCGGCATCCATTTCGAAGACCATCCGACACTGTCGGACTTTCGTTGTCCGGAGTGGTCGCACCTGACCGACGACGATGCCACCCGGTTCACGGAAAATTTGATGCCGATTCTGGCAGAAATTCTTGATGATGCCAGCGAAAAACAGAACACGGATTAGACGGATCGAACGGATTTACGCGGATTTTGTAAGCCAGCAAAGAAAAGTCCGTGATAATCCGTTCAATCAGCGGCAGAAAAGGACGATGATAGTCATGTCGCCTGCAGGCATCACAGGGTGAATTCGGGTAGAGGCAGGTTTCTCTCCTACCCTGTCTCAATCCCCTGTGCATACAGGTCTGCACTGAGCTTTTCAGCAGGTATGAAATGATTTTGGAGCACAGAGAACCTGTTGCTCACACGTTCCTAACAAATCATGGAGGAAAATACGATGAACAACAAACCAGATCCATCACACATTCTCGAAGTCGGGTTCGGCTTTTGGGGCTCGAAGGTCCTGCTTACCGCAGTCGAGCTCGAGGTGTTCACCAAACTCGGCGGTGCGGCAATGACAGGGGAAGCGCTGGGAGAAGCCCTCGGTCTCCATCCACGTGGGACACGGGATTTCCTGGACGCTCTGGTGGCCATGGGGTTCCTGCAAAAAGCCGACGGCAAATACCAAAACACGCCGGAAACCGACCTTTTTCTGGACAAGAAGAAACCATCCTACATTGGCGGGCTGCTGGAAATGGCCAACCACCGTCTTTATGGGTTCTGGAACCATCTGACCGAAGCGCTGCGAACCGGCCAACCCCAAAACGAGCTAAGAAGCAGCGGCGAGCCGCTTTTTGCCACCCTGTATGCCGATCCCGCACGCTTGAAAGAGTTCCTGGCAGCCATGACCGGGGTCAGCCGGGGCGCCAATGTGGCGATCGCCAACACCTTCCCCTGGCAAGACTACAAGCACTTTGCGGATATCGGAACGGCGCAGGGAGATTTGGCGGTCCAGATCGCCCTGGCGCAGCCACACCTCTCCGGCATCGGATTCGATCTTCCCGAGGTGCAACCCATCTTCGAAGAGTACGCCCTTCAGAACGGCCTTTCTGAGCGGCTCCGGTTTGTCGGCGGCGACTTCTTCAACCAGCCTTTACCCCATGCCGATGTCCTGCTGATGGGACACATTCTGCATGACTGGAACCTGCAAGAAAAGAAGCAGCTTATTCGCAAGGCGTATGAAGCGCTGCCTGAGGGCGGCGCCCTCGTGGTCTACGACGCCATCATCGACGATGCGCGCTCAAAAAACGCCTTTGGCCTCGTCATGAGCCTGAACATGCTGATCGAAACACCGGGCGGCTTCGACTACACCGGCGCGGACTGCACCGGCTGGATGCAAGAAATCGGCTTCAAAGAAACGCGGGTCGAACATTTGGTTGGACCGGATTCTATGGTGATCGGGTTCAAGTAGCACACGCTTCCAGCCTGCAACAAATCAGGAACGTGCGACGCACTTCAAAAGTGTGTCGCACGTCTGGGGACAACTTTTGAGAATATATTTGCATTTCATTGTTCTTTTGCCGTTCTTGGTAATACCGGCCGGCCCGGTGAAAACCGAGAGGATGACACGGGACGGGGCGATTGTGGGGAAATGCCAGAATTCGTTGCGCGTCTAGCCCCTGCCCTCCGCCTGCCCGGTATCTCCCGGGTGCCCGCGAACGCCGCAAACCCATCTAAGGTCTCTGCACGTGCCACCGCGAACGCATTTGATCTGCACGGGGCAAAATTCTGCCGTGGCAAGAGTATATTGCCCGGCGAAATGCGTGGCTTTGAAACAGCGATTTCTCGCTTCCGAAGCACCAAGTCGACCACTGTCAGATAATGGGAATTGGTTATGGAAAGCAAATGACCGGTAGGACAAATACCAGGAGACGATTTGCACAATTTGAAGGTTTTACTTGCATTTTGTGCAAAGGCCGGTTAACTTTTTCTCATACCACTGCCAAAGAATGGCTCACCTTACTCGAAGCAAGTTATATTGTATTCTTGCTCGAGCCCTATTATCTCAATATCAGCAAACGACTGGTGAAGTCGCCAAAACTGTATTTTTTTGATATTGGACTTGCAAGCTATCTTCTTGGAATCGAGAATATCTCACACGTTGAAAACCATCCTTTGCGGGGCAATCTATTTGAGAATCTCGTCTTGATGGAAATTCTGAAATTCAGGTACAATCAAGGAAAGCGAAATAACCTCAATTTCTACCGCGACAGTCGCGGCAATGAGGTGGATATAATTTATCGAGTTGGGCAGCACATTCTACCCATTGAGGTCAAAGCTGGTGAAACGGTGGCTGCGGATTTTTTTAAGGGGCTACGAGTGTTTGATAAGGCTGTTCCGGAATTACCGTTCGGGAAAGCCGTAATCTATGGCGGGGATCGCGTCGAAACACGGCACGATACAAAAATTTGCCGGGTCATGGACATACCTGAGCTTTTGGAACAAATGGCATAGCACAATGCTCGGCAAAACAATCCTCCACTACAAAATCCTCGAAAAACTCGGC
>JBHHXT010000151.1:0-11995 GCA_046757165.1 bacterium | reverse complement strand
CCTCTGAAAATGAACAAGTTCATTTTCTGTCTCCTCCCGGGAGGAGATTTGCCCCACTCCCCTCCCGGGAGGGGACAGGTTCAGACTCGTTCATCCGGGCTAACTTTCCCTGGCATACACTTTCAGCTCATCCTGCGCCCGGTAGTAGTCTTCAGGAATCCCGATATCGATGAAATAGGTGTCGGAAAGAAAGCACTGAAGGTTCAACGTCTGTACAAACTTCCTCAAGACATCTTCTTCAAGGGAGAACTTATCGGGCAGGCTCAACCCCTCGAAAAGCGTCTTCCGGGCCACGTAGACGCCGCCATTGATGTGGCCAAAGTCCACTTTTTTCTTTTCTTCGAACCGTGTGATTCGGCTGCCCTCGAACCGCACCACGCCGTAGCGGGCGACGTCGTGCATGGGTTTCAGCGCAATGGTCATATCCGCATCTGTCGCCAGGTGGCCCTGCATCATCTTGCCCAAATCGACATCAAAAAAAGTGTCGCCGTTCAAGATGAAGACGTGCTCAGAGCGCGCTTGCCGGCAAGCTAGTTGGATGCACCCGCCCGTGCCGAGAGGTTCGCGCTCGACAGAATAGGCGATAGCCAGGTTCTTGTAGCTGTTGCCGTAATGTGCCTCGATGGTCTGGTGCAGGTAACCGGTTGCGAGAATGGCGCGCTCAACTTGCCACCGCAGGGCATAGTCGAGCAAATAGTCCAGGAACGGCCGGCCGCAAACCGGCGCCATGGGCTTCGGCAGGTCATCCACCGCGTGGCGCAATCTCGTTCCCAGTCCGCCGGCTAAGATGATCGCGTCCAAGTCAGAATCCTTCTCCAAAGAGTGCTTGTTCGACCGCGGCACAGATGGCATGTCCGATCAAGATGTGAGACTCCTGGATGCGCTGGGTGTGCTGCGAGGGCACGGAGACGGCGACATCGCACAAGGGCGCCATCTTGCCGCCGGATTTGCCCGTCAGCCCGACGACCCCCAGCCCTTTTTCACGACAGGCGCGTATCGCCGCCAGCAGGTTCTCGGAGTTGCCGGAAGTCGAAATGCCGACAAAAATATCTCCTTCGTGGCCGAGCGCCTCGATCTGGCGCAAGAAGATGTTTTCGAACCCGCTGTCATTGGAGACAGCCGTCAAAATGGAAGTGTCGGTGGTGAGCGCAATCGCAGCCAGGGCCGCGCGCTGCCGGTTGAGGCGGCCAACCAGCTCTGCGGCCAGATGCTGAGCATCCGCAGCCGAGCCGCCGTTGCCAGCCAGAAGAACCTTGTGACCGCTCTGGTAGGCCGTGACCATCAGCTCGACAATACGCTCGATTTGGGCGAGGATGTCGTTACTCTCGTAGAGCGCCTGCTGGATCCGGGTGGACTCCCGGATTTCTCGCCGAATGAGCGCCCCTAGTGGATTTTCCATCCAACCGTTCCCTTCTTGGTAAAATGCACTTTGAAGACTTCGCCCCGGAAGCGGCCGAGTTCTTCTATCACACTCACTTTCTTCGTCGGGTCGACGATCAGCATCATGAATCCGCCACCGCCGGCGCCGGAGATCTTTCCTGAATATGCGCCAGCCTCCAGCGCGGCCTGGTAGATCTGGTCGATTTCGCGGTTGGTGATGGTGTTGGCCATGTTCTTTTTCGCTTCCCACGACCTGCTGAGATACTTGGCAAACCGGCTCATTTCGCCTTTCAAAAGCGCCTCCTTCATGACCAACGCATCCGCCTTGAGCTGGTGCATGGCATCGATGGACTTTTGCCTCTTCTCGGTGACGTTGCGCGTCTGCTCATCGATGATCTTTGCCGACTCGCGCGAAACACCGGTAAAACACAGCACCATGCACGTTTCCAGCTCGTCCAGTATCCACTGCTTGATTCGCAGGGGATTGACAATGACCCGGTCGTGGTCGTAGAACTCCATAAAGTTGACGCCGCCAAATGTAGCGGCGTACTGGTCTTGTTTGCCGCCTGAGAGGCCGATATCCTGGCGCTCAATCTGGTAGGCCAGGTGCGCGATATCATACTCGCCGAACGGCAGATTGAGCCACTCGACAAACGCGCTCAACATCGCCACCACCATGGTCGAAGATGACCCCAGCCCGGACCCCGCCAGGGCATCGGAGAAGGTGGTCATCTTGAACGACAGGGGCCGGCCGCCATGATAGTCCTTGACAATCCGGTTGTAGACCCCTTTGTGCAGGTCGAGCGTCCCGTCGATTGCCAGATGCTCGACCGCCGGCGACTCGAAGCATCGTTTTTGATCGATGGCATGAATCTCTATCTTGTTGTTGTCGGTGACTTCGATGGTGCAATAGGCGTACATGTCGATGGTGGCGTTCAACACATAGCCGCCAAATTGGTCGCTGTAAGGGGACACGTCTGTGCCGCCGCCGGCCAACCCTAATCGTAAAGGTGCTTTGCTGCGAATAATCATGGTGCCCCCGTTTATCGTTTATTCCAGGACATTCTTGATTGAATAGTCGACTCGAGTCTTTCTCCCCTCTGTGATCATTTCCCCTAACAGTCCGATGGAAACAAATTGAACCCCGACGATGATGGTCAGAATGCCGAGAAAGAGCAGCGGTCGTTTGGAGAGGTACTTTTGAAAGAAAATACGCTCAATAGCCAGGTAAGTGCTGATAACCAGGCCAAAAATAAACGAAACAGCACCGATGGAGCCAAAAAGATGCAGTGGCCGTTTGGTATAGCGGGTAATAAACAAGACGGTAATCAAGTCAAAAAAACCGGCGGTGAATCGCGAAATCCCGAACTTGGTGCGGCCATATTTTCTTGCGTGGTGGCGCACGACGACTTCGCCAACTTTGAATCCCTCCCATTGCGACAGCACGGGCAAGAAGCGATGAAGCTGGCCGTAAACGTTGACGGTGTCGGTGACCTCGCGGCGGTACGCCTTCAACCCACAGTTGATGTCGTGAATTCGAAGCCCGGTCATTCTGCAAGTGACCCAGTTGAACAACCTGGAGGTGTTGCGTTTGATGAAGGGATCTTTGCGGTTCTTCTTCCAGCCAGAAACGAGATCATAGCCTTCCTCTATCCTGGCCAGCAAGTTTGGAATTTCTTTCGGGTCATCCTGCAAGTCGGCGTCCATGGTGACGATGACCTGCCCGCGCGCCTCTTTGAATCCCAGCGCCAGCGCCGCCGATTTGCCATAGTTGCGGCGAAACTGGAACACGCGCACCCGCGGGTCGTTCTCGTGCAGGTCACGCAGCACCCGCATCGAACCATCGCTCGAGCCATCATCGATATAGAGGATTTCGGCGGCCAGTTTCTCCGCCTCCAGAACAGCAGAGATCTGCTGATGCAGCTCCTGGAGCGACTCTTCCTCGTTGATCAAGGGCACGACGACGGAGACTTTTGGGGCGATCTTTTTTGAGCTGGTCATTTTCCTGTTTGGCTGTTAGCTGTTAGCTGCTGGCCGTTCGCTGTTGGCCTCGAGCTTGCTGATTAATCCCTGAGTTGTAAAGTCTCGCCGTTTTTTGGCAAGACTTTACAACTCAGGGCTACGGATAACTCTATTTTGTAAGTTACGGCGACAGATTTTTTTCTCAACCTTTCAACAGGTTCAGGTGTTCAGAATTAGGGTGTTCACGCTTTGGCGTGTTTTCCCCTCACCCCACCAAGCTGAAGCTTGTACACCGAACACCCCTGGTCAGGAACCGCTCAATTCAGGAAAAAATCTTTTGGGTTCCGACTCGTCCGGCTTAAGGCTATTTGTTAGCTTTTGTTCTCTGATTGGCTTTTGGCAATTAGCCAATAGCCAACAGCTCATTCATTTTTTGCGATTCCGGCCAAGTTGCGACCGTTCCAAGTCGCCCCAATAGACTCGCCGTGCATTCTTTGAGGTTTTGAGGCGGAACTTCTCCGGGACGATGAGCTTGTTTATTTTCTGGCTGGTGTAGTAGACCGTTAGACGCTCTCGCGCCAGCGGCCGGGTGATCTTGATGGTCTGCGGTAAGACAATTCCCTTCCTGGTCTTGAAGCGGCTGAATTCTTTCAACAGAATCACACGGCCGCGCGTGTCCACCAGTTGGCTCCGGGTCACAACATACTTTTTCGGGTCCACCCAGACTCTTTGGGTTCCGTTCCCGAGCGGGAAAGAGATGAGAAATTTCCCGTCGTCGAACGCCGGCGTGGCGCCAGGTTCCGGGGCAATTCGTATCAACCCCGTCAGCACTTCAACCAGCTCATCGGTCTCGATTTCGACCTGCAGAAAATCGCGCAGGTCCAGCAGCTCGGCTTCGCCGTAATAGAGCACGTTCTCTCGTGGCGCATAAGCGCCGAAATAGGAGCGGTCCAGAAAGAGGGCGCCGATGTCGATGCCGAGGATCGCCTCTGTCTTGACGTAGACAGAATCCGGTAGATTGATATAGACCCGGGAGCTCCCCCGATACCCCTCCCCTGGCAGCTCGATGATCACACGCGCTCTGCCCTCGAAGCTCACGAGCTTGTTGAAATTTCGCAGCACTTTGGACTGAATCGTCTGGGTGGTAATGTTGGACAGGTCAGGAACTCTGGAGGTCGTGGCGCAGCCTGCGGCCAGGAAAGTGACCATAAGCAAATGTAACTCGAGGCGCAGGCGTCTTGGGTTCAGGAATTCAGTTTTGCTTCTGATTTAGTTGATCCCCAGTTTGATCAGGACGCTTTGCCGCGCCGGCTCCAGCTCGCGTGCCTGCTGCCAGTATTGCGTCGCCCGCTCGTTTTCACCAAGCTTGTCGTAAACATCGCCAAGATGCTCCAGGACTTCGGCCGAGCCGTCCCGCACTTCCACAGCCTTCTTGATGTATTGCAGCGCGCGTTCATAATTATCCAGGCGGTAATAGATCCAGCCGATGGTATCCAGGAATGCGCCGTTCCCCGGCTCCTTCTGCAGCGCCTTTTCAACCATGGTGAGCGCTTGCTCCAATCTTTCATTGCGTTCGGCCAGACTGTAGCTATAGTTGTTGAGAATGGTTGGATTGTCGGGATCGATTTCGAGCGCTTTGCGGTAGTACTCTTCACTTCTTACGTGGTCGTTGAGTGCATCGTATGCGGCGGCCAGGGTGCTGGCGAAAGCCGCGCTCTGCGGATCGCCCTTCACCGCGTTGAGCAGAAACTCGATTGCCGCTTCCGTCTTTTTTCGCACCAGGAGCAGGTTGCCCAAATTGAAATTTGTCCACGGATGCTGCGGCGCCAGAGCCTGGGCCTTGCGATAATCCTCTTCGGCCCGCTCCAGGTCCCCTTCTTGTTGATGGGCAAGCCCGAGACGGAACCACGGATCAGCCAACGACTGATTCAGCTCGACCGTTCGTTCAAAATAGGGAATGCTGGCCTTGAATTTTCCGCCGCTGAAATAGATTTGCCCCAGTTTGTAGTAAGCCCGCCATTCCTTCGGGTCAGACTCGCTCAACTGCTGAAAAACATAGATGGCGTCGGAGGTGTCGCCCTTGAAGAGGTAAAGGTCGCCGAGCCGAAGCCGGGACAGGATGTCGGATGTATCCGCTGCGATGGCCTCGCGATAGAGCCTGATCGCGGCCTGCCAGTTCTTGGTGACGATAAAGGTATTTGCCAGCTCTTCCCGTACCGCTTGAAACTGCTCGTTTTCTTCGTATGTTCTCTCATACCATTCGATCGCACCCACGGTATCCTTTTGTGCAATCAGAACCGCGCCGATGGCCAGGTATCCTTGTTCAACTTCAGGATAGTCGCGAATGTACTGATGAAATGTTTGATAAGCCCTTTCGTATTCCTTGATCTGGAAGTAGAGATTCCCCAATTGAAACTGGATTTCGCTATCTGCCCGTCCCATATCGACGAGCGTTTCGTAGTGAGCCGCCGCCCTTTTGTGCTTGTCCTGGGAACGGTAAATCGCGCCCAACTGCAGATGGGCATCGATGTTGGCCGAATCGATGCGTATGATGTTCAGGTATTGCTCTTCTGCGAGCTCGGTCTGGCCCTTGCGGTGGTAGATGGTCGCTAACAAGCGCCGGCTTTCCACGAAATCGGGATCGAGAGCGATGCTTCTTCTGAGCATCTGCACCGCAGTCTCGAGCTTCGCAAGCAGCACATAATCTTTTGCGACCGCGTAGCAAATGGAGGCGGAGTTCGGCTCGTAGATCAGAGCCTCGTTGAAGGCGTTGAGCGCCTTTTCATACTCGCCTTTCAGCTCATATATCGAACCCTGGATGACCAGATCCGCGGCTTTGGGATGATAGCTCCTCTGGTTGTTTTCCGCCGTTTGAGCGCGCACACCCGCATTCAGTAGGGCAAAGCCAGAAAGAATCAAGACAAGGTAGCGCACAGGTGTAGAAGTGTTAGACATGAACATTGGAAGCTCGATCTCCAGGTTGTAAAACGAACAAATATACCACAATCCTGGTACAAATCCAACAAAAAATTGTTCCGCGTCTTGACACTGAGGCATGGAATCGCTATTTTATAGTTATTGGCTTTCTCTTCAACTCCATGTTGTCTCATCATAATAGTTGCCATAGTTGCCCAACTGATGGAGGCGTGATCATGCGACCGAACCATTTTCTTCACCGCACGGTTTCGTTTTGTATCGGAAAGACGGGTTCAAAAATTCGCCGGCATGACGGATCATTACTAAGGAAAGGGAGCAGGAGGCGAGCGCTTATGGCCGGTGTACTGGCTCTCACCTCCATGCTGCCAATCAAAACCATGGCGCAGCCGGCACCAGAGGCGCCATTTGGTCTGGCGATTCATGGCGGCGCCGGCACGATCTCCAGGGAAAAAATGACACCAGAGTTGGAAAAGGCGTACGTGCTCGAGCTTGAAGAGGCGCTGGCGACCGGATACCAAATCCTGAAGAATGGCGGCAAAAGCTTTGATGCTGTCGAGGCCACCATCAAGATTCTGGAAGATTCCCCGTTATTCAACGCCGGCAAAGGGGCCGTGTTTACGAGCGATGGCACCAACGAGCTGGATGCATCTATTATGGACGGCAAAACGTTGCAGGCCGGGGCTGTCGCCAGCGTCAAGCACATCAAGAACCCCATCAGCCTGGCCCGCCTTGTGCTCGAAAAGTCGCCACATGTGATGATGGTCGGACAGGGGGCGGAAGACTATGGCGTGCAACATGGCATTGAGACAGTCTCCAACTACTACTTTTTCACCGAGAGGCGCTGGCAGAGTTTGCAGCGCGCCAAAGAGAAGCAGGCCCGGCAAGAAAAGCAAACAAATGACCGGCAGGAGGAGCGCGACAAATTGCAATTCACTGAAAAAGAAAGGGGCACCGTGGGATGTGTCGCGCTGGACAAAGACGGCAATCTGGCCGCCGGCACTTCGACCGGCGGATTGACCAACAAGAGCTACGGTCGTGTGGGCGACTCTCCGCTCATCGGCGCCGGAACCTACGCAAACAACCAGACGTGCGCCGTCTCTGCAACCGGCGACGGCGAGTATTTCATGCGCTTGCTGGTCGCCTACGATGTTCACGCGCTCATGGCTTACCAGGGGCTCTCGCTGCAAGAAGCGGCGGATAAAGTCATCCTGGAAAAACTGGAAAGACTGGGGGGAAAAGGAGGAATTATTGCCATGGACAGAGACGGCAACATCGACATGACCTTTAACACCAAAGGCATGTACCGCGGCTATATGGACCAGGACGGCAAAGCGGTCGTCAAGATGTACAAAGAGTGAGTGCGGAGTTCAGGAACCTGTGATATGATGCTGATAGACTTCCTTATGGTCGGGGTCGAGTTTGATCAACTTTTTGAAAACTTCGTTGCGATGGCCATAGTCTTTGAAAATATCGATGATCTCGAGGTAGTGCGCGTCTAAGAACTGTTTGGGTTCTTCCAGGTCCGCTTTTTTTTCCAACACGTCTTCGATAAGCGTTAAGGCAGTCATGATGTTTTCGCGGGCCTCTTGCTTATTCTTCTCTTCTTCAAGCACGTACAGGGCGTAAAAATAGTAATCTTTCATTTTTCTGAAAGTGATGAAAGGTTCAACAAAGACGCGCTTGATCAATTCCTCGCGCTGGGTCCAGCCAAAAATAAATTGGGTGCGGACAAACTTTCCAAGCGCGGAGAAATTTCTCGCTTTGTTGTAGTAGACATCACCGCCGAACCCCCGAACCTTGTCGAGCTCACTGCCGAGAATCAGATTGATGTAGAAATTGAGCACAGCCGTCAGGGGCTCGACAGACTGTTCATTGTAAACGAGCAAATCACCCGGGTGATAGGGAAAGCGCACACGCTTGTCAAAGTATTGCACATCCGTGCCCGAGATAAGAAACTCGCAT
This sequence comes from bacterium, assembly GCA_046757165.1. Taxonomy (GTDB): domain Bacteria; phylum Zhuqueibacterota; class Zhuqueibacteria; order Oceanimicrobiales; family Oceanimicrobiaceae; genus JBHHXT01. The sequence continues at coordinate 3,754 of JBHHXT010000151.1, read as the reverse complement.
TTGTATCGGTCCTCGACATTCGAAACGATCTCGGTCAAGAAAAGCTGCAGCGAAATCTCGATGGGCATACGATCATCATCTTCAAGCCATTCGACACCTTCGATATACTCCTTGATAGCGGCGTGAAAATCCTTCATCTTCTCCTCTTTGTCCACCGGCAGCTTGTCGATGATGACGTGTACCTTAGCTGTAACGCTGCCCGCGTAGGCCACAGAGGTGCCAAGACAGGCGAGCAGAACAGCGACAAAGACGCATCCATGGCGGGCGAAACAACTTCTGTTGCAAGCAGCGTCAAGGTAGCGCACGGCTCGGTACCTCCAGGTTTTGTTGGACGACTAGCATACTGAATGGACAAATCAAGATAAACAAAACGTGCCATGTTTGTCAAGGGAATAATTGCTGCACTGGCTGTGGCGCGACGAATGCTCGCGATCTGCTGCGCCGGCTCGAGTCTCCTCATGGCAGCGCCGGCTCATGCCGGACTCGATGCTCCGCCCATGGGCGCGCGCTCCCTTGCCATGGGAGCCACCTACGTGGCGCTGGCGAACACGGCAGATGCCGTCTTTCTGAACCCGGGCGGACTGAGCCAGCTCTCTGGCATCGAAATCTCGCTGTTCTACCAAAAGCCATTCGGACTGGAGGACGTTCACTTTGGCTCCCTGGCGGCAACGTTGCCGGTCTCACGCTTCCGCGCCAGCCTGGGCATTCTCACGCTCGGCAACGGTCTCTACACCGAGCAGACATTCTCAGCGGCCTGGAGTCACCAGATTAGACACAAACTCTATTACGGCGTGGCCCTCAGGTATCAAACGCTCGAGATAAACGGCTACGGCTCGAGCGGCGCCCTGGGCCTGGACGTGGGATTTGTGGTCCCGTTCACATCCCGTGTTCGTTGGGGCGTCTTCACAAGAAATCTCAATCGACCACAGATCGGCCAGGCAGGCGAGCAGCTCCCGCAGACCATCACAACCGGGTTGTCGCTTGTTCCGGCGCCAGAGCTGATTATCAACCTCGAGCTGTTCAAAGATGTGCGCTTCGAGGAGGAATTCCGGTTTGGCGCTGAATATCGGCCTGTCGAGAACCTGGCCATTCGCACCGGAGCGGCAGACAATCCGGACCGGTTCACAGCCGGATTTGGCGTCAGGGTTCGCTCCTTTACCATCGACTACGCTTTCTTTTCCAACAACGACCTGGGTCTGACGCACCAGGTGTCGCTCTCGATCACCTTTGGCGCACAAGATCAGAAGAATGAGCCCCGACCTCCATCTCCGGTTGCAACAGAAGAATACCAAAAGCGCTCAGCACAGAACCTCGACGCCAAGACGCCCGGGCACATGGGAAAAGTCAATCTCAACACCGCAACCGCGGAGGAGCTGAAAACCCTACCCGGGGTCGGCGACAAAACAGCGCAAGCGATTATCCAATTCCGGCACGCCAATGGTCTGTTCAAAACCGTGAATGACCTGCTCAAAGTCAAAGGCATCGGGCCAGGGAAACTCGAGAAGCTGAAAGAATTTGTTACCGCTGCCCCGCCGCAGCCGTCTGCAAACAAATGATGGCGTGATCATGCCAAAACGCGCCCTGTTTCTGGTGTTGGCCGTCCTGATTCGAGGCTCAATCTCCCCGGCCGCGGGCCAGGAAACTCTGGAGGAGCACCTGCTCGAAGAGCAAAAAGACAGCTCTGAACAATCCGAACTTGTGGAGCTGCTGGCCGCGCTGCGAAGAAATCCAATCGACCTGAACACCGCGACGCGTGAACAACTCAGATCCATTCCGGGCCTGCCACCGAGTCTGAGAGAAGAGATCGTCCGCTACCGGCAAGAAAACGGACGGTTCGGCTCTAAAGAAGACCTGCGCGCCCTGCCCGGAATGGATGCCGAAACCTTTGAGTACCTCAGCAGCATCGTCACCGTTGAGTCTACCGAACCGGCTGCACCCCACCACAGTGCCCTCGCCTGGCGCACCAGGATTTCAAACCGAATCGACAAGCCGGTCGGCTTTGAAGACGGGACCTATGAGAGCTCGGCCGCAAAACTCTACAATCGCTTCCGGTTCGCCCTCCTGGACAGGTTCGCAGGCGGCGTGCTGCTGGAAAAGGACAGCGGTGAAAACCGACTGGACGACCTCCGGCTCTTTTACCTTACCATGACGGTCACAGACCGTCTGACCTTGTTAGTGGGCAATTATCAGCTCCAGTTCGGACAGGGCCTGGTCTTCTGGGGACCGTATGGCTTTTCAAAGAGCTCAGACGCGATCTACCCGATTCGAAAAAGAGGACGTGGGGCACGCGGCTACCTCACGGTGGATGAAAACGCTGCCTTGCTGGGAGCGTCCGCGACATTCCGCGCTGACAGGTTCGAACTATCGAGCTTCGTCTCTCAAAATGGGCTGGACGCCACCCTGATTTCAAAGGACGGAGTTTCGAGCTTGTTCACCAGCGGCTTCCACCGCAACGATAATGAGAAACGCAAGAAGGACGTTGTGCAGGAGACACTCGTTGGCGGCAGATTTCAATATCTTTCACCGCGCGGCCTCACGGTCGGCGCCACGTTCTATCATACCTCATTTGATAAACGGTTTCAGGATCCCGATTTGGTCAGAAACCGGTTCAAATTCCGTGGCCAGGACAACCACGTCATGGGTCTGGACTGGACCTATGCCTCCGGCCTGCTGGAGCTCTTCGGTGAATTCGCCCGCTCGAAAAGCGCGGGCACAGCATTTCTGGCCGGCACGCGGCTCGATTGGCCCACGGTGCAGCTGGCTGTTCTCTATCGCGACTACCAGAGAGATTTTCAGAATTTTCACGGTTTTGGCTTCGGGGAGCGGAACGGAACGACGCAAAACGAGAAGGGCTTTTACACCGGTCTTCAGGTGAGGCCAACCCGCACAACCATCATCGATGCCTATTACGACACGTATGCCTTTCCCTGGCGCACCTTTTTCGAGCCGTTGCCCGTACAAGGCAACGGTTTTCTCGCACAGGTTGAACAGAAACTCGGATCGCGCCTTGGGGTTGTTCTACGGTATCGAGAAAAATCGCGACAGCTCACGCAGAAATTCAAAGATCCGCTGGACCGTGAGATCAGGAGCTTCGTTGCGCGCCGCCAGCGACAACTGCGGCTGCAACTGGACTACCGCTTCTCCAAAGAACTGCGACTTAGAGGGCGGGTGGAGTTTCTCCAAACCCTGTACGACGGCTTCGGCCGTGACCTGAGCGTGCAAAATGAAACCGGAATGCTGATTTATCAGGACGTTCGTTTTCGACCCACGCCCCACCTGGACCTGGCCGCGCGCATCACGTTTTTCGACACGGACTCCTTCGATTCACGCGTCTTTCAGTATGAGAACGATTTGCCGGGCGTGGTGACCAACCGGGCGCTGTATGGGCGCGGCACGCGCTGGTATGCCATGCTGGCGTATCGACCGTTGCGCAAATCAGCGCTTTATGTGAAATACTCCGAATTGTTTCGCGATGGCGTGGAGGTGATCGGCTCAGGTGCGGATCGAATTATGGGCAATCGAGATCGGAGATGGGGATTGCAGGTGGAGTTGACATTGTGACCGGAGGCAAATGGGAGACGAAGGTTCAAACTCGTTCAGAGTCTGAACCAGGATGGGCCAGCTTGGCCCGCCGTTCCAGCCAGGTCAAGATTTCAAAGCAAGATTGCCCTCAGAATCTCCACGATCTCTAACCTCGACAATTCATGAATCTCGCCTAACTAACAAGGGCCACCACGTAAGGAGTGAAATGCTC
>JBHHXT010000150.1:0-12051 GCA_046757165.1 bacterium | reverse complement strand
TATGTTAATCAATTTAAGTGCGTTGAATGGCAGCGCAGGTTATGCTTTCGGTTAGAGTTTTACCTGGAGAAGAGTAATCCTGCAAATCCGGTTTATCCTGTTATCCTGTCAAAAAAAGATGATTAATGCTCTGTGATTCGGTTAGGAATAGATGCGAATAGACCGCTTTGACACGGAGAAAGACATCTTGATTGTTGCTGAGGTCGGCAATAATCATGAAGGAAGCTACACCCTGGCCGAGGACCTGGTGGGATTGGCCGCGGAAGCCGGTGCGAATGCGGTCAAGTTTCAAACCTTCAAAACAGAGCATTATGTCAGCAGGAGGGATGAAGAGCGCTATCAGCGGTTGAAGTCCTTTGAATTGTCATATGATGAATTCGAGAAGCTCAGCAAGCTGGCAGCGAAGTCAGGGTTGATCTTTATTTCCACCCCGTTCGAGTTGGAGAGTGCGCGTTTTCTGGACAAGATTGTTTCGGCGTTCAAGATCGCTTCCAGTGATAATACCTTTTATCCGCTCCTTGAATGTGTTGCCAGAACTCACAAACCCATCCTTCTGTCGGCCGGATTGGCGGATCTCACACAACTCGGGTATTCGAAATCGCTGATTGAGAAGACCTGGCACGAGGAGAATATTCAACAGTCCTTAGCCATCTTGCACTGCGTTTCCAGTTATCCCGTTGTTCCTGAAGAAACCAATTTGCTCGCCATCAAGACTATCCAGGACGAATTCCATTGCACGGTTGGCTATTCAGACCACACCCTGGGGCTCGAGGCGGCAGTGCTCGCGGTTGCGCTCGGCGCGCGCATCATCGAAAAGCATTTCACCATCAACAAGCATTATTCTGATTTTCGGGACCACCAGTTAGCCGCTGATCCTCGAGAGCTCGCTGTGCTGGTGGAAAAGGTCAAGCAAGCTCGGGAGCTCCTCGGAACCGGACTCAAAATGCCGCAGAAAAGCGAAAAATCAATCGAATCCCTGGTTCGACGCACGATCGTCGCAAAGCGTGATCTGGCTGCCGGCACGGCCATTTCAGCAGATGATATCACCTGGGTTCGCCCGGCGATGGGGCTGCCGCCGGGTAAAGAAACTCGAGTGCTGGGCAAGGTTCTACGAAAGCCAGTCCATATGGGCGACCCTATTCTGCCCGAATTCTTTGACGCTTGAATTCTGTAATTTTTGGGACTGCATTGTCACGACATGAATGTCGCGCTACAGGATGTCCCGGGGAGAAAGTCATCTCTGATGAGAATCGCCGTCTTAACAACTGAAACGACTCACCATACGTTCTTTGTGCGAGAGCTCGGGAAGGTCTTCCCTGAGTTGTGTGTCGTCGTCGAGCAGCAGACGCTCTCACCGCGCTTCGAGACGCATCACCCCTTCGAACATGAGCGGGAGGAGTACGAGCGGCGCGTTTTCTTCGACGGAAACGGCACGACGTTGGCTGATATCGCCAGGCCGTTTCTTGTCGACTCGGTCAATGACCCACGGGCCCTGGAGCATCTGACTCGTCTGAAGCCTGATGTCATGGTCGTCTTTGGTACCGGCATCATTCGTGAGGAGTTGTTGCGGCTGGCCTCACCGAACATGGTCAACCTTCATGGCGGAGATCCGGAGGCCTACCGGGGGTTGGATTCCCATCTGTGGGCCATCTATCATCGAGACTACTCGAATTTGATCACCACGCTGCATTATGTGAACAAAGACCTGGATGATGGCGAGATCATCCTGCAAGCGCCAATTCGGCTGTTCCCGGGAATGCGGCTGCACGAATTACGCAGGTTCAACACGGAGGTCTGCGTGCAATTGGTCGTTTCGGCCCTGGATATGTACGCCAGATTTGGACGGTTCATCTCGCGGCCTCAGCGAAGCTCGGGACGGTACTATTCGTTCATGCCCGCCGTTCTCAAAGATATCTGTGTCAAGCGGTTTGAAAGCTATACGGCAAAACTGTGAATTACGGCCAGCGACTCACCGACTCGACCTTAGCCATCTTCCTCTTCCACGGCGTGGTTGAGAAATCGGATTACCAGATCAGAAACTACACGCGAAAACATCTGGAAAAAGATTTCTTTTATGCGGTGGTCAAACACCTCAGGCAAACCGGCTATCCGATGTCAATGGAAGACGTGGTGGCCTGCCACCATGAGCGGGAGCCGTTTCCGCCGCGCTCCTTTGTGATGACGTTTGACGACGGATTTGAAAACAACTATTCTATCGCGGCTCCCATCCTCAAGGATTTCCAAATCCCGGCAACCTTTTACCTGACGACGGACTTTGTCGAGAACAACACCATGTCGTGGATCGACCGAATCGAGTATTGTCTGGAAGCGACTCCGAAAGGGACGTTGAGATTGCCGTGGTATGAGCGACCCAGAGACTTTGCAAGTGAACAGGAGCGGAAAGATATTCTGGACGATATTCGAGCCAGCGCCAAGCGAAACGCCAACCTCGAGGTGGATACGCTGGTCAGTGATATTTTTCAGCAGTGTGGTCTCACAGAAATCTATCAAAGTGATCAGCCTATCGATCTCAAAATGAGCTGGCCGCAAGCCAAAACACTGCATGAGGATCCGGACTTTACGGTTGGGGGACATACGCATCGTCATGTTATCCTTTCGTTCCTGAGCTCCGCTGAACTGGAAAAAGAAGTCAGAACAAGTTTTGCTTATTTGGACAAGAAGGCTGGAATACAAACGGTCCATTATTCCTATCCAGAAGGGTTGGAGCACTGCTACTCGGACGAGGTGATCCGCGTTTTGCAGAAACATGGCGTGGTCTGTTGTCCCACAGCCATGGATGGCACCAACAGCCATAGAGACAACTTGTTTCACCTCAAGCGTATTTTCGTGACCTAATTCCTCAGGCAGCAAAGACCCAAATGAATGGAACGCGGATTTAGCGGATAGAACGGATTTACACGGATCTGATTTTGGGTGAAAACCAAGAGATTCACGAGCCACATGCTCCTCATTCCACTGACTTCGACACATGACGTGAATTATGATTAAGTCCAATCCGTTCCGATCCGTTAAATCCGTCTTATCCGTGTTCCATATTTTGCACTTTTTTGCAAGACCGTAGCGATTATGTGTGGAATTGCGGGATATATTGGACACGCGCCGTTCGACAGAGTGACAATAGAGCGAACCCTCGAGCTGATGGCAAACCGGGGTCCGGACCATCGCGGCTCTTTCATGTTCTCTGCGCCTCCCTTGAATATCGCGCTCTTACACTCCCGGCTGAGCATCATCGACCTTGATGAGCGGGCAAATCAGCCGTTTACCATCGATGATTGCACACTCGTTTTCAACGGTGAAATCTACAATTATGTTGAGCTGCGCAAGAGATTGAAGCGAAAGGGTGTCGGATTTCGCACGGCTTCGGATACCGAGGTGCTGCTGCAGTACTATCTTCATTATGGTGACGAGTGTGTGCAGTATTTTGAAGGCATGTGGAGTTTTGCAATCTACGACAAGAGAAGAAAACAGCTTCTGCTTTCCCGGGACCGGTTTGCTGAAAAACCGCTGGTCTACACCCGGACGGACGATGGCTTCTTCTTTGGTTCAGAAATCAAGTTCTTGAAAGCGCTTTCCGGTGCACCTTTCACCGTTAATCAAAACCAGATGCTTCGGTATTTGGTCAACGGCTATAAGTCGCTTTACAAAACTCGAGAGACCTTTTTTGAAAATGTCAAAGAAGTCGACTACGCGACCAACCTGACTGTTGACGAGAGGCTGGGGCTGCGGGTCACCCGGTATTGGAATCCGGTGCATGCCCCGCGGGAGATGACGGTGGCTGAGGCGGTCGAGGGTGTCCGGCACCATTTGAGCGAGAGCATCAAACTCAGGCTGCGGTCAGACGTTCCTTTGGCATTCTGCCTCAGCGGGGGCATCGATTCATCTGCGCTTGTCTCCATCGCAGCCAAACAACTCGGCTATGAAGTCTCGACCTTTTCAATCATCGATCCTGATGAACGGTACAATGAATATGACAACATCAGATCGACCCTCGATGATTTGCAATGTAAACACACGATCATTGAGCTCACCCACGGGCAGGCGATCGACCGGCTTCGCGCCCTGGTGCACTACCACGACGCGCCTGTGTACACGATTTCATACTACATTCATTCCTTTCTGTCAGAGCAAATATCCCGCAACGGCTATCGAGTGGCGATTTCGGGCACCGGCGCGGATGAATTGCTGACGGGGTATTACGACCATTTTAATCTGCATCTCTATGAGATGCGAAACCATCCGGATTATCCGCAGTGCCTGCGCAACTGGAACGAGTATGTGCGTGGCATGGTTCGCAATCCCTTCCTGAAGAATCCGGAATTGTATTTTGAGGCCCCGGCCTTTCGCAAACATATCTATCTCAACAATGATGAATTCGCAACCTACGTGAAAGAAGAGTTCTCTGAGGACTTTGTTGAAGCCCGCTTCTGTGATTCTCTGCTTAGAAATCGCATGCTGAACGAAGTCTTCTACGAAGGCACGCGGGTCATTCTCCATGAAGACGATCTGAATTCCATGCAATATTCCCTTGAGAACAGAAGTCCTTATCTGGATTCCCGTCTATTCAGTTTCGCGTACGCTATTCCAAACGAGCTTCTGATTCAGAAGGGCTATGGGAAATATATTCTGCGTGAGGCCGTCAAGGGAATCTTGAACGATAGCGTTCGCCTGGATCGAAGAAAGAAGGGGTTCAATGCCTCCATTCATTCAATCGTAAATCTCAGCTCAAAGTCAGAGCGGGAATTCTTGTTGGACGATAGCCCCATATTCGAGGTAGTCCATAAACAGAAAATCGAACAGCTGCTCGATAAAACACATCTTCCAAACAGCTATAGCAAATTCCTTTTCAGCTTTATCAATTCCAAAATATTTCTCGAACAAAACCATCTCTAACGAAGGGAATCATAGGGAATCATGAAAATTATTCTCGGCATTCAGGAAGCGCATGACGCGTCGGCAGCTTTGATGATCGATGGCGAAATCGTGGCCGCGGCACAGGAAGAACGGTTTACGGGTCTCAAAGGAGACTACGGCTATCCCGAAAAAGCGATCGCTGCCATCCTTCGTCAGACTGGAACAAAAACCAATGACATAGATGAGGTGGTCCTGGCCTCGCATAAGTGGAATCCCGTTTTAACAAAAATCAAACGGAACGCCAACTTCAGCGTGGACGATTGGGTGGAGGAGCAACACAAATATTGGAAGCCAAAACTGTTCGAGCACCGGGAGGCCAACTACTATGAGTTATACCGGAATCGTCAAGGCTTTCAATATGACCAGACCTACCCCATGGACCATCTTCTCACCGGCTACATGGACCCGGATGAGATGGCAGAAATGGCGCGCATTCGCCGCCGAATTGTGAGCAAGAAGCTGGAAATCGCACAAGAAAAAGTCCGGACGGTCACGCATGAAGATTGCCACCGATTCTACGCCTATTTTGGCAGCCCATTGCGTGGGAAAGTATTGTCTCTGACCTCAGAAGGTGTTGGCGATTATTCGAATGGGACGGTGACAATTTTTGATGCAGCCGAACAAGAAGAGCTTTCGAGTACGTTGGAGAATCATCTTGGACATATCTACCAGTATATCACGCTTATCTTGGGCATGAAACCGGCTCAGCATGAATACAAAGTCATGGGGCTGGCACCATACGCCAACGTCAAGGAAGTTGAAAAGAGCTACAGAGTCTTCAAGGATATCTTGAAAGTTGAAAACCTGGACATCGTTTATGACAAGAAACCCGAAGACTTGTATTTTTGGTTCCGGGACAAGCTGGAGGGTCATCGTTTTGATGGCATTGCCGGTGGCTTGCAATTATTCCTGGAGAATCGATTGGTCGAATGGACCCGGGCCTGCTATGAAAACACAAACCTGGGGCGAATTGTCTTTTCGGGCGGCGTGGCCCAAAACATCAAGGCGTGCAAGCGAATTGCAGAGCTGGATTCTATTGACGAGATTTATGTCGTCCCGGCGGCAGGCGATACCTCGCTTCCGTTAGGCGCCTGTTATAGGGTGATGTGGGAACATCAACAGAATAACGGCAGAATGTTCAAGGCCATCAAGCCGCTCGACAATATTTACCTCGGCCCCGAATACGCTAACGATGAGATTGAAGAAGTGCTGCGGGAGCTGAAAGTCGAGCAAAAATATGGTGTCGAGAAAGGTGTGACAGCAGAATATGTGGCCAAACTTCTGACCGAGGGGATGGTGATTGCGCGGTGTTGCGGCAGAATGGAGTTCGGACTGCGAGCCCTGGGCAACCGTTCGATCATGGCCGATCCGAGGAAGTGGTCTGTGGTTAGAAAGATCAATTCGCAAATCAAGTTCCGCGACTTTTGGATGCCTTTCACGCCCACCATCCTTTCGGAACGGGAAGAAGATTACGTGGTCAATCCCAAACGGTTGTCCTCCCCGTTTATGACAATGGCGTTCGACTCGACGAAAAAGGCGCAAGATGAGCTGATTGCGGCGCTTCATCCTGCGGATTTCACCGTGAGACCTCAGATTCTGGAAAAGAGAAGAAATCCCGACTATTATCGAATTATCAAGGAGTTTGAGCGAATGACGGGTGTGGGCGGGATCTTGAATACCAGTTTCAATCTCCACGGCATGCCCATCGTCCTGGGACCCGGAGAAGCCATGACCACCATGGACAACTCGGAGTTGGATGGTTTGCTTTTGGGTGATTTCCTGATTACGAGGAGATGAGCTGTGAGGTACTGCACACACTGTCTCATGCCCAATACTAAGCCCTATATCTCTTTTGATAAACAGGGCGTTTGCAATGCTTGTATCGCGCATCAACGTAAGCAGGATGCGCTCGACAGCATCGACTGGCAGGCAAGAGAGCGGGAGTTTTATGAGCTTGTTTCACAGATCAAAGCCCAACACGCGCCGTTCTATGATGTTCTGGTGCCGGTCAGCGGCGGCAAAGATAGTATCACTCAAGTGCATCGGTTACAACAAAAAGGGTTGAGAATACTGGCGGTCAACATCGACTATGGCATCAAGACCGAGATCGGGCACTACAATCTCAACCTCATTCCCCAGAACATGGAAGCACACCTCATGATCTACAAGCCGGAGCAGGTTCTGCATAATCGCCTGACTAGAATCGGCTTAGAAGATTATGGGGATCCGGACCTGATGTCACACACCTTGTTGCACGCCTACCCGCTCTGGATCGCGCTGCAGCTAAAAGTGCCTCTGGTCTTGCTAGGGGAGAACTCGGCATTCGAATATGGCGGCGATGAGAAAATAGCAAATGACAAAAACATCACCCGGGAGTGGTTTAACAAATATGCGGCCAACAAGGAATTGACGGCACAGCGAATCGGTGAAAAGTACAACATCCCCTATGATATGCTCAAGTATTATGACTTTCCTGATGAAATTGAAACCTCCGGCATTCAGGCCGTATTTTGCAGTTTCTATTTCTACTGGGATTCAGAAGAGCACCTGAGAATTGCGAGACAATATGGCTTCAGGACATTACAAGGTCACAAAGAGGGCACCTACCGGAATTATGTCGGAATCGATGAGAAAATAAACAGACTGCACCAGTACCTGAAAGTCTTGAAGTTTGGCTACGGCCGGGCAACCGACCATGCCTGTGAGGACATCAGAAATGGTCGAATTTCGCGGGAGGAGGCAAAGAACCTGGTGCGACAGTACGATTTGGAGCCGCTTTCTGCGGCCTATCTGGATGACTTTGTTTCTTATCTCGGCTACACGAAAAGCACGCTGAGCAGAATATTGGAAAAATACAGAAATACAGAAATATGGCAAAGAGACAACAAGGGTGAGTGGTATATTCCTAATCATTTGCAAGACTGAAACGGGGATACGCTTATGAAGACAGAATTCCTGGACACACCCCGGGTGTTTACGGTCAAGGGCTTTGATATCTATGACCGCGGCAAGATCCATTTAGAACCGCAAGAAATGGTGACTTTCCGGACCGCTTCCGGCCGGGAGTGTGATTTTACCGCCACCAGCTGGGGCTTTTATTTGGCGCCGTCGCTCAACTCGAGGCTGAGAAAACAAGGGTTCAAAACTGCCCTGGTCACCAACGAGCACAATCAGCTTTTTGTCAATGCGGTTGAGGAAGATAAGATCGAAGCGTTTGAATCCTACCTGCAAGCAAACCAGAACAAGATCATTTGTTGGCTCGATGAGTGGTTCGGAAAGGAGTAGATGGTGCCCATGTGTGGAATCGCCGGGTTTTACAGCTTTGCTCCGCGTCAAAGTTCGATTTCCAGAAGTGACATCGTCAGAATGACGACCGCCCTGGCGCATCGAGGGCCCAACGACTGGGGGTACGTCTTGCTCGACCCTGGCCGGCAAATCGCCTCGCCCTTTCGGTCTGAAGAGGACGAAACCCGGTTGAATGAGGGAAGCGTCGGCCTCGGCAACCGGCGGTTGAGTATTCTTGATCTGTCGGAGCGGGGACATCTCCCCATGGCCGGTGCCGATGGCAAGGTGTGGCTCGCCTTCAATGGCGAAGTTTACAATTACGTCGAATTGCGCAAAATTCTGGAGAAGAAGGGGCACCGGTTTCATTCCACCTCCGACTCCGAAGTGGTTCTCAAAGCCTATTTGGAGTGGGGAACCCGGTGTTTTGAAAGATTCAATGGCATGTGGGGGCTGGCGATCTATGATCTCCGTTCAGACCAGCTCATTCTCTCGAGAGACCGGTTTGGCAAAAAACCCCTTTATTACTACCAGGACGCATCGGTGCTTATCTTTGCCTCAGAGCTCAAGGCGCTTCTTGAACATCCTCGCGTGCCCCGTGAAATCAATCCCAGAAAGGTGGTCGATTATGCGGCTCGCCACTACCGCCTGGTTGACAATGACGATGAGTGCTTCTTCAAAGACATTCTTCAGGTTCCCAAACAAAGCTTTTTGAAAATCGATTCCAACGGCTCGACGACTTGCCAGGCTTACTGGACGCTCAGGACAAGGGAAAGTTTGAGCGCCACGCTTTCGCAGCACGACCTGGTCGAGCAGTTCAGGGATCTCTTGCGCAGCGCCGTCAAGATTCGCTTGCGCAGCGATGTGCCCGTGGGCTGCATGCTGAGCGGGGGCATGGATTCCACCTCGATCACCTGTCTGGCCGTCGAATCCAAAACAGATATGACCACCTTTTCGGCGGTGACCGGCAACGGATACTATGATGAAAGAGAGTTTATTGAAGCCGTCGTCGACAAGACCGGTGTCGAGTCAAAGTTCTTTTATCCCTCGGCTGCAGCGCTCTTCCCGACCCTGAAGGAAATGATCGCCTTTCATGATGAACCTGTGTGCACGGTGAGCTGGTACAGCCTGTATCTGATCACCAAGCAAATTGCTGCGTGCGGCATCCCGGTAATTCTCACCGGACACGGCGGCGACGAGCTGCTGGGCGGGTATTGGGACCATTACCACTATCATTTCAGCGACATCCGCGCCGCCGGTGGCAACTGCGCGGCTGAGCGACAAGCCTGGCTGAAGAATCATGGCCGGGACCCGGCGGAGTATGATCGCGAACGGGCCTACATCGACAAGCTGAGCCAGAACAACCAGGTCGAAATCGACAAGTATTCCCAATACTTAGTCGCGCTATCGCCGGCAATTCTGCCCCACGCCAGGAACCCGGTCATCGCGTCGCCCTGCGAGGGCAATTTGTCGCGGCGGCTGTACCTGGAACTTTTCTATGAAACCGTGCCGCCGGTTCTGAAGGCCGAAGACAGAAACACCATGGCGCATTCGATCGAGGCCAGAGTTCCTTTCCTGGATTACCGGCTGGTTGAATTCTGCTTCAGCATCGCCAATGAGTACAAAATTCGCAAAGGTTTGGGCAAATGGATCTTGCGTGAGGCGATGAAGGGCATCCTGCCAGAAAAAGTCAGGGCCCGGAAGGAAAAAGTTGGCCACAATGCCCCGGCAGACCAATGGTTCCGAACAGAAAATCGCCGCGAAATCGAGGACTTGCTCCGTCGGAAGTCATTTGTAAACGAGGCCATCTATGACCGGCAAGCCAGCCAGAGACTTTTTCAGGAGCATTTGTCGGGAATCAATCATTCCATGTTCTTTTGGCAATACATCAATCTCAACATCTGGTGTGAGCTGAATTCATTGTGAAACAGACAGGTTGAGGAGTTTTGGGATCGTGAGACATCTGGTTTTTGTGGAAGACCGGGCGCAAGCCGACTGGATCAAGCAATCGCTGACGCTGACTCCCGCAACGAAATTAGTTGCGGTGACCGCTGACGCGCTGCAGGCGCTCGAGGAGGCCGGTTTACCGCATGAGGCGGTTGCCGCTTACGCTGACACACGGCAACTGGCTCCCGTGGAGGACCAAATCAACCGGGAGAGTTTTTCCCTCGCTCGTGAAATCGAGTCCTTCATTGCACACCGGCATCCGGATGCCCGTTTTGAGGGTCCTGGCTTCTTGAGCGGGCAGGGATACTACTTGCAGTTTTCAGTATCAGCGGTTGTCACACGTGGTTTCTTGATGCGCGAAACCATCCGCGTGTGCTCGCCACAGGTGGTCACCGTGTTTGTGGGCAACATTGACCCCTGGTTCTCCGGGGATGGGTATAAACGCAATCCCTGGGTAGATGTGCTTGTGGAGTTGGCCGCCGAAATGGGCTTTCGGCTCGAGGTCTTAGAGGGTCCGCTACCAGATTCAAAACTGGAGATTCGCAGTGCTGCAAATCGTTCGACTCAGTTTATGCAGCGTGCGTCCCGCTACGCCAGGCGCAGAGCGTTCAGGCTGATTCAATCGATACGCAGCAATGGGTCTCACTTGAGCGACCTTGCCGGGTTGCGACTGTTATTTGCAGAGAGTCTCGGCTATGACTGGGCGCCTGTGCTGGCCGCCCTGCGATTGAGAAAAAGTGTCGAGTGCTTCTCGATTGACGCGACGCATCTGGACACGCGCGAGTGGACATACTATTATGTGCCAACCCTGCGTCACTTATGGAATGGCGTCACGCATGAATTGAATCCACCATTGCCGCAGACCGACGAAGCGGAAGCGCCGGTCCTGTTGCGCCTGTTTGATGAGTGGCTGAGAGACCGGCCCACGCCTGTGGAGCTGAACATCCTGGGGATGAATCTGTTTTCTGTCCTGCTCGACTATTTGCGTGCGCTTGTATCCCTCAGTCCAGCGATTGTCCGTCACACCGATGTTGTCGCGAATCGCGCTCTGGACATTGCCAGACCGCACGCGGTCTGTTTTTACTCCATGCCCTCGCTGGCAGCCAAGCGTTTTGCCTTTTGGTGCCGGCAGCGAGGGGTGCCCGTGGTCTGCTACCAGCACGGGCCGAACTATGGCACACAGCGGTGGGTCCCGCATGAGCAAACTGAGCTGGCGCACGCCGACTATTTCCTGACCTATGGCACGGGCATCCGGCCGCCCCTGCAGCCTGTTTTCCCGACGCGAGCGCGATATGTACCGGTCGGCTCCGCCAGGGTCGAATCGATGCTTCCGCTCCCCTTTGGCTCCATACCAAGCGCCAACAAAGCCATCCATGTTCTCTGGATAGCCGCTGTGACCACCGGGAATACGATTGGTGGTCCGTTCGACTTTGAAGATACCAGCAGGGTGTTACTCCAAAAGCAATGCCTGGAGCTCCTGGACCGGAGTGACCATCTGCGTGTCACCTACCGTCCATATCGACATCAGGTGGCCCGGGATGGCACCACACGCTGGCTGGAGCTGGCCAATCTGCGCTCAGTCCAGGTCGAGGCCACCGGGCCTTTGGAGGAATTGATCCGGAAAGCGCACATCATCATCACCGATACACCCGCGGTCAGCTCAGCCTGGGTCGAGACCATCGCGCTGAGGAAACCGATGATTCTGTACTCCGATCCCGAACAAACCCGTCTTTGGCCAGATTTTGCCACCGATCTGGAGCGGACATGTATGTGGTGCAAGTCATGCGAGTCCTTCGTGGCGGCCATCCAGCGACTCATCGCTGAACGGTGGGAGTTTATTGCGGAGCTGCACAAACTTGAATCCTCCTCCTTCAAGCGCCAATATATTCT
>JBHHXT010000149.1:0-12063 GCA_046757165.1 bacterium | reverse complement strand
CCATTTCTACGATATCATTGAGTTCATGTTGGAGAATGATTCTCAATATACAGTCTATTTTGTCTGGTTCGTCATTCTTTTTCCATCCACAATTGCCATTCTTTTCTTCATAACATTGTGGTTTAAGCGTGAAGGGTTGTATAGCCCGTCCGACTTTAGAGAAGATACAAGTTTCTTGAGTCTAATAAGAAAAAAAGTTGAACGGTTAGACTTAAGGCAAGAGGCTGCTCAAGTAGACCCAAGAGGGTCGATCAAAGAGATTCTTCACATGCTCCAAAAGCTGGTTTCGAGTGATGAAATTGATGCAGCAATCCATTTGAGCAAAGCGCCTCTAAAAATAGGACACTACAAAAGCAGTCTCGAGTGTTTCAAGTATCTTGAGGGACATGTTCCGCCAACCTATTCACAAGTACCCTAACGTTCTGGCTTTTTTGGCGTACAGTCTTATTGGAGTAAAAAGATATGATGAAGCCATTGAGCTCCTCAACAGAGTGAAGACGCTGCGTGGTGATAGAAATCTAAACACTTGGCAAGCTGTGGCTCTCGCATATTCAAGCTTCAAGACGAACAAAGAAACAGCGTTCAAAGAATGGCTTAGTTAAACTAAGAGGACTTTGGGACGGGATGGTAGTGTGCTATTCATCTATCTGTGGTATTATTGTGCGTGAGACAGAGTACTAATCAAGCATGACGAGCATTATGGAAAAACAGTGGGGTTGTATCGAATCAGCACGTCTTGCGCTTTCTCTCAGGCTCTTTTTCGTATTCCTCTCTTGTAATTCCCGCAATGTTGTGGCCTGGATGCTGTCTTTGCATGATCTTTCTGAATTCTTCTGGAGTTTTCTGGGTATCGTAAATTGTGTAGCCCTTTCTTGAAGAATCTTCTGGTGAGACTTTCCAATACCACATGATTGGATCGAATTTTTCCAAGTTCATGCCCTTCAAGTAGTCCTCCAAGTCGTCCCCTAACCCGCTCTCACTACGCAAACTCCCAATATAAGACAATCCGTAAAGGCTGACCAGCAAACAGAGGAGGAGTTTGACAGGATCATTTGCGTCCAGAGGGAATGCGGGGTGTTTTGTGGGGAGAATATCGGTAGACCAAAAAATTTGTTTCATTTCGTTTTGGTAACCCGCTTGATTGGGTGTAAATGTTCCATTTTTGTGAAAACCGGTTATGAGTTGGACGTGATAGTAATGATGCGTACGAGTGCTTCCGGCGCCCTCTGGAGATTCATAGCGAAAACCTACCGTTTGTAAAGCTCCCCATTGATCGAGAAAAAACAAAGCCATCTTAATGCGAACCTCTGGAACATTACGCCCGAAGTCACATTTCATAGACAATACAGGAACAAAAGTCAGCCCTTCTTCAGGTGGTTCTAGATAGAGAAAACGGTTTCTCATATCCGACTGAACCTTACCTTCACGCGGCAATAATCCCTCGAGTTCTTCGGCTTTACCAATCAGAGCATTTCTTGTAGGAGTGAGTTCATAAATTTTCTGCGCAGTTCCGTTTAATTCCCAGGGTTTCTTGCAGGAATCCCAAAGCCACAAAAACAACTTCCGAAAGACTGTCACTTCACTTTGCATCCCATCCCCCGATTGCCTCAGAGTGAAAACCTAACGCCAGGTTTGTAACTGACTGCCCTTTCAATTTTCACAAATCGTCGCACGAAAGGTGATGGCAATTCAGCAACAAATTCTTGCGTTTCGCTCTTTTGCATGAACTTCGATATGTCCTCGCAGAATACCAAATCGGGCCGCTCCGTCGCCCAAGGATTCCTTACTTCGTCAATTTGGTCCGAATTGCTCACCTGATGCCAGAACCAGGCCGGACGTGAAAGCCAATTATCCTTCTTGAACCGGAATTCTTCGATTTTCTCATCTTCGATTTTCGGTTTCAATTTATCGAGTTCTGTTATCGAAACGATCGCGTCCCACGTTTCGGGTTTGTTCCTGTCACCTTTCAGCAGACTCGGATAACGCAGCAGCAAGTGCGGCGCGTCGACGAGAATGTCCTGTCCCGGCAAAACCAGCCGTTCCAGCCATTTCGCGATGCGCGCTGCGGCGATACGGGCGACCGAGTCATCGTCGCAAGGTTGGTCTTTTCGCTTCAAGCCGTTCCCGGTTGCCCGCACGAACTCATGAAAGGTAGTTTCTTCTGGCCTTCTATCTGGAACGGAAATAAATTCCAGGCTGGAGCGCGGCAGGATTTGCACGATTTCTTCGGGAAACTCCAAGAAGCCGAGTATCGGTTTGTCCAGATTGCCGTTGGCTTTCAATTCGTCGACGCGCTTCTCGAATGCATCCAGTGTATGTGGCAAGACCGGCCAATACCAGGGTCGAAATTCGTGCCACGGCGCGTCGAACCAAAGCCCCTTGTTGTCGACGTGATCTTCGCCGATGTTCAGATCCGCATAGGACTCCGGATGTCCTTTTAGGGTGAGGTCGAAGGTGTTTTGGCCAAATCGATTCAGCCCGGCTATCAATCTGCAGTGGGAATAACAGCGAGCAAGATAGGCAACCTCCTCTCCAGATATGGAATATTCGACGTCTTCGTTAGCTGCTTCAGGATTCAGCAAATCGTAGTCGAGAACGAGGATATCTGACTTGTCGAATTCGATCGCTTGTCGGGTGTATTCGCCTTGTTTTCTGGCGAGTTTCCGGCGTCTTTCAAGTTCAGCAATACAACTTTCGAATGCTTTGACGGATATGTGTGTGACTTCAAAAGAATCCCGCAAAGGCGTGAGCGCTCTATCGAGTTTATCCGCCCATCCTTTCGCGACAACTGAATTGTCGTCATAGACAAGAATTCTTTTTTTGCTCATTTCTTTTCACTCCAGGAAAGTTGAAAAGCCGTACTGAACGTCTTGTCCGGTTCGACGAATGCGACTTTGCAGTGCAGATTTTCAGCAATCATACGAACGATTGTGAGACCGAGCCCGCTGCCGCCATAACCGAGTTGCCTGCGTTCCGGCGAAATCTCGAGCCGCCGGACGAATGGCTTGAACAACTCATCTGCCTTCGACAGATTGACGCCGCAACCGGTATCTTGAACGATGATCGCATGAGCTCTTCCACGAATTCGCGAGGAGACCGCCATACGCCTCTGATTGGAATCGAGCAGGGCATTGACGGCATTGATGAAAATATTCTGAAAAAGCGCGCTCCATTCCGCATTCGTTCCTTCCGGTAGGCGTACGTCCTGCGCGATGCCCTCCGTCGAAATGGGAATTCCGCGAAGCAAGACCTCGACCTGTTTCCGAATTTGATCGATCAGGGCTTTGGCTTTGAAACGTGCTCGTTGCTGCCGATCTTGTTCGTTCATAAAGGGTGAAAACAATGTCCGAGTTGCTCTTGCTTTTTCTATCCAGTCGCTCAATTGCAGAGTAATCTCGCTGATGGCATCTTTGGCCGCCGGTTCCCGGACTTCGATTGCTTCGATTCGGCTTACCAGGTTTTGCAAAATCGTGAACTGCTTCTTGAATTCGTGCTCGAAAGCTAGAGCAGAGATACCGGCCGTGGCCAGCGTGCCGAGCAATCCCGCCTGTCGTACGAGCTCTTCTGCCTCGGTTTCACTAGCTTTGATAGCATCCTGTACTTGATTGCGGATCTCTTGATAAACAGGCTGTGGAATATTGTTGGCATAGTATTCCAAAACTTCTTCAACACGTTCGAACTTCGCTGTCAGGGGCTCGACTTCCTTCTTTTGCTCCGCCCGTTCGTGGGCCCGAGCGGCTTCTTGCATCGCATAGAAATCTATTGCCCAACGAACGATATCGTGCAATTGCTGAAATGCAGTGCTGTTAACGAGCCTGTCCCTTGTAACCGCTATTCTTAAGTGGTCGCTTTCGTGATCACGCATTGCCGATGTACTTTTCTGTTCACCTGGCGTATCAACGTGGACTACTCCAAGAATTCGCGACTGGGTAGGGAGATACTGCATCCCTTTGGGAACTTGAAGCTTGTCGGGCAAAAGCTTCGATCTCGACAGACGGTGAGCATGGTCCTGCTCGATCCCAAGCCAATCGGTGTCCGGGCCGTAATAAGGCAAATGGAAGCCAGCATCGTAGACATGGACTCCTCCATATTGATTCAGATACTCTCTGGCTTCATCTACCCTGATGCCGTGCTTCTGCCGGTGCTTCAAGTGAAAGATTCTAATCTCGAAATCAACCTGGTGTAATTGACATTTCGGCGCCGGATACTCGATTGTAATAGGGGACTCATCCACGAACTGCAAAGAAAGGCGGACAATATGGGAGTCGGTGGAACCATCGGACGTTTTGACCAGCCTACCGACAATTCGGGCGTACCAAAGATCGAGGTATGCTCGCATCTGCTTTTCAAAATTGCGTACAGCAGCTTCTTCCTGACAATCCAGTTCTACGACAAACGACGTTGAGGAATCCGAAGTGCTATTCTTGAAAGGAGGCTGCAGCCACCAGATCTCTCTTGCCAAATCGATGAGGTTATCAGTTGACCAGTTTTGCTTCAAACCGGATAAATAAAGAATCGTGCCATGGGGGCTTGCATCAGGGAAAGTCGTTTCGCCTACTATTTGTTCATATTTTGCTTCCGCCCTGGTCAATTCACCCGCCTGTACGGCTTCATTCCAGTCGACTCGGGCAATCAACTCTATATCCGGGTCATATTCGGAAACGGTGCGCAATTCGATTTTATCGGCTAAGAATTGGACGGCAAGCCTACCGACGCCTTTCGAGCCCGTCATCGGCCGGCCGAGATTGCGAGAATAGCGCTTGGCTTGCTTGTGAGGAGTGCCGATGCGCATCCAGAAATGCTCGAATTCATCGAAATTCATACCGTGACCATTATCGTGGATTTCGATCGCATCCGGCCGGACACGAATGATGACTTTTCGTGCGTCGGCATCGTAACTGTTCTTCACCAGCTCGGCGAGTGCAATGTGTGGCTTTCCGACCAGCCGCTCTCCCAACTCCCGCAGAAGAGCCGAATCGACGCTGAATGGAATGGTTCCTGGTCGGAATTGATTATCGACAACGGCGGAACTATTGGAGGTTGGTCGATTCATCCTAATAGCTCCAAAGTGAAAACATAAGAAAGCTTCATGGGCACGGCATTTCCGATCATGTTGGCCAGAGCTGTTCGCCTTTCAACATTTGAAAAATCGAAAAAATCGGGAAAGAATTGCAAACGCGCAGCTTCGTGGGGCGTGAGCGCACGTCTCTGGGTTGGATGGATGAATCGCCCTTGGCCCGGGCAACCATAGCCGCTTGTAATCGTCTGTGCAGGCTCATCGTAGTGAATCCGGCCGTACATGGATTTGTAGGAATGCCCATTGCGATGGCAGGCTGGGCGCATAGCGTCGGGCAAATCATAAAGCTCGTTTTCGAATAGATAATCGATGCGTTTCAGATTTTCCGTCGTGTGGCAGGAAGGTGCCGCAAAAATACCATTCGATTTTTCCTGCTCCAAATCCTCAATAGCCCACCGAACCGTTCTTAGGGACACGCGATATTTCTCGACGACTTCTTCAATCTTTACATAATTGTCCAAAGAGGCCACCAGGACATGACGCTTGCGTTTCTGGGGCACGCCGACCTCCGATAGATCGACAATACCGCTGTCCACCTGGTAGCCACGTCTTTGCAGAAGTTCTATGGTTTCGAAAAGCACACGGTCATGGGAGTGGATGATGGTCGGGACGTTCTCGATTAAAATACTCTCGGGTTCCATGATCTCGGCAAACCGTCCGACTCTTTCGTACAACGTATTTCGTTTGTCTTTCCGCCGAGTATGATTGTTCAGATCGGAGTGTCCTTGACAGGGGGGACCCGCGAGCAATAAATCGACGGTTTTTATTTCATTTAGGAGCTCGCGCTCTGCAGCGGTAATACGTCCTCCATTTTTGCCATTCACGATATGTTCGATGTCACAATTGTGGGCGCGGATTGGAGAAAAATTTCTGACATAAACGGCCAGGGCTGCCGCGTCGTTGTCCAGTGCGAGGATCGGCTGAAAGTCCAAATCAGCGGCCATGCACGCTTCTTTCGCCCCTAACGAAAGTCCGCCACAACCCGAGAAGAGATCGACGCATCGAATAGGTTCCGTTGAATTCTCGCCCGGGGACCGGTGTTTCAACCTCAAGTACAGCCAATCGAAATCAGATCCGGGATCATCGTAAGAAGTGCGATGGCAGTCGTTCGACAACTTCGAAACCGTCTTGGGTCCACCCGGAAACTCCACCACACGTGATACATGCTTTCCCGATGATGAAAAGTGGTATGATTCTCTGGGGCCCGGAGGCAAAGCGAATTCAATATCGTTTGCAGAAACCTTGCCGTTGATCCAGCCTTCGTTTTTCGACTCGACTTTCTTCATGAAGCGCAACAGTTTTTTCTCGACTTGTCTTTCGCGTTCGAGTTCACATTGCCATACAACCAGTACCGAGAAGCCCAATTGTTCGAGTTCTCTTGTTTTCCTTTTATCCCTTTCCCGATTCGCGTTGAATTTTTCTACCCAGAATTCTCGATTGTTCTTCGGGATTTTCCACCGATAACACCCTTCATGTGCATGCCAAAAACAGCCATGAATAAAAACGACCCATTTTGCAGAGCGATTGACGATGTCAGGCGTGCCCGGCAAGCCCTTTGCTTTTACTCGAAATCGATACCCGTGTTCGTGTAAAACCTTCCTTACCTTCAATTCTGGAGGCGTTGCAGTTTGCCGTACCCGGGACATCAACTCGGCCCTTCGAGGGGTTGTCGAAAGTTTCGAGCGGTAGTCCATTCTGATCATCAATTCTAATGACGGAATTTTCTTGGAGGTATCAAAGCATAAGTACAAATTTAGCTGAGAAAAATCAAGCCAAAACTAAGGACGTAAAAAAAACTAAAGACGAATGCCCTACGAACTTTTACGCTCGCTATTTATGAACGATTATTTACCCATCCCCCACCTCCGATGGCAACCTCCCGAACTCCTCCCGAAACATTTTGGTAAAATACGCCGGGCTGCCGAAACCCACCAGGAAGGCAATCTCGGCAATGGTGGCGGCGTTCTGTTCCAGCATCTGCCGGGCGCGCTGCAGGCGCATGGTGCGGATGACCTGGTTGGGCGTCTGCCCGGTGAGGGCTTTGAGCTTGCGGCGAAACTGGCGCTCGCTCAGGGCGATTTCCGCGCACAGGGTTTCCACGCCGAAGGTTTCATCGCCCATCTCGCGTTCGATGACCTCGCGCACCTTTTCGAGAAAAGCCTGGTCCACCGGGGTTACCGCCAATTCCGAGGGAGACAGCAGCGCTTTTTTGCCCAAGGTGGCGATTAGATTTTTGCGCACTGCGATGAGGTTGTGCACCCGCGCCAGCAGCTCCTCTGGCTGGAACGGTTTGATGAGATAGTCATCCACGCCGGCTTGCAAGCCAGTGATCTTGTCCTCCGCGGCAGCGCGGGCCGTGAGGAGGATGATGGGAATGTGGCTGGTTTTCTGGTCATTTTTGAGCTCCCGGCACAATTCATAGCCGTCCATCTTCGGCATCATCAGGTCGCTGATGATGAGATCCGGGGTCGCTTGCGCCGCCTGTTCGATACCTGCCCTGCCGTCCGGCGCCTCGAGCACCTCGTAGTCGACGCGCAGGACGGTTCGGATGAAGGCGCGCATATCGCGGTTGTCTTCGATCACCAGCACGATGCCCCGGTTCTCCTCGCCATTTTCCCTGCCGGCAGAGAGTTGCGCCGGCGTTTTCCGGTCTGATTTGGCGGGTGCTTCCTTCGCACGGGCCTCCGACATGACAATCTCTGCATTTTCCACCGGCAGGGTCACGGTAAATGTCGTGCCCTCGCCGACCTGGCTCTGCACCGAGATTTCGCCGCGCTGCAGCGCCACCAGCTCTTTCACCAGCGCCAGTCCGATACCGCTGCCGCCCTTTTCGCCGCCGTTCTCATCCGCCTGAAAAAACCGGTCGAATATTCGAGCCATCCGTTGAGCCGGGATGCCGGTGCCGTTGTCGGCGACCGTGACCACGACGGAGGCAGGCTTGCCAGCGCTTTGGGAAAAACCGAGGGAGAGGCTGACCTCGCCGCCGTCGGGTGTGAACTTGAAGGCGTTGGCGAGCAGGTTGTGGAAAATATTTTCCATTTTGTCGTGGTCGAACAGCATGATGAAAGACTCGCGTTCTGTGCTGAAGCGAACGTCGATCTTCTTTGTCTCCGCAAGCGCGTCGTAGGATCTCAGAGCCCCGCGCAGGAAAGAGACGAGATCGCCCTGGCGCAGGTACAATTCCATTTTTCCGGCGTCGAGTTTCGAGAGATCGAGCAACTGGTTGATGAGCTGCAACAAACGCCGGGTATTGCGCTGCATCATGCCGAGCATGCGCTGCGACTCCTCATCCGGCACTTTGTCCATCAACTGCTGCAACGGCCCGACGATCAACGTCAGCGGGGTACGGAACTCATGGGAAATGTTGGCAAAAAAACGGGTCTTGAGCTGATCCAGCTCGCGCAGTTTCTCCCCGTCCACCCGTTCCATCTGCAGGCGGTTTTTCAACTGCAGGCGGTTCATCTCATAGCGGCGGAGGCCGTAGAGCAGGGTGACGACCGCCAGGAGGTAAAGGGAATATGCCCACCAGGTTTTCCAGGGCGGTGCACTGATATGGATGGCGAGCGTAGCGCCCTGTTCATTCCAAACCCCGTCATTATTGCTCCCCTTTACCTGAAAGAGATAGTCACCGGCCGGCAAGTGGGTGTAGGTCGCCAGACGGCCTGTGCCCGACGGAATCCAGCGCTCATCAAATCCCACCATGCGATATGCGAATTGGTTTCGTGATGGCGCCGAGAAATCCAACGCGGAGAATTCAAAGGCGATCACATTATCCCGGTGGGAAAGATTCACTTGCTTTTCATACGTGATCAGCGTGTCCAGGATTTGCGGATGGGTTTGCGGCGAAATCACCTGGTTGAAGAGACGCAACCCCGTGAATACGACATTTGGAATGTGGGGATTGTCGACAATGTTTTCGGGATAAAAATGATTGAGTCCCTTGATGCCGCCAAAAAACATCTCACCTGACGGACTCAGGAAATAAGCGCCGGTGTTGAACTCATTGCTTTGCAATCCATCGCTGACATCAAAGTTGCGGAACGCCGTGGTGGCCGGGGTAAAGCACGACAAGCCCTTGTTGGTGCTCAACCAGAGATTGCCGGCCTTATCGGGCAGTGCGGCATAGACCACATCATTGGGCAGGCCATCGGCTGCGGTGATGGCGCGAAAGGTTTCCGTTTCACGGTTGAAACGGTTCAGTCCGCCGCCGGCGGTTCCCAACCACAAAATACCGGAGCGGGTGGGAGCGGGGGTGATGGACAGCACCACGTTGTTCGAGAGCGTGTTGGCATCGCGCGGATCATTTCTGCGATAGCGAAAGGTTTCGGTTTGGGGATCAAAACTCGCCAGGCCATCGTCTGTGGCCAGCCAAAAAATGCCGCTGCCATCCTGATAGACTGCGGTCAGGGACACGAAACGTGTGGCCGGGTTTTGACGGTAACGGTAATGGCTAAATCGATCCGCTTCGGAATCATAACAGCTAAGATAGTTCTCTGTGGCAACCCAGATGCGCTCATCCCTGTCCAGGTAAACCTGAAAAGCCACCTTTTCCTGC
Source organism: bacterium (assembly GCA_046757165.1). Classification (GTDB taxonomy): domain Bacteria; phylum Zhuqueibacterota; class Zhuqueibacteria; order Oceanimicrobiales; family Oceanimicrobiaceae; genus JBHHXT01. Next base: position 2,431 of record JBHHXT010000149.1, on the reverse strand, counting down.
AAACCCCTGCCGTGAGTAAAATGGCGGTAGTTGCGGGTTTCCGGATTGTAGCGGTAAAGCCCCTCGAACCCGGCAAGCCAGATAAAGCCACGGCGATCCTGCAGCATGGACCAGGAACCGGTGTTGCCAAAATCTTCCGGATGTTCGGAATCGGTTTCAAAACTGGTCAGTTCTCCGGTGCTGCGATTCCAGCGGTACAGGACGTCGGCGCTGATCCAAAGGTTCCCTTGCCGATCCTCCAGCAATGCAGAAATGCTGAAACGGTTGATGCGTGAGGGGAAATCCAGCGGCCGGCGATAGGTAAGAAAGCGATCGGCCCTGGGATCGTACAGGTTCAAACCGTAGCCATTGGTGCCAATCCAGAACACCCCGGAGCGGTCTCGAAAAAGACGGGTGAGGTGATTGCTGTTCAGCGCACGAGGGTTCATCTTTTGGCTGCGAACGGACTGGTAGTGTTGTCGCAATGGATCAAAAATCATCAGCTCATCGGGGGTGGCGAGCCACAAGTGGCCGTTTTCGTCCTCGGCGATGTCCACAACGTTGCCCCAGCCACGGCGGTACGTACGAAAATGATGCGGGAAGGGTTGGATGGCTCCGGTCTCAGGCTGCACCCGGTTCAAACCGGATGCGGTACCTGCCCAAATGCTGCCGTCCTGGCCCTGATACAGAGAATAGATGCGCGAATCCATCAACCCTTCATCACCACCCTCCTCTGAAAAATAGTGGACAAATACACCAGATTGGAGGGTATCATGCCGGGTCAAACGATTCAGTCCATTTGTCGTCCCGACCCACAAGTTGTCCTGCTGATCGACGAGCAAGGCTGCAATGACATTGTGGCTGAGCGTGCGGGGATTTTCCGGATGGTGGAAGAATTTGTCAAACGTCGGGTCCGGACGCTCTATTTCATCGGCTGTCAACCGGTTGAGCCCGTTGCTGGTGCCAATCCACAAGGCGCCGCTGCTGTCCTCGGAAAGTGCTGTGATGCGGTTGCTGCTGAGACTGCCGGGATCAGAAACTGACGTTGAATAGCGCTGGAAATGCCCACTGGTGGGGTCGAGGCGGTTCAGTCCGCCCTCCAGGGTGCCGGCCCAGAGATAGCCGCGGCTGTCCTCGAACAGCGCGGTGATATAATTGTTGGAGAGGCTGTTGCTGTCAGATGGGACGTTTTTGTAGATGGTAAAGTCGTAGCCGTCATACCGGTTCAGGCCATCCTTGGTCCCGATCCAGACAAACCCCTGCCGGTCCTGCAACAGGGCGTAGACCGCGCTTTGCGACAGGCCGTCGTCGATGGTGAGGTGCCGGAAAGAAATCTTGTCTTGCAGATTACCGGCTACGCCTGTGCCGCAAACGTTCAGAATGGAAAACAAGGTGAAGATGGCCAGCTTTTTCATGGCAATAAGTTTTGTGTGTGGACAATTGAGTTGCAATTCAGCAAGTATTATGACGGAATGTCATTCAAAAGGTGTTCCTGAATATAGGGATATTTATCGAAGCGATATGTTTTGGCAAAAAGATAGTGTGAGTTCGTCTTTCCAGTCATGGTTTGCCCCCGGAAACCTTCCGTTTCAATTCCTCAAACCAGTTTGTCACAACATTAAGGTGGGTACGCGAAGATGATTTTGCAATTGGCTTCAGGAGCAGAAAACGCTGGGCGTCAGACGACACATCATAATCCACACCATTTATGTTCAGGTAATTGCCTTCAAACAGTAGGTGCGGTACTTCGAATGACAGGGTTGGCGAGGTTGTGAACGAGGCCGCCATCCACTTGCGGCCATTTCGATAGAACAATTCGTTAGAGTTCTGCGACCAAACCGGCACTTCGCCACCTTCCGTCGAAACTTGCACGCTTTCTCCGGTCGGGGGGTAGGGTTGAACGTAAACATCAAACTGTCCCTGCTCATCGGACGTATAGGCGAGCCAATGACCGTCGGGTGAGAACGCTGCTGCCCATTCTTGAAAAGGACTTTCCATGAGCCGTTGCAGGGCTCCTGTACCATCCATCTGCAGCGACCAAATATTCCCGCCACCACCGTCCATAGTTAACACCTTGCCGTCGGGCGACCAGGAATTCGGAAAATAGAACTCACCGCTTTCGTTCTCCCTAACAAGTTTTGCATCTCCCTTACGGTCAGTTGATTTCACGAAAATAGCCGGCTGTCCGGTCCGGTTAGAGTAGAACGCGATGGCTTTTCCGTCTGGCGCCCAGGCCGGGCGAAAATTGCCGCCTTTCAGCGTCAGCTTGAAACGCGATTGCCGTGTGAGATTGTAGAGCCAGATATTCCGCTTATCGCCTTGAAGAATGGTCACAGCTAAGCGCTGGCCGTCCGGAGATAGCTGAAAATCGCCATAGATTTCCGCGGGATAGGGTAGGCTATCGAAAGCATAACCTGCGCTGCCATTCAACGCACTTAAATTGATTAACATA
>JBHHXT010000148.1:0-12086 GCA_046757165.1 bacterium | reverse complement strand
CTGATAACCTTGCGAAGGTTTCCAAACCTTCGCAAGGTTATGCGCTAAGCTGAGCTGCTCCTGACCGGGAGACCGGGGGGGGAACGGTGTTCAAGCTTCAGCTTGCTGGGGAGGGGAGAAAACACGCTAAAGCGTGAACACCTAAACTCTGAACACCTGAATCCGTTGAAGAAAAGGTGAGCGATGTTAGATCGTGTCAGGAGGCCGGACGGCCTCACCTTTGTCCTTCTCTGTCTGAGCGCAAGCCTGTGCGCCTGCGCTTCAACCAAAGGCGGGCAGGAGCCCTCTGAAGGGTACAACGTCATCTCCCATGAGGAAATCATTGCTGCCCTGGAGAAACGGCCCATGCAAAATGCCTTCGAGCTCATCCAATTTCTGCGGCCGCACTATCTCAGACCCCGGTCCCAGCACTCGGTCGCAAAAGGCGTCATCCAGGCCGAGCCCATCGTCTACGTCAACGGGGTCCGATTCGGCAGGATCAATGAGCTTTACAATATCTCCTACCATCAAGTCGGGAAAGTCGAATACCTGAAAAGCTGGCAAGCCACGCAACGTTTCGGGATGGGACACGAAGGGGGAGCTATTTTGATCACAGCAAAATAGCTTATTTCTGCAAAGTAATCTTCCGAATCAACTTCCGCTCACCGACGACCAAGCGGACGAAATAAACGCCCGTCCCAACGTCGTGGCCGGCCTTGTTTCTGCCATTCCACTGAACCTTTTTGAACCCGGCCGCTTGCACGCCATCGACCAGGATGCGGACCTGCTGGCCCAGGAGATTGTAGATGATAATCTTGACATGCGTGCGCTGCGGCAGCGCATACTCGATGGTAGTCCCGGCGTTGAAGGGATTGGGATAGTTCTGACTGAGGCTCACCCTGTCGGGCAAAACCGGGGCCGTGCTGTTTCCCGATGGCCGCTGCAGAGTGATTCCATCCTCCGTCTCCTTTGACACCGGAGAAGATGTCGTGCTGAAGTCCACGATAAGCTTGGGGGGATGAAGGCCTTCCCTGGTGCTGTACCGGGCCTGGTCGGTGGTGGTGCTCGCAACGGCAAAGCTAACCACGCCGTTGCCATCGACGGCCGCTGTCACATCACATTCCACAAACGTATCCAGGGGGACTGCCCCCAGGGTGGAGATTGGCGCCCCGGAAATCTGGGGGGCGTTCCCGGCGGTCAGAGTCTCCTCCTGCCAGGGGGTCGTTGAGTTGAAGAACTGGTTGGATACCTGATAAACCGAGCCGCCGTCCACACTTGCGCCCGTGACAAACAAGCGAAGCCTGGCATTTTGAACCGGCCCGGTGATGCCCGTCAGGTCAAACTTGAAATAAGAGCGGAACATATTTTTCTCGACTTTTGTCGTCGTCTTCGCTCCGTAGTTTCTGCCCGGTTCGGTCACCTTCACCTGACTGTCTTCGGTTGCCCCGAAGGTGAGTGTCACCGTGCCACCGCCGCCGGCCGCTTGAACCGTGACGGTCGCAATGTTCGAGGTCGCGCCGTCATTATCCCTGATGGTGTAGGTGAAGCTATCGCTGCCAGAAAAATTGCTGCCGGGAAGATACGTCACGAGCCCTGAAAAGGGATTGACAGAAACAGAACCGTCCGCAGGCTGGTCGATGATCGTGATCGTAGTCACATCGACCGTTCCGTCCGGATCGAAATCATTCTCAGCCACGCTCGTGACCACAGCGAGGCCCGGTTCGATTGTTTCGTTATCATCGACAGCCACAGGCGGGCTGTTTTCGGCGCCGCTTCCTGCATCCGACGCAACCACCAGCTCGGGTTTGTGGTCCCCTTCGCTCGAGCTGTACTTGACGCTGTTCGAGGCATTGTTCAACATGCCGAAACTGACGACGCCGTTTCCCACAACGGCCTGGGTCACATCCAGCTCAATCCAGGTCCCAAGCTGAACCGGGCCTGCGCTACTGAGCCCAGCACCATCTATGACAGGCGCGTTATCCCAGACCAATCCATCTTCATCCCACGGCGCATTCGTTCCCTTATAATGGTTAGACACAGAATAAACTGAGCCCCCATCCGGCCCCTCATCCAAAACATAGAGCCGAATTGTCGCACGGGTGACAGGACCCGGCAATCCGCTGACATCAAACTTCAAATAAGACATGTAAGTCGGACTGCCCTTCCGAACCCGGATGACAGGTTCTCCGCCGTAGCTTCGCGTGGGCCTGGTGGACTTGACTTGCGAATCCTCGATGGGAGTGAAAGTGATCGCGTTGCCGCCCCCGCTTTGTTCTGTAAACGTGGCACTGACATTCTTGTGCGAGGTCATGCTCACTGTCTTGACCGTTTCTGTACCTGTCAGGTCACCATTCCAACTATTAAATTGCCAGCCCGCCGCCGGCAGTGCGGTCAACTGTACCTGTGTGCCGTCATCATACACCCCTCCCGCAGGGTCGAGCGCAACGCTGCCCGAGCCTTGTGTCGTCACGGTCAGGGTATATTGTGGCGCACTCACTTCAGTAAACGTTGCCGTGACCTGTTTGTCGGCATCCATGGTGATGGAAGCCGGGTTGGCTGCACCGCTCAAATCGCCGCTCCAGCCGCTAAACTGCCAGCCGGCATCCGGAGTGGCGGTCAACTGCACCGGCGTGCCCTGGTCGTAAACCCCGCCGGCCGGGTTGAGCGTAACGGTTCCGGCCCCCTGAGTCGAGACAGACAACGTCTGTGTCGTACCGCCTCCCGTTCCTGTTTCAACGATCAGCTCAGGCGGGAAGGCACCTTCTTTGGTGTAGAACTTTGCCAGGTCCTTCGAATTGTTCTTGATGGCGAAGCTGAATGTCCCGTTTCCGGGCACACCACTTGTGACTTTCACTTCCACAAACTGGTTTGCGGTCACCTTGCCTAAACTCGCCAGCGGTGCACCGGAAACTCGAGGGGCGTTGCCGGAGGTCAGCAAGGATTCTTCCCAGGGCGTGGTCGTGTTCAAGTAGTGGTTCGAGACCGCGTAAATCTCGCCCCCATCGACGCTGGCACCGGTGACATAGAGCCGCAACCGGGCCGACTGTACCGATCCCGTCAATCCGGAAACATCAAATTTGAAATAAGAAACAAACTTGTTGACTTCAACCTTTGTGGTGCTTTTCGTGCCATAGTTGGCGCCGGCATCGGTGAGCTTCACCTGGCCGTCATGTCGCGCAGAAAAGGAAAGGGCTTGCGAGCCGCCACTTTCGGTAAAAATGGCTGTGACGGTTTTGTTGCCGTCCATCAAAAGCGTGGCCGGGTTCTGACTTCCGTTCAAATCGCCACTCCAGCCACTAAACTGCCACCCGGCGTCCGCAGTCGCGGTGAGCCGCACGACGGTATTCTCATCATAAGTTCCGCCGGCCGGGTCCAGAGCCACGCTCCCCGCGCCTTGCTCGCCAACCGTCAAGCTATATTGAGCTGGGCCACCCGTGTCGTCGGTTTCAATGACGAGCTGTGGTGTAACGCTCCCTTCTTTGGAAAAGTAATTCACTTTGTTGGTGGAGGTGTTCGCGAGACAAAAGCTGTAAAGGCCATTTCCCGCCACAACCGCGGTAACATCGAACTCGATCTGCTGGCCGACCACAACAGCGCCAATGCTGCTCAATCCGGCACTGATGATCTCCGGGGAATTGTTGTACGTCAGATTTTTTTCGTCCCATGTATCGTTGGTACCGGCGTAATTGTTCGAAGCCAGGTAAATGGTGCCCCCGTCGTCACTCGCATTGTCTACCCTGAGACGCAAAACTGCGCGTGTGACTCTGCCGCTCACTCCCTGCACATCAAACTTCAAGTAGCTCTTGAACTGGCCTTGTTCCACATACAATTTGGTACTGGAGCCATAATTGTTGTCCGGTCGGCTCGCCTTGACCCTGGCGTCTTCGATGGGAAGGAAGGTCGACAAGGTGCCGCCGTTGCCGGAGGTCACCGCAAAATCGTTCGCGCTCTGGCCGGTACCGGCGCTACCGCTGACACTCAGCTTGCCGGTGGTTGCGCCGACCGGCACAACGGCCAGAATTTCACCGTCTGACTGCACTCCAAAGCTCGCCGCAGTGCCGTTGAACTGAACGCTGGTCACCCCACTCAAGTTGTTGCCGAAAACAGTGACTTCAGCTCCGGGCGCCCCGCTGGTTGGCGTAAAAGCGGTAATCTCCGGCATGGGGGTGGACGCGCCCTGAATCGCGAAAACATCATCGCTGGTATCAGAAGGGAAGCCATCCGCCGCATCGTAGATCTTGATCAAACACGTATTCGAGACCGTGCCTGGGACCGTCCAGGACATGCTGCCATCGTTGCTCGTATTGCTTGCAACAGAGGTCCAGGTGCTGCCGTTGTCGACGGACAAATCGATAGCGACGTTAGCGAACGGGCCGGTTGAGCTCCAGGTGATGTTGGCCGTCTGACCGTCTGTAAGCGTCTCTCCTCCGTTTGGGCTGGTCACTGCAATCGTCCCGATGGGCGGGGGAACGCCGTCCACCTCGTACCAGACCAGGTCCCGGTCCCCGCGGATGGCAGCGGCGATGTCGCCGTCGCCGTCGCCGTCCAAATCCTGGATAAAAACGGCCCGCGGCGTATTCACAGTCTGAACCACAATACCGGTGCCGAAGCTGCCGTCACCGAGATTGAACCACACCTTGATGTTGTTGGCGTCAAAGCCTGCGGCAGCCACGTCTAGATCCCCGTCGCCATCAATGTCTCCAGCCACGGCAGACCAGCACTGGCCATAATCCTGCTCGATGTTGTGTTGTATGAAGGTGCCGTCACCGTCGTTTTCGTACCAATCGACGTCGCCGTTGTCGCGCTGGGTGCGCACAAAATCCATATCGCCGTCGTGGTCGATATCGGCCGCATTGACGCTCCAGCCGCCATCGAAATCGATGGTAAAGCCGGTAAAACTGCCCCCTCCGTTGTTCCGGTACCATCGCGTCTTCGAGGACCCTGACCCGACCACATCCAGCTCACCATCGCCGTCAAAGTCTGCGGCGTAGATGGAATGAGCGCCAGCCAGGTTGCCGTCGATCGTATGTTTCCGAAACGCGTCACCTCTGTTCTCATACCACACCAGATCGCGGTTTTCCCAGACCGGGACCAAAATATCTTTATCGCCATCCCCGTCGATGTCAGCCGTAAACACCCGCTCGGGGTCCAGGCCGCGGTCGTCGACGATGATCTTGCTGAACGTCTGCGCTCCTTTGTTGCGATACAAAATCGTGATATCTTCAGCCGGAGAGCAGCCTAAGATGTCGACGTCCCCGTCGTTGTCTATATCGTCGGCGTGTGCCCCCCAGGAGCCCTGCAGCGTTCCCAGGAAGTGCTTGCTAAACGTTTCTGTGCCATCGTTTTCCCACCACTCCGTGCCGTCAAAAGAGGCCGACACCAGATCGATGTCGCCATCTTTGTCGATGTCTTTGGCATAAACCCAGTATGCCCCCCGCAGATTATTGTCAATCGTATGCCGTGTGAAGGTCGGCTGAGAAAAGACCGACGAGGCCAGAACAAGTGAAAAGAGCAGGCCGAAAAGACCTAACGGGGTCCCTTTGCGCAACGTACTCTTGCCAGACTGATGCGAATTCCTAGATGCCAATTCAAGTTTCTCCAAAGATGCATGACCAACCGTCCGTAGGCAGTCGCGTAAAACCATATCTGTCGCTATTTATTTATACCTGTTGAGGGGGACGTTTGCAGACCGGAAAGGGCGGGATTTCTGCTTATTTTGAACGTTCGCCACAACAGGTCATGTGGAACTCGAGACGCTACGGATCGTTTAATGACAATTGAATTATTATGCCTACTCATACTAAGATGACAACAAAAGTAATTACTTGTCTTCTGCTCTTCATGTTTGCGTTCGACGCCCTTGCGATTTGGGACGTCGTGGAACTGTTTGCCTCAGGCGTTCACTCTCAACTCACCGAGAGCAAAACGAACGCTGAAACTCATTTCCATAACCCCCAGCAGACTGAGCATCAGCCACAACCCCCTGACAGTTGCACTTTGTGTGCGTGCTGCGTTTCTGGCGTGAATATGCTCGCCTCTTACTTTACTTTTGACAGCAACATATCACTTCTCACCATTCTAACCTTACAAAAACCGCAGGCTGTAAGCTGGTCTGCAGGCCACATTTTTCACCCTCCAAAATCTTTCTCCTAGAGCTTAGCTAGCTTTCATTTTTGGACAATGTCTTATTCTAACCACTCGGCTTGAAGAAGTCAGAGCATTTGGCAAACTATTTCCGACTGAACAACTCGAATAGAACATCGTTTCTGAGTTGTTCTCACAGGAAGTCAAGCTGTTGTTTGACTTCCTACATAGCTCAATCCAATATTGACTGATTTGGAGGTACCATGCAATTGAAAGCGCCTCTGCTGTTTGGAATCACAGCGTTATTCTCAATCACTAATTGTGCTGGCTATCGCACGGCAGCCAACTATCCTGAGCCGCGTTCACTGGGTAAAGATTACAAAACGTATCAGGCACCGGCAGAGATACCTCAAGAAGATACATCTTTACTTCAAGTAGAGGAACCGGTAGGAACACTCACGTTAAGACAGGCTCTATCCTTAGCGTTGTTAAGAAACCCGGAATTGGCGGCCTTCTCCTGGGAAGTGAGAGCAAGGGAAGCGCGCGCCATACAAGCATCGCTGCTTCCTAATCCGGAGATCGAGGTTGAACTAGAGAACTTTGGTGGTTCAGGGGATGTGAGCGGCTTTGAACAAACAGAATCGACAATCCTTTTAAGCCAACTCATTGAATTGGGGGGCAAACGGCGAAAACGCACTCGCGTGGCGGCATTGGAAAGCGACCTGGCTGCCTGGGTTTTCGAAATTAAACGCCTGGATATCCTCACAGACGTAACACAAGCTTTTCTTGATGTCCAGTCTGCACAGGGTCGCCTGGCATTAGACATAGAGCTGGTTCAGCTGGCAGCGGAATTTGTGGACATCGTTTCGCAGCGAGTGCAGGCTGGAAGGACCGCGCCAGCCGAAGAATCGAGGGCACGCGTTGCCCTGTCCAATGCCCAGATTGAATTGGGACGATCTCAACGAGAGCTTGAAAGCGCTCGCAAACGTTTGGCTGCTACCTGGGGCAGTTTGACGCCACAATTTCAACAAGTAACAGGAACTTTTGGCTTATCTCAAAGCATCCCGGCGATAGATGAATTGCTCGAGCTTATTTCCCAAAATCCGGAAATCGCCCGCTGGGGTGTAGAAATGCAACGACGCCGGGCCGTGGTTGAGTTGCAAGAAGCTCAAAAAATCCCCGATCCTGCAATTGGAGGCGGGTTCCGCCGATTAGCTGAAAGTGATGACAACGCCTTTGTCCTCGGATTAGCTATTCCTATCCCCATCTTCAACCGGAATCAAGGAGCTGCTAGCGAAGCTCGCTTGCGTTCAAATAAAGCCGAGTTCGAACGTCAGGCAACTGAATTACGCATAAAGACTTCTGTAGCCGAAGCTTATCGAGCCCTTTCAAGCGCGTTCGACGAAGCTTCTACCTTGCAAACCTCCGTTTTGCCGGAAGCCCAGAAAGCTTTCGATACCATCAGCGATGGCTACAAACAAGGGAAATTTGGCTTTCTGGATGTGCTGGATGCACAACGAACCCTTTTCGACTCGCGTGGGCAGTATTTGCGTGCCCTGAGGGATTACCACAAAGCCACTGCCGACTTAGAAAGACTAATCGGGCAAAGCCTTGTTTCAATTCAATAGGAGATATTCAATGAACATCAGATACAAATTCATCACATTTTTTTACAAGTTGTTTGTGCTCGCAATGGCAAGTGTTCTGGTTTCCGCCTGCTCAAACGATAAGACGCCGGAATATGAAGAATCCACAGAACATGATGAATACGACCAAGAACAACTTGTACGCCTTAGCGCCGAACAATTAAAGGAATTCGGCATTGAGATTGGAGAAGTCGGACCGGGCCATTTGGAGATTCAAAGAAAGCTTTCAGGAGAAATCGTCATCGAGCCGGACCGTCTGGCCCACATCATTCCCCGTTTTCCGGGGATCGTGAAAGACGTGCGCAAGCATATTGGTGACCACGTCCGAAAAGGAGAAGTCCTTGCGGTGATCGAAAGTAATGAAAGCCTGGCGCCCTACGAAGTCAAATCCCTGATTGCCGGAACCGTTACGGATAAGCATCTTACGCTGGGCGAAGTGATTACCGATGATTCCCATGCTTTCACGATCACCGATCTCAGTTCGGTCTGGGCCAATCTCAGCGTTTACCAAAAGGATTTGCCCTACGTGAAAATCGGGCAGAAGGTGGTCATCTCGGCGGGGCCGAACATGCCTGAAGCTACCGGCACGATCTCCTACATCAGCCCCCTGCTCGATGAAACAACTCGCACAGCCATCGCCCGAGTGGTCCTTCCCAATCCTGACAAACAATGGCGCCCCGGATTGTTCGTCACCGGCTACGTGCAAGTCGATTCAGTCGGAGCGGCGATTGTGGTGCCACGGACGGCCCTGGAAACTATCGAAGAGCAAACGGTCGTTTTCGTGCAAACTGATGACGGGTTCATCCCCCAGCCGGTGACTATCGGCAAAAGGTCGACAACGCACGTGGAGATTCTTGCCGGATTGACGGCCGGGCAAACATATGTCAGCAAAGGCGGCTTTACCTTGAAAGCGGAGTTGGCCAAGAGTTCTTTTGAATCCGGTCATGTACATTAGAACATGAATGGTCATTTCGAACGGAATAAGAAATCTGTAAGTGTACGAAACCAGATTTCATCGGGTTCGAAATAACATCTCCTGGGATTTGACATAAGAAGGGACATAGAATCATGAAAAACCTGATCGAATTTTCTCTCCGCAGCCAACTGCTGATAGTGGTGTTGGGTGCTTTGGTGCTTGCTGCCGGGTTTTACAGTTATAAGCAACTGCCCATCGACGCCTTTCCCGATGTTTCACCAAACCTGGTACAGGTCTTCACGGAAACAGAAGGATTGGCCCCGGAAGAAGTTGAAAAATACGTCACTTACCCGGTTGAAGTGGCCATGAACGGGCTGCCGAATCTCGAGAACATTCGCTCGGTGTCGAATTTCGGCCTGTCGGTGGTGAATATCTATTTCGAAGACGGCGCCGACATCTATTTTTGCCGGCAGTTGGTCAACGAACGTTTACAGGAAGCCCGCGAAAACATCCCGGAAGGGTTCGGCGAACCGGCGATGGGACCCATTTCTACCGGCATGGGATTGATCCTGTTTTACTACCTGGAGGACGAGACCGGCCAATACACCCTGGAAGAGCTGCGCACCATTCAGGATTGGCTGATCAAATTCAACCTGCAGACCGTCCCGGGTGTGACCGAGGTGCTTGGAATCGGTGGCTACGAAAAACAGTATCATGTTGTGCTTGACCCTTCCTCCTTGCTGCGCTATGATGTGACGATTCAGGAACTCATCGAAAAAATCAAAGCCAACAACCTGAACGTCGGAGCCCAGTTTATCGAGAAGAATGCTGAGGAGTTTATCGTTCGCTCGGTGGGTCTGGCGTCTAACATCGAAGATATCGAGAACATCATCATCAAATCCGAGGATGGCACGCCGGTCTATCTCAAGCAATTGGCGAACGTTGAAATTGGCGGGGCGATTCGCCGCGGCATCCAAACCCGTAATGGCATCGAAGAAGTGGTCGCCGGAATGGTCGTTAAGCTATTCGGGACTAATTCATCTACCGTCATTGGACAGGTGGAGCAGCGAATGAAAGAAATCAACAACATCCTGCCCGATGGCATCAAAATCGTCCCCTACTATGAACAAAAGTCGCTGGTGGAGGCCTGCGTCAAAACTGTGACCGATGCCCTACTGGAGGGAATTATTTTAGTCATTATCATTTTGATGGTCTTTTTAGGAGCCTTTCGTCCCAGCCTGGTCGTGGCGATCGCGATCCCTTTTTCTGTGCTGTTTGCCATGATCGGTATGAAGCTTCTTGGTATCTCAGCCAACTTGATGTCGTTCGGCGGTCTCGCTATCGCCATTGGTATGATCGTCGACGGCAGCGTGGTCTTCGTCGAAAACGTTGATCGTTTGCTGCGAGAATCCGGCCCGAATGAACCACGGATTCGTGTCGTTTCCCGGGCTTGCGTTGAGGTGGTTCGGCCCATCGTCTTCGCGGTTTCCATTATCATCATCGTTTTCCTGCCCCTGTTCACTCTACAGGGAGTGGAAGGCAAGACGTTCCGACCGTTGGCATACACCATTGCTTTGGCTATGACCGGTTCCCTGCTCTTTGCCATGTTTCTGGTGCCGGTGCTGGCAAACCTCTTTATGCGGCGGCCAAAACCCGATAATCCCGGCAAGAAAAATCAGGAACATCAAATCTGGGTGCTGAGAATGTTATTAAGGATCTACCGTCCCGTTGTCACGTTTTTTGTCAAACGGCGTCCACTGGCGGTAGCGCTGGCACTGGCACTTATCCTGGTTGGAGCAATCATATTTCCACAATTGGGTTCGGAATTTACACCAACCCTGCAAGAGGGCACGCTGGTTCTTCGCTTAACGATGGCGCCTTCCATTTCGCTCAATGAAAGTAAGCGCGTCACCATGATTGTGGAGCGCCGACTCATGGACATCCCTGAAATCACCGGTGCCGTCACCCGTATTGGCCGCGGTGAAGTAGGCGCCCATACCGACCCGGTCAACAGTGCGGAAATGTATATCTTGTTGAAACCGAAAGAAGAATGGCGCACCGCCCGCACACAGGAAGAATTGCAGGAAGTCATTCGCAAAGAAGTGGGCGACGTGCCGGGGGTGTTGACCAACTTTACCCAGCCCATCGCGATGACCGTCGATGAGCTGTTGGAGGGCGTACGCGCAGAACTCGCCGCTAAAGTCTTTGGCGATGAAATCGGAACACTGAAGGAAAAAGCGGACGAAATTGCGCAGGTCATTCAGAGAGTCGCGGGCGCGGCCGATGTTCAGGCCGATCAGGTTACCGGTACGCCACAACTATTGATTAAGGTGAACCGGGAAGCCATTGCCCGCTATGGTATCAACATTTCAGAGGTCCAGGAGGTCGTCCGCGCGGCAGTCGGCGGTGAAACCGCCGGTCAAGTTTTTGAAGGTATTCGGCGTTTTGACATTTTGGTGCGCTTTGAAAAAGCGTATCGCGATACGCCGGAAGCGATCAGTGAGATCTTGATCACCGCTCCCAATGGCAGCAAAGTACCTTTAGTCCAGTTGGCTGAAGTTACAGAACTGGTCGGCCCCCGCCAGATCACTCGAGAAAACAATCAGCGCTTCATCACCGTGCAGTGCAACGTAACGGGAAGAGACATCGGCTCTTTTGTGGAAGAGGCGCAGGAAGCGATTGAAGCCAATGTCGAGTTGCCGCCGGGCTATCTGGTCACATGGGGCGGCCAGTTTCGGCTGCAACAAGAAGCCAACAAACGATTATCCGTGGTTGTTCCCATCACTCTGCTGATCATCTTTCTGCTGCTATTTTCTAGTTTCAATTCGTTGAAAAACTCGCTTTTGATTTTGTTGAATATTCCCTTAGCGCTGGTAGGCGGCGTGGTGGGGTTGTGGCTCTCGGGCCAAAATCTATCAGTGCCGGCTTCCGTGGGATTTATCGCATTATTTGGCATTGCTTTGCTAAATGGCATCGTTTTAGTCACCTATCTGAATCAGCTTCGGCAGGAAGGACTCTCAATTGATGAGGCGTCTATAAAAGGTGCCAGCTTGAGGCTGCGTCCGGTACTGATGACGGCATTAGCCGCAGCGTTGGGTATGATTCCGTTGTTGTTTTCCACAGGCATCGGTAGCGAAGTGCAACGCCCGTTGGCAACGGTGGTCGTCGGAGGATTAGTCACTTCAACCGCTTTAACGCTGGTGGTCATTCCGGCGCTGTATAAATGGTTTGCGATTGAGGTTGATGTGGGAAACGCTCTATGACCCAGCTCACCGGCGGAACCTGTACTCGAGCAGCTAATTGGCCAAACTGTAAATCAGATTGACAGTTTGGCCAATTTTTGCTATCTTCCACCCATGATTCGTCGCAGACTTTCCAAGAAGCTGCTCCAGGCAGCAAAACAATTTCCGGTAGTGGCGCTCATGGGGCCTCGTCAATCCGGGAAAACCACATTGGTGAAA
>JBHHXT010000147.1:0-12153 GCA_046757165.1 bacterium | reverse complement strand
ATCAACCTGACGCTGCCAACGGGGCGTGATTCTGAGTTTTGGCGCTTTGTTCTATCTACCCAGGCTCGAGGCATACGACAGCACCGGGGAGTGGTGTGACGAGATCGTGCATCATCCGGCCTATGTTCAAGCGGGCAACATCATCTATGGCAGTGGAATGATGGAGAAAGTATCGCAACCCGGAAATTTGCTGGAAAGCCTGGCGCTGTTTTTTCTCAGCAGTCATGCCGGCGAAGCCGGCCACAATTGCCCGGTTGCCTGCACGGCAGGAGTTCGTCGAATATTCCGGAGAAATCATTCTATTTGGAAAAACTCATCGATCCTTGCTATGAAACAAACTTTACAGGCGCACAGTTTGTGACGGAAATACAAGGGGGCTCGGATGTCGGACTCAATGATACCCTTGCCACCCTGGATTCCGAGGGAAAGTGGCGGGTGCAGGGAGAAAAATGGTTCTGCTCCAACGCGAATGCAGAGCTTCTTCTGATGACGGCCCGATATGACGAGTCGGTTTCCGGGACGAAAGGGCTGGGGTTGTTTCTTGTACCGGCAAAGCTGTCAAACGGAGAGAAGAATCATTACAAGCTGCGAAGATTGGAAGCATCCAATTCTGGTCAAACTCAACGAATTGCAACAGCAACTGATCCATCTCAAAGCGTCATCTTCGGAGTTGCAAAGTTTGCAAATCAAAGACGCTGTCGATCTGATGGCGCTTTTGAGCTGCGCGTTGAACCTGCTCCTGGAAGGATCACAAGATCGTCTATGATAGAGAATATATCGAGTTGATCGCCCAAATCGTGGCAGAGTAGCGATTCTGCACACCTCAGCAACTCATTTCCGTCCATAATCCGCCGCAATCTCACCCCAGGCGCGGGTTTCCCACTTCAAGATCTTGTTCGAGATCTCGTTTTCGGCCAGCCATTGTTCAGCCTGAGCGATGAGCTCGAACAGCTTTTCGTTCTTCTTCGTTGCAGCCAGTTTGGTGTTCGCCTTCTTTTTCCGCACCCAGCTCATCGCTGTGCGACTATCCGTGTAGATTGGCAGCTTGCTGTTTTGCTTCTTCAAGAGCGCGGCTGCGTGCACGATGGCGAGAAACTCGCCGACATTGTTGGTCCCGCCTTCAAACGGCCCGCGCTGGAAGAGCACTTTGCCGGTTCGAGTTTCGACGCCGCGATATTCCATCACGCCGGTCACCATGTCACACGCGGCATCGACAGAAATGCTGTCCAGCACCGGAGCACCGATGGCCTTCAGCTTTTCTGCAGAGAGGTCCGGCTCAAAGGTTTTGGCTCCGATGTAGTCGCTGCTGTCATTTTGGAAGGCTTGCTCGGCAGCCTGCCTTGTCGGAAACGCTTTGAATCGGGCGCCTGCAAATCCCGACACTTGTTTGTTGCACTCCTGCCAGGATTCGAAGATACCGCTCTTCCTGCCTTTCCAAACCACATAGTATTTTTGTTTGGTTTTTGCCATCTTGCTCCGTATTTGCATAACGACGAAAGACCCAAAATAAGCAATATGCACGTCAATAACAATCGGAAATTGCATGAGACTGGATGTCCCGCCCATTTGGGGGGGAGTTACTCCAAGCCGGATCCAACACGGTTTGCAACCGTGTTTTCGACCCAATCCGAGAGGTATACACAGTTGCAAACTGTGTAGGATCACTATTTCTCCATTCTTGAATTATCATAAGATTATTCGTCTCAAAAAGAACTTTTGGGACATCCAGGAAATTGACATGAGGCGCGCGGGAGCGGCTGACCCGGGAAGTGCAGAGGGCCCGGCGGTCGATGCGGCGCGGTGTTTTTCATGAGAAACTTCTTTCAAAACTTTGCGGAAGTGTTTATATTGATACTCATCATTTTTTGACCTACAAAGAAGGACATCTCTCTGAAGATGGCTGTGTCCAACAAGATCGTCATTAAAGGTGCGCGCGAGCACAATCTGAAGAATATCGACGTTGAGATCCCGAGAGAGAAGCTGGTGGTCATCACCGGGCTGTCCGGCTCCGGCAAATCTTCACTGGCGTTCGACACGATTTACGCCGAAGGGCAGCGCCGGTACGTGGAATCGCTTTCGGCTTATGCCAGACAATTTCTCGGCTTGATGGAGAAGCCAGATGTGGATTACATCGAAGGGCTGTCGCCTGCCATCTCCATCGAGCAGCGCAAAGCGAGCCAGAACCCGCGCTCGACCGTGGGCACCGTAACTGAGATCTACGACTACCTGCGTTTGCTCTTTGCCCGCATCGGTAAGCCGTATTGTTACAGTTGCGGTCAGCCGATTCAGCGGCAAACCGTGCAGCAGATGGTCGACCAGATTCTGGCGCTCGAGCCCGGGAAGAAACTTCAGATCCTGGCGCCGGTCATCCGTGGCCGTAAAGGAGAGTACCGCGAAGTGTTTGAAGAGGCGCGACGGGATGGCTTTGTGCGCGTACGCGTCGATGGCGACATGCTCGACCTGTCGGGCGAAATCAAGCTGGAGAAAAACAAAAAGCACAACATCGAGATCGTCGTGGACCGTCTGATCGTCGACGCCAAGATCGAGACCCGCCTGGCGGACTCGTTGCAAACCGCGCTGTTGATCGCCTCGGGAATTGTGCTCGTCGACCTCCTGAATGACGAAACGAATGGACAGGCCAGCGAGCTTCTGTTCAGCGAGCATTTCGCCTGCATCAAGTGTGGCATCTCCTACGAGGAGCTCGCGCCGAGAATGTTCTCTTTCAACAGTCCGTACGGCGCCTGTCCGGGGTGCAACGGCCTCGGCACCAAGATGGAAGTCGATCCGGACCTGGTGGTGCCGGACCCGACCCGCTCGTTGCAGCAAGGCGCCATCGCGACCTGGAACGATAGTAGAGAAGGGTGGTACTTCACGCAGTTGCAGTCCGTGGCAGAGCACTACGGTATCGATATGAAACAGCCGTGGCAACGGTTGGCCCCACAACAGCAGGCGGTGGTGCTGAAGGGCTCGAATGGCGAGGAGATCCGGTTTGTCTATCAAAGGGAAAAGAAGAACGTCAACTACGAATTCTCCAGTACTTATGAGGGGGTGATCCCGAACCTGGAGCGGCGGTACAAGCAGACAGAATCGAGCCATATTCGCTCCTGGATCGAGGGGTTCATGAACGTCAAGCTTTGTCCGGAGTGCCGGGGTGGGCGCTTGCGCAAGGAAGCACAGGCGGTGCGGGTTGGCGAGAAGAGCATCAAAGAAGTGACCGCGCTGTCCATCGACAAATGCTTCGAGTTTTTCGAGACCCTGGAGCTCACAGAGCGCGAGCAGGAAATTGCGCATCAGATTCTGAAAGAAATTCGCGAGCGGTTGGGATTTCTGGTGAATGTCGGCCTGGGCTACCTGTCGTTGGACAGGAGTGCGAGTACCCTTTCCGGGGGTGAGGCGCAGCGCATTCGGCTCGCAACCCAGGTCGGTTCGCAGCTGGTCGGTGTGCTGTACATTCTGGACGAACCTTCCATCGGTTTGCACCAGCGTGACAACCGGCGCTTGCTCAATACGCTCATCCAGTTGCGCGACCTCGGCAACACGGTTGTCGTGGTGGAGCACGACCAGGAAACCATCGAAGCGGCCGACTACGTGCTCGATCTCGGGCCAGGCGCAGGCGCCCGGGGCGGCCACGTTGTCGCCACCGGCACGTCGCAGGAAGTGGCGCAAAACGAGCACTCGCTGACCGGTCAGTATCTCGCGGGTAAGAAGTGTATTCCTGTGCCGAAGACGCGCCGTGAGGGGAACGGAAAATTCATCACCCTGAAAGGCGCCTGCGGCAACAATCTCAAAAGTGTGGAAGTAAATATCGCCCTCGGCGTTTTCAATTGTATTACCGGCGTCTCCGGTTCTGGCAAAAGCACGCTCATCAACGAAACGCTCTACCGCATTCTGGCGCGCCATTTTTACCGCAGCAAACAGCCGCCCCTGGCCTATGAGAAAATCATCGGGCTCGAGCACGTCGACAAAGTGATCGAAATTGATCAATCGCCGATCGGGCGCACGCCGCGCTCCAACCCGGCGACCTACACCGGGTTGTTCGCACACATCCGTGATTTGTTCTCGCAAGTGCCGGAGGCCAAAATTCGGGGCTACAAGGTCGGTCGGTTCAGTTTCAACGTCAAAGGCGGGCGCTGCGAAGCGTGCCGGGGTGATGGCCTCATCAAGATCGAGATGCACTTTCTGCCCGACGTCTATGTCACCTGTGAGGTTTGCAAAGGCCGGCGCTACAACCGGGAGACGCTGGAGATAAAATACAAAGGCCAGTCCATTTCGGATGTCCTGGACATGACCGTGAGCGAGGCGCTCGAGTTTTTCGAAAACATTCCGAGAATACGGCGCAAGCTAAAGACGCTGCACGACGTCGGCCTGGGCTATATTCATCTCGGACAGCAGGCCACGACGCTCTCTGGAGGCGAGGCGCAGCGGGTAAAGCTCGCGACTGAACTCTCCAGGGTGAGTACCAGCCAAACCTTGTACATTCTCGATGAGCCCACCACCGGCCTGCATTTCGAGGATATCAAGATGCTGCTCAATGTACTCGATCGGCTCGTGGATAAGGGCAACACCGTGATCGTCATCGAGCACAACTTGGATGTCATCAAAACCGCAGATCGTATTATCGACTTGGGGCCAGAGGGTGGGGATGGCGGCGGCCGGGTCATCGCCACGGGCACGCCGGAGCAGGTGGCGGAGGTCGCCCGGTCTTATACCGGCGAGTTTCTCGAGCGAGAGCTGATTCGGGCAGGGAAAAAGCAAAAGCATGGTCAAACCGGTTGCGAAAGGGAATAAAGTCGCCCTCTGTCTGGCGGGCGGCGGTATTACCGGCTCGATGTTTGAAATTGGCTGTCTGAAGGCGGTGGATGATTCTCTGGCAGAACCACACACCGTCAATCAGTTCGATATCTTTGTCGGCATCAGCGCCGGGGCCATCGTTTCCGCACTGATCGCCAATGGCTACACACCGCGGGAGCTGTTCGATGTTATCCTGGAAGACAAGAACTCGCCCCCTAACTTCAAACGCAAGAACATTTACAATTTGCCGCTCACGGACTTTGTCCGCTCCATCATGCCCTTGTTTACCAGGCTTCCCAGCTTGATACGGTACGGCTGGGTCAACCGCCGGCATGCCACGCTGATGGACCTGATTTCCATCATGCAGGAGTTCATTCCGCCTGGCATTTTTTCGCTCAAAAACCTGGATAAATTTGTCGCAGCCGCGCTGTATCCGGAAGGCAAAACAAACGATTTTCGCAATCTGGAACGGGAGCTGTACATCCCGGCCACGAATTTGGACACCGGCCAGCGCTGGGTGTTCGGCGAGGATGATGACACGGTCCCGATTTCCAAAGCCGTGGCGGCTTCTGCCGCCATTCCCCTTTTCTTTCGCCCGGTTCGCATCAACGGGCAGGATTTCATCGACGGCTCCACCGGCCAGGTCTCGCATGTCGATATTGCCATCCGCAACGGGGCCAAGCTCATCGTGATTATCAATCCGACCGTGCCCATCGAGAACGATAGGAACAAGAACTGTTTGCCCACCTTTGACGGAACCTGCGGCCGGCTGTCAGAGAAAGGCATGGGGTTCATCAGCGACCAGGCGCGACGAATCGAGACCAAGACCAGATTCGAGCTCGGCTTCGAGCGCTTCAAGCAAGAACACCCGGACATCGATTATATCGTGATTCAGCCGCACCAGTCGGAAGGATTTTTGTTTTTGCACGGCGTGATGGAATACGATTCCCGCAAGGCCATTCTCAACTACGGCTACTATACAACCATTTCACAGATGACAAGGAACTTTGCCCAATATAAGGGAATCTTTGCAAAACACAAAATCAAAGTGAAGGAGCAGTAGGCTGGAATAAAGAAACGGCCAGCATTCGCACGAAGCGAACACTGGCCTCCCCCTAATCCCGGTTGGGTGTGTTATCGAAGGTGTCGTGCTAGGTTATGTTGGGATTAAGGACGCTCTTTGCAACGGTTGTCGTCGCCAATCTGTTGACATAGGAAATCAGGTTGCGATTTTTGATGGGTTTGAACAGGACTTCGTCCGCACCGTACTGGTGAGCCTGCGATTCCAATCCCCTGTCCTCGGTGTCCAATATCATCATGACCTTGAGATGGCTGTACTTGCGTTTGATTTTTTTCACCAGGTCTGCGCCATTTCTACCGCCAGGTTCGATTTCCTGCAAGTTGTAGTCAAGCAAGAAAATCTCAGGTTTCATTTTGCGCAGATAGTACATGACTGATTCTACGTCTTCGGCAATCTCGATTTTGTAGGCATCACAAAGGGCCAGATAGATCTGCATTTGTGTTCCCAGCTCCGTATTCAGGATCAGGATTTTTTTCATGGGGTTTCTGGATAACCAAGGATGTCGTGCTCAAAGATGCTCAAATTTAAAGTATACTTATGAACAAGTTGAGACTTTTGCGGAAACACTGACAGAAAAAGGCAGCATATGTGAACTTTTGTCGAGACGGGTGTAATCGGTTATAAAATCAAAGATAACGGGAGATTTCCTCTTCGGTTGGCTCTGTTTGCTGGTTAAACCATTTCAGGGCGTAAAACGCGATGCACGCCGCGACTGCTACCACCGTCGGGTTGACATGACCATACCAATGGTACCAGCCGACCTGGTCCAGGTTGAAGTTCAGATAGAGCAGTGAAAAGAGATTGTTCAGGCAGTGGAAAACGATTCCTGGAATGATGCTCTGGGAGCGCCAGGCCATGAACCCTAGCAGGGCGCCGATGAGGAACACCTGGACGGTCCAGAAAATAGGGTGGACCACCGCGAAGACAACCGCAGACATGAAGATGGCAAACGGCCAGGCATAGCGCCGTTCCAGCGCCCTTTGCAGCAGGCCGCGAAAGAGCATTTCTTCGACCAGACCCGCAAAGATGACCGCGCCCAGGATCAATCCGATCCAATCGAGCGCGCTCCTGGCGCGCATCGTTTCTAGAATGAGCGCCTGGACTTCCGGCGGCGTTTTGACAACAAGGCCGACAATGCGATCGATTTCATCACTGATCACCGGAACGGACAAACCGAGAACACATGCGGCTGCGATGGTGCCGGTGCGCACGGTGCCGAATCTCAACACTTGCACGAAATCATACTTCCGAACGCCCAGGTAGACCAGCGTCGGCATAATCAAGCATAGCTCTCCCAGGATGAACTGCAGGCTTTTGGTCTTACTAAAGAAAAACGTGAGCGCAACCGACAGGATGAAACTCACAAGAATCAGCAGGAAAATCTCTTTGAGCGCCGGGTGGCGGGGCTGCTCCTGGTCAGCAAGATTACTCAAGATCACCTCTGCGAGATAATTCAGATAAAATGACTCCGGCGGCAACCGCGACGTTCAAAGAATCGCCGGTGCCCGCCCGCGGGATTTTCAATGAAGTCTTGGCCAGTTTTTTGACCGAGGCCTGGACCCCGCGGGTTTCCCCTCCGAATAGAAAGATGTTCTTGCGGTCGAACTCAGCCTCATACACCGATGTTTCGCCGGCCACATCGACCAGAAAGAGTGAACTCCCTTGTTCCTGCAACCAGAGAAGTGTGTTGGGGAGATCGATATCGTCGAGAACCGGCACATGAAACACGGCGCCCATGCTGGCACGGACCGCTTTGGGATTGCTCCAGTCAACACAATGTTTGCTCAGCAGCAGGCCATCGATGCCGAACCAGGCGGCGGTACGAAGAATCGTTCCGAGATTGCCCGGGTCTTGAATGTGGTCAAGCATAATGAGATTGCGCGCCCCTCTTGGCAAGAGCTGCTCCAGGCCGGCTCGCGGCTTCTGCGCCACCGCCAGCACACCTTGCGGCTGCACCGTGTCGCAAATCTTTCGGAGCAGACCTTCGCTAATCTCATCGACGGCGATAGTTTGTTTCCGGCACATATCGAGCAGCCGTTGCGCGCGCTCAGAAGATAGTGCCGCCCGGCAGTACACGACGTCCTCAACCAGGAATTCAGAGGCGAACAACTCCTCACAGAGGCGCACGCCTTCTACCAGAAATTTCTGTTCACGCTGTCGGTACTTTTTTTCTTTCAGGGATGAAAAGTACGCTGCCTGCTTTCTAGAAATCAATACCTTGAAAAAGTGAAGTGAGGTGTTAGGCGATAGATAGCTCTGGGGATGTCAAAAGCGATTCAGTTCCGGAAAAACTTTTCTTCCTCGGAGTTGATCACGTCAAGAATATCTTTCGGTTCGGCCGTGCCAATCAACCGCTCACGGAAATCTTTCCGGTGCATGAGTCGGGAGATACGGCTGAGCGCTTTGAGATGCGGCCCGGTTTTGTCCTGCGGCCCAACCAGCAGCCAGACCAGGCGGACGGGCTTGTTGTCGAGCGAGTTGAAGTTGACCGGCTCTTTGGTGATCCCCAGAGCGGCGATGATATCATCCACGCCTTCGGACTTACCATGAGGAATGGCAATCTCATCCCCGACACCGGTGCTCATGACAGCCTCTCTATCCAGCACGGCCTTGAGAATCTGGGCCTTGTTTTTCAACGTAGCGGACTGGTCGATCAATCCCACCATTTCTTCGATGATCTTGTCTTTCTCGGTGTTCTCCAATGGGATCTTGACGCGATCCTCAGTCAGTATGTCCATCAACTTCATGGCACGTCGTCTTCTATTATGGATTCATCCACTCGCAAAGTTGCTATCGCTCTCAATTACAAAATGTTAAATATAAAACCAAAATGACAAATATACAACCAATTTTTACGCCAAGCCATAAAAAAAGCCATCCCATCGCAGCAATGAAATGGCTTTCAAAAAAAACCAGGCGGGACCGACGGGATTTGAACCCGCGATCTCCGGCTTGACAGGCCGGCGTGTTAACCAGGCTACACCACGGTCCCTGCTCAAGGGCAAGTCTTACTTCTTCGGCTTGCCGTTTCTGTCGCTATACATGATGGCGATCGGGATCAGAACGCAATACCCCAGAACCAGAATGATAGGCGCCAGGGTCAAGGACAGAAACCCATCGACCGGGCCCTGAGACAAGGCCAGATAGCCTATCAGCAAAACCACGATGCTGGCACCGAAGAGGCGGTAGTTGGACTTCGTAAAAGCGATCTGCGAGACTTTGGTTCTATGTCCTGATTTGGCCATGTTTCTGTTCATCCATCATGAATGCGACATCGAATATAGTCAATAAATCGTTGAGAGTCAAGAGAAAACTGTGGCACGCGGCAAGCCATGTGCGCCCAAAGCCCAGGCGCCCACGAACAGATATCTTACCTCATATTTCTTCAAAATCAATAATATGTCTCTGAAATCCCTGGGTAAGAAATTCAGGTTCATCTGATCCTTCCTTCGCCGCCTGCAAGATAAATAAAGTCTTCGTCAGTTCTCACACCATAAGAAATCTCTCTTCTGGTGTGGCATCTTCAACAAACCCATCCCATTCGGCCTCCTCATGAGTGTTGAATTTTTCGACCTTACTTCTGTCCATCTTGAACATACCGCATTCCTTCATTCTTTGTGCACAAATTACGAAAAAGGGGCCTCAAAAGCAAAGGTAAAACTCGAGCTTGTCTTTGATGCAGATTTACAACATGCTCGGACACGGGTGACAAGAACGAACGCTCTCACTGCAAATCCTCCAGAAACTCCGATGCCGGCTCGACGCCGGAGACCAGAAGAAAATCCCGCGCCCGCGTGCACGCCACGTACAGCAGATGCCGCTCGGTGGTGTAGACTTCTTCCAGGTCAGATTCGTCAGCCACGGTTTCGATGCGCGCTTGCAGCGGCATGACTTCATCGTCGCACGCCATGACGGCGATGGCTCTGAACTCCAGCCCTTTGGCCAGGTGCATGGTGCTAACCGCGACCAGCCCGCTGCTGGGGGCGACCCTCTCGTCGAGCATCGCGTGGGGCAGCCCGGCCCGCTTCACCGCCGCGATGGCGCGATCCAGCTCCGCGCTCGAGCGCACAAAAATACCGATCTCATGCGGCGCGATGCCTTCACTGCTGCGTGCCTGCAGCCATTCCGCGACCGTTTTGATTTCACGCTCCGGACTATCCGGCATCTCGATGACCGGTTGCGGCCCGTTGAACACCGAGATCGTGCCGCGGCGATCCTCCACATTGCCATCGACGTCAGTGACCTCGGGGCCCAGCAGCCGATCGGCCTGCATGAGGATCTGGTGCGAGGTGCGGTAGTTGATGCGCAGGATGTGGGAGCGCCCGCGGATCTCGATGCCGAGCGCCTTCCACGAAAAGGGTGGCTGGAAAATGCGCTGCCCGAGATCGCCGGTAAAGAAAAGCCCGTTTGCCGAGCCGCCACCGAGCGCCGAAAAAAACCGCAACTGGGCGACCGAAACATCCTGTGCCTCGTCCACAACGGTGAAGTCGAAAGGCGGGCGCTGGGTTTCACCAAAACGCGCGGCCAGGCGCCCGAACAGGTCTGCCCGGGTTATCCATTCCCGTTCCTCGAGTTTTGTCCGAACTTTTGTAAAAACCGACCACAAGACCTGGCGCTGGCCCTCCGACAATCGTGTCTTGCGCCCTAATCGCAGTACGTCTCGATAGCCGTCCCAGGTTTTCAACTGCCACGCATCGACGACCTGCTCCCACTCGGTCTGCAGCAGGCGCAATGAGAAGTTGTGCCCTTCGACTTCAGCGGCCGCCTTCTGCAAAAGCTGCTGCACCTCCGGTGTTGAAACGATCTTCGCGGGCCCGAATTGCGCGGTGTACAGCCGCTGGCCAATCGCATTCAGGGCGTGCACTTCCAGGCGCTCGGCAAGGCGCGGCTCGCCGTTGATCAGGCACCGCAGCTTGTTGCGCAGCGCGTTGGCCAAGGTATCGGAAAACGTGACCAGCAGCACCCGGGCATCGGGATGCCGGCGCGCCAGGAACACGGCACGGTGCAGCGCCACCACGGTTTTGCCGGTGCCTGCTGATCCGGCAATCCGCACCGGGCCGCTGTAATCGCCTTCCACCAACTGCCGCTGCGCCGGATGCAGAAAAATGCTCCATTTCTCCCATGGGAATTCGAGCGCGCGCTGCAGCGCTTCGAGGTTTTCCATGACGCGGAACCGGCGTTGCGCATCGGGATGGGCAAAGGGATCGCTGCCTGCGGCCACAGTCGGCGCCAGCTCGGGCTTCTCGCCAACCGCCAGACTCAGCACCGCCTCGGCAGCCTCGGCCGGCAGGTGCCCGGCGACCTCGAGCAGGCTGTCTTCATCCGCCTGCCGGACATCATCCAGCCATTCGAGCGGCACGCCATAGCGCAGCAATTCCTCATCAGCAACGTTGTGCAACGGTGTTGGTCTGGGCTGTTCGACCTCCACATATTTTGGAACAATGATTTCCTGCACCCTCTCCCGAATCTCCACCAGTTGCGCCGCGCCGGTTTGTGGGTGTGTTTCCAGCTTACGCCGCGCCGCCCAGCGATAGGCCTCGTCGTGGTGCCCTACATAGCACAACAGCAAGCTATCGTCAGTTCGGTGCACAATCAGGCGAAGATCCCGGCTCACCCGCACCGAGCAGAAATTGGGATCTCTCGCCCGATCCAGCTTATGGAATTTCATCCCCGGCTGCGCCGGATTGAGCTGCAGATCGAACGCCGTGGTCTTGACGGCCTTCTGCTCTTCGTTGGTCAGCCGCGCCAGGCTGGCGGTGAAGGTGTCGGCGATGCGGAAGTGCATGGGTTAACTCTTTTTCTGATTGGCTATCTGATAAACATCTTTTTTGTGCAGACAGTAGTTGATTGTAACTCATTGAAAATGCTGGAAAGATGTTTTTCTATGAACAATAAAAACATCTAAGAAACATCTTTTTTATCTAAATTCAACACCCAAATAGAGCGCCGCCCGGCGCCAATGTTGCGGATACTCCTATCTTGTTTAGACATCTGGTGCAAAAGGTTGCGGATTTTGTTCTCTTTCTGTTCACGGGAAAGTACATTGGAAAGTTTATCCATCAACAAAGCATCTATGTCTTGTCGAGATGCTTCCCCGTATTTTCTCAGATATTGGATCACCAAATCTTTGTAATGCGCATCATCAAATGCCCGATTTTTTATATATTGTGCTTTTTTATCTGTGGAAATGGCCAGATGTGAAGCCACATAAATGTTTGGATATCTGCCTTCCACCAGCTTTTGTCTACGCAACATCTTTGCATCTTCTTTGCTGATACCTT
>JBHHXT010000146.1:0-12196 GCA_046757165.1 bacterium | reverse complement strand
ATGCAAGAAACCGACCGACGGATGCAGGAAACGGACAAGCTGGTCAAAAATCTCACCAGGCAAGTTTCAGGCATCACAGATTCGTTGGGCAGGACGGCCGAAGAGATGGTGCTGGCCGCCGTCGTTCAACTCTTTCGGCAACGCCACATCGAGTTCAGTCGAATTCACCCCCGTCTGGCCGCCCCGTTGAATGGCGAAACCATGGAGGTCGATGTCGTCGGAGTCGGCCCCGAATGCGTCGTGGTCATTGAAGTCAAACACAGACTGAAACGGTGGGATGTCGAGAACATCCTCGAAAAGCTGCCGCGCTTCTTTGCCTTCTTCCCGACTCTGAAACGACCTACCTTGTATGGTGGTGTAGCTGGCATGAGCATAGAAGAAGGCGTTGACCGCTTTGCGTACAAACAAGGGCTGTTTGTCCTCGCCCCGTCCGGGGATAACATGCAAGTCATCAATGATGAAGGGTTCAGGCCGAAATCGTTTCCAAGCGGTTGAAATCTCAGACGCCGTTGCATGGCGACCAGACCCGGCATGGATAAAGACACCAAAATCGGCGGCAATGCGAGTCAATTCCCACTCACCAGGTGGTCCGCAATTGAGGCCGCCCGCAGCGATAACCCGAAAGAGCGAACCCGGGCGCTCGAAGTGCTGGTACGAGCCTATTGGAAGCCGGTCTACAAAACCATCCGCGTCAAATGGCGCAAGGGCAACGAAGACGCAAAGGATCTGACACAGGCCTTTTTCATGACCGCGCTTGAGAAGGATTATTTCAAGAACTTCGATCCCACCAAAGCCCGGTTCCGAACCTATCTGCGCACCTGCCTGCATGGATTTATCGCAAATAGCGAGAGGGCAGCCGGCCGCATCAAACGTGGCGGAGACAGGCAGATCCTGTCACTGGACTTCGAAGGCGCGGAAACTGAACTGGCTTTTTCACAGGCGGCAGAGAACCAGACGGCCGAGGATTTTTTCTATCACGAATGGGTGCGCCAGCTCTTTGTCTTATCCGTTGAAGAGCTCAGAGACACCCTTGCCAGCCAGGACAGAACGATTTGCTTCCTCATTTTTGAGCGCTATGACTTGCAGAATGAAACCGACGAACCGACCTACGAGACGCTCGCTGCGGAGTTCAAACTGCACGTCACCCAAGTGACCAATAACCTTGCCCGCGCCAGACGGGAATTCCGCCGAATCTTGTTACAAAAGCTACGTGAAATCACGATGACAGAGACTGAGTTCCAGAACGAAGCAAGCTCACTCCTGGGCCTGCACTTCGAAACGGCCAGGCCGGCGCAGAAGTCAGAGCTTGAATGACATGGCTGCCTGACAAAGTCCTGAGTCATCTCCGCGCTGTCGTCGACCTGCCGGACCTTTCAGAAACACCTTACCGCTGTATCAAAAGAATCGGCCAGGGCGGAATGGGCACAGTTTATCTCGCCGAAGACACCAGACTACACCGCAACCTCGCGCTAAAGATCCTAAACCAGTTCGGGGGCGAAAACGACCTGGCCCAGCGCATGTTGCAAGAGGCGTACATCATTGCAGCCCTCGAACACCCGGGCATCGTCCCGATTCACGATGTGGGGAGACTGCCAGATGGGCGAATCTTCTACACCATGAAATTCGTAAAAGGCGCGCGACTTGATGTTCAGGTCAAGCAACCCTCATCGCTGCCGGAGGTCCTACGCGTCTTCCAAAAAGCATGCGAGGCGGTGGCCTTCGCACATGCACACAAAGTCGTGCACCGCGACTTGAAACCAGATAACATCATGGTTGGAGATTTTGGCGAAGTGCTGGTCATGGATTGGGGCTTATCGAAAGTGCTCTCCGCAGAACATCAGCTACACTCGTCGACCACGCCCACAAATATCATGCGCCAAAACTTGCCGAAGCGGATGCTCCCGATCCCCACCAGCTCCCAGAATCTCACTCAACATGGGACAGTCATGGGCACACCGCCTTACATGGCGCCGGAGCAGCAGCGCGGCGACATCACAGCCATAGATGAACGAACGGATATTTATGCCCTCGGCGCTATCTTGAGTTTCCTACTTGCTCGCTCAACCTCAACACCCTCTTCGTCGCAGACCTTTGCAGCAAAAGAAAAGGGCCTGCCAGCGCTGGTCAAGAGAACATCTTACAAACTTCCCAGGCAGCTCACCGCCATCATCCAAAAAGCGACAGCGGAAGACAAAAACGACCGCTACGACAATGTGCCGCAACTGACGGCAGACATCGAAAACTACTTGAACGGCTTTCCGGTTTCTGCGTACAAGGAGAACTTGCTGGAGACCGTCTGGCGCAGGCTGAAACAAAATAAATTTCTTGTCTTCCTAATTCTCGTCTATGTGCTGGTGCGGCTTTTTATCTTCTTTTTGAGACAACTGTAAAGAGCGCCACCATTAACAGTTAATAGAAGGGTAGGTAACCATCAACTAAATCACTCTTCAGAAAGGAGGGAATGATGCAGAAACCACTTCTTGGCCTGATATTAGGGGGCATTCTTGGTGTCCTCGATGGTCTCTCAGCGCTCTTCTACCCGGAGGCCGCACCTCAAATCCTCAGTATCATTACATTCTCAGGACTGAAAGGACTCATAGCAGGCGTGATCATTGGATTCTTCGCAAGCAAAGTCTATTCTATCGGCAAAGGACTTGTTTTTGGAGCAGCCGTCGGATTGATTCTCGCCTTCATCGTCGCCGCTTTTCCAGATGAAAGCGGTCAGCACTACTATATCGAGATTATGGCACCCGGAACCCTCGTTGGGTTGATCCTCGGCTTTGCCACACAAAGATTCGGCAAAAGGGCCAAAGTCGTCAGTACGACCTGAGTTTTCTTAGCCAAAACAATTCACGAACCACAAATTCACCGAACATAACAGAAAGGAAATATCATGGCAGCACCTGTCGTACATTTCGAAGTCCTGGGGAAAAATGGAGCAAATCTGCAAAGCTTCTACCGTAACCTGTTTGACTGGAAAATCAACGCCGACAATCCCATGAACTACGGCCTGGTCGAGGCCGCGGGCGATAAGAGTATCGGCGGTGGTATCGGCGCCGCAGAAGAGGGCAATCCCGGACACGTTACCTTTTACGTCCAGGTAGAGGACCTGCAGGCGGCCCTGGACAAGGCGGAAAGTCTGGGCGGCAAAACCATCGTTCCGATTACAGAGATCCCCGGGTACGTCACCTTCGCCCTCCTGGCAGACCCTGAGGGCCACGTCATCGGCATCATCAGCGGCTAGGGCCGGTTTTTGTAACATCCCAACAACGCCACCGACTGAAGACGGGGGCTGTCACGAATAACTGGTCGTTGCACACGCTGTGAGCAAGTACACGATATCCGGTGACGTCCCCGTCATCATTACCCCGGGTAAGCTGGAGAAACCTGCACAACAAGCAACGTCTTTCCTGCCCGCCCCGGCGGCGATGAGCAGAATCCTTCCGAGGTGCGATAAACACTTGGAATATTTGACATTTTTTGTAAATTGAACATAACCAAACCCATGAAAGGAAGATTATGTTCAATAAGACCTCCGGCCTGTTCATTTCATCTTTCTCCATGCTGCTCATGTTTGTAGCCATGCCCGTGGCAAAAGCACAGCCCGGAAAAAGCAGCACTCTGCCCCAAATCGCCAATCTTTTCATCGGCACCTGGGTCGGCCACGGCACCACGCCAGATGGAGAACCCTTTGTTTCCGAGCTCAGCTTCAAATGGACACTCAACAAGAGTTTCCTGGAAGTGAACAACCAGGTCAAACGAAACGGCAAATCACAACGGTTTGCTTTCACCCTCTATGGCTGGCAGCCGGTTCTGGGGCAGCTCGTCTTCTGGTCATTCGACGAAGACGGCACGATAAACGAGGGGCTGGCGGAGCTGGCGGGGAATACGCTGAAACACCAGTGGCGCTCATTTAGCCAGAATGGCGAAATCAGGGAATGGCGCTCCACCCTGACCCTGGAAGAGAAAAACAAAGTCACGTTCACGATGTTGGACAACCGCGACAACGTGCTCAATGCCATCGTGTATAGACGTGAGAAGTGAGACGTGAAACGTGAAACTCAACGTGAAACGTGGAGCATGAGAGGGGGGACAGAAAAGGAGGTGCGGGTGGATGAGTGCAGGCTTGCCTGGGTACCAACATATCAGGTGTTCAAAATCAGGGGTGTTCACGCTTTAGCGATGTCCACACAAGGCGTGGTTTTGGATGACATTAAACCCGCGTGCCCCAACCGCCCCGCAAGCTGAAGCTTGAACACCGGCCCGCCCCGGTTCTGGAGTTCACTTTAGCGTGTTTTCCCCCACCCAAGTGAGCTGAAGCGATTATCGCGACATAAGTGTCGCGTTACATCTTGCCGATTCACCTCTGCCTTCCGTCCTCCTCCATCTCACATTCATACACGCCCCTTTCGGTGACGATCATGTCCACTCGCTCATCCTCGTTGCGGGTGGGAATCTTGTCCACGATTTGAAAATGGTAAACGAGGGCGACCTTGAGAGCGCCGATGTGCGCCAGAAACGTGTCATAGTAGCCGCCGCCATAGCCGATCCGGTGGCCGCTCATATCCACCGCAATGGCAGGCACGATCACCACGTCGATGTCGCCGACGTTCACCGGCCGCCTGGCGTCAGGGGCAGGTTCCAGAATCCCGAATGCACCCGGTCGCAGGTCCGAAAAGCTGGAGATTTCAGAATGAACCAGTGTGTGGTTGGCCAGGTCCACGGCTGGCACGACAACTCTGGTGCCGCGCAGCAGCAGCTCCTGAATCAATTCGTGCGTCCGGACTTCATTTTGCCAGGCGACGTAACAATGCACACTTTTGGCCTGCGCAAACCCGGGCACCGTCTCGAGCCGGGCAATGATACGCGCGCTGTCCCTGCGAACCTGCTCGCCGGTTAGACAGGCGCGCTTCTGCTTGATTTCAGCGCGCAGATCTTCTTTGAGATAGGAGTTTCTGTTCACGTGTTAGCCGAGAATCTCTTGCAGGGCGCGGGCAAATCCTGCGTCTTCAACACCGATGATAGCCACCTCCGCGCGTCCGAAAATCTGGCCAAATTCATCTTTGCTGCCACAGGTCAAAATCCGCACCTTTCGCTCTTCGGCGGCTGCGGCGATCTTGGCCCGGGTGTTGCTGGAAATGTCCATCGTCAGAATCAACAGCTGGCACTGGCCCTTTTTGATCGAGTTGGAGGTCCCTGACATCCCAAGCGTCACCTTGCGAGCGCGATTTGCCAATCCCAGCAGTTTTTTAGCCTGGTCGAGCTTTTTCATTCGAGATATCGAGGAGTGTTTGTAGAAATCCTGGCGGCGGGTTCACGTGCAAATGCCGGAGGGGCTGCTTGCCATGCATCGCCCGTTCAATACAATTCCGCTCAAAACACAGGTACGCGCCGCGTCCGGGTTTGTCATATTCAAGGTCGATCTCAATTCCATTTGTGCCAGTCCTGACGAGCCGAAGCAACTCATGCTTGAACGCTTTCTTGCGACAGGCGATACAGGTTCGAATGGGTTGATGTGGACACATGGCAGTTGGGCGAGCAAGATGAGTCTTGAGCGACCCCTCGCTTTTTACTCTTCTTCCGGCTGAACCCAGCACCGTTCCCACGCTCTCACCATGGCTTCGTTGCGGTCCACGAGAACGAGTTTCTCCAGAGTGCTCCTGGCCAGAGGATGATTGCGGATAACGGCAATCATCGCTTCGGCGGCCTCCTCGACCGGCACCTTGCCGGTGCCCGTCCCCATTCCGGGAATCGCCAGGGACCTGATGCCAGATTCCCGGGCGGTCGTCAGCGCAGCGTGTAGTGCCTGGGTGATATTCTCAGCAGAGGTGCGCTGTGCCGGCACTTTCATCGTTGGCGCATGGATGATGAACGCACTCTTCAGCTTTCCGGCTGAAGTCATCACCGCCTTGCCAATAGCGATAGGCGCCTGGGTCATCGCCTCCTCTTCGATCTTCTTACCGCCGGCCTTCTTGAGGGCCCCCGCGACGCCGCCCCCCATTTCGCCCTCCGAGTTGGCAGGATTTACAATCGCCTCCACCTCAAAATCGGTCAAATTGCCAACTACAAACTCAACGTCCATCGATCCCTCCCGCAGTGGTGCGTGTCTGGCTTCCCTTTGAAAATAAGGATAATTTGAAAAATGTCAAGGAAAAACGGCAAAGGCCACTGCCCCACGACTTCATCGCATCACGACAAGCTTCTCCACCGCCTCTGACTGTTCCCCCCCTCTGGTGGCGATGACCTTATAAAGATAGACGCCATTGGCCAAAGAATCACCGTCCCGGTCGCGGCCGTCCCACGGCACTTGATTGTACCCCACTTCTCCGGGCACGGCGTCCAAGACCAGGATCAAGCGGCCGGAGACCGTGTAGATCTTGATCTGAACCCGGTCGGCCTCCTGTGTCAAAAGATAGGTGAAGCTAGTCGAGCGGCGGAACGGGTTCGGAAAATTCATCACATTCGCCAGCACAAAGCGCTCGCTGACCGCGAATTCGGTGCGAAAATACTGCAGGTTGTTCGAAGCATCTTTGGCAACGACTTCGATTTGATGCGGACCGTGCGACAGGCTTGGGTGAAAGAGCGCCAGCGCTTTGAGCGCCGGATCCGCCTGGCTCTGCTGCGGGAGAAACTGCGCCTCGCCTGACCCGGAGCCATACTTCACCTTCCGTTCATCCAGGAAAATCGACACGCGCCCGGTGTCGGTGAGGGTCAGGGCGCCCTGGTCGCGAATCTCCACCACAATTTCCGGGTTGGCGCCAACAAATTCATCGGCGACCACCTCGCGGCCATCGAAGGTCACGCGAATATCCGGGCTGAGGGTGTCTCGCACGACCCAGACTTCGGTCGAGACACTGTTGTTGTTCTCGTTGATTTCGGCGATTTCATCGTCAGCATCGATTTGCGCCCGCACCCTCACCTTTCCCAGCAAGTCCTGTGTCTGCAGCAGGGCGGTGTAGGTGGCCAGGTTGTCCACGGCAATCCCCTCGGTCCGGAACGCCGCAACCACTTCTTTGTTCGCCCGCTCCCGGTCGGCCACGATGCGAACCGAAAAACTGTCGCTGTCTGTCAGGCCAAAGTTGCCTACGGAAAGCGTCAGGTCGATGTCAACACCGGCCTGCACGGTGTCACGCCCGGTTTCGAACGATTCTGCGCCGGCGACCAGGTCCGGCGGCGGGGTGAAATCGACCGCCCACGACCTCAGCCTGGGGGTCGTGAGGCCATCTTCGGAGATGAAGCGCGCTTCGAGCTGGATTCTGGGGTATTGCCTGGCATCGACACCGGAAAGATCGACTTGTGCAGCCCCGATGGCGGCGCTCAGCAATGTGTCGCTGGCCGCGCTGTTCCGCCGCCGTCCGAGAACACGAAATTCGATCTGCTCATTTTGGCCGGAAGCGGTGTAGTCAAACCGTGCAGAGCCCCAGTCGCCCACGGGTCCGATTTGGGTGGAAACCATGCGGCCTGCCCTGGCAAACCGGTAAACAGAATCCACCACAGCCACCGGGCCTTCACCGACCGAGTGCACCGCCTCCTTCGCCGAGCCGATTGCAGCGCCTTTGTGTCCGATGAGCGCCCACGAGTTGCGAAATCCCACCTGCCGGGTCAGGCCACTGCCGAGACCTTCGAGCGCCAGATAAGCAGACTCGGTCATGGAAACTGTTCCTTCATCGCGAATGGCAACAACTACGATCCTGCCATCAGGCAAGTCATCGATGAGTTGGGCCAGGGCCTCTGCATTTCCTGCATCGACGAAGGTATCAAAGACTTCAGCGGTCAAAAACGCGCCGTCGGTTTCATCAAAAACCGCCACGTTGTGGCCTCTTCGGTTTGGCCCGAAAAACTCACCATTGCGGCGCAGGAAGGCGAAGTTGCCGTCGGAAAAACCACCCGATTCGGCCTCATAGACGATCAGATTTCTCCTCAGAGCGATCTCGTGGCCTGCTGCCGGGCCAAGCTGGTCATCCCTGTCATTTTTCTCGAACTGGCTGGCATGACCCTGCTGCCATTCAAAGGAGAAGGAGGAATCGTAGAGAAAGGATGAGCTGGCCCACGGGCCAAAGTTCTCTCCGTCAAAGGTGCGGACGCGCCAGAAGTAGACACCGACAGCGGGCAGCGCTGTTTGCCAGGCCGTTACCAGCTTGCCCGGCTCAACCCGCGGCGATTGCTCCACCACCGGGCTGTCAAAGCTCGCCGATGTATCCACCTCAAAAAAGTAACCCAGATCCCCATCGAGCGCCCGCGAGTTGGTGGTGACCAGCATTGGCTGCGAGCTCTTGATGACGGCAAAGTCAGACGGTTTGATGAGAGTCAAATCTGAAGTAAACACCGCGATCCCGGCGGCTGCTGAGTTGTTGCTTTCATCCTGCTCGAAAATCTCGTTCTGCGGGTCCAGGTGCACTTCCACGGTGTAGGAGCCCGGCTGGCCGGGAATATCCCAGGCCACAAAAAGCGAGTCGGTGGTGCCGAACGGCGCCACCCGAACCTCATCGATGCGCGTCGAAGCCAGCCCGGCGCCTGAAAAGGAAAACCGCACGTCGATGCTATCCTGAGGCACCAGGCCATAGTTCCGAATCTTTGCAGCCAGCGTGGTGGTGGAATCCGCAATCAACAGAAAGTCCGAATCAAACGTGATCTCCCCGGCCTGTACCGCCAGCTCCGGCTGGTCGGGCAAGTTGAGCCGTAACGCCGGGTCCCCGACCAGGGTGTACTGGTCGATGACGTACCGGCTGCGTATCTGGTCGCCGAGCACCTGCCACAAATGGATTTTCGCCGCGGTGGTCGCGGCGCCCACGCGCCGAACCGTGTCACGGGCCACGGCTTTGTACAAACCGTGCAGGAGAAAGAAATCCTGCGTGATATACCCGAAGCCACTGGAGCCCCAATAGGCCGCGGCGCCGTTGGGATGAATAAAATAGATCTCGCTCAAGCTGTTGGCGAACGGATTGGCGAAGCGCGCAGAATGACACGACATGCCGGTCATGAACGGGAAAATGGTGTTCTGCCATTCGTCCGGATTGCCGATGTCGATGTCCCAGATGGCGCTGCCAGCGTGCCCGAGAAAATTCACCCATATCGTGCCCTCGGCAATTCGGTCTCCCACCTTGCGGCGCAAAGCTTGCGTGATGCCCTCATTGCCGGTTTTATTAAAACTGAACGCCTTGCCCTGAAACGAGGGCCAATCCAGGTAATTCGCAATCAGCGTGTCCGCCTGCGACAAGAAAATACGTTGCTCTGCGCTCGTGATGCCGCCATTCAGAAAGAGAAATTCCTTGCTCCAGGGCGCGAATGGTTGTGATTCATAGAAGATGATCTTGTCAACCACCAGCTCGGCCTGCTCCGGGGTTTCAACCGGAATTCGTCCCACAAAGAGGTCGGGCAGAAGGTCATCCGGGCCATCCAGAGCCGCATACCAATTATCCGACACCAGGATGCCGTATGAGGTCACAAAGTTCCGCTTGCTCGCTTCCGGAAGAAGCTGCTTCGGGTCCCAGGTTGCATCTCCGAAAAGCAACAAAAACGTTGGCCCGGGAACCTGCCAGTTTGAGCTGGTGAACTCGACGAACGCCTTGATGGCACGCGGATGCTCGATGCCAAAGTTGAACTCATCATACACGTCCTGGACATCCACGGCCTGGCAGCGAAAGCCGTCGTGCTGCCGGCGGTAGTCGGCCAGTCTTTGCGCTGCCGGAAGAAAATTGCGGTGGCTGATGATCAGATAGTCTGCGCCCTGGTTCGGGTCGCGGAGAATGCTGCTCTGGTCTGGTGTAATCGCCACCACCTTCTTCGCCTGAGATTTGCCGGCGGCAAAATAGAACGCCGGTGCCAGCGAGGTATCCTGAAACGTCACACTGTATCGCCAGGCAGCCTCATCCCGCAGCGTATCCCGAACCGTCACCGGCCCACTCAGTCGTCGCGACAACGCTTCCGGCACAGAGCCGCTGGCAGCCCCTTTCTGCCCAATCAGGGCCCAGGAGTCGCGCCAGGCAACCTCCCGCGCCAGCCCACTGCCCAGACTTTCGAGCGCCTGGTAAGCGCTTTCGGTCATGCTGGCGGTCCCCTCATCCACAATGCCGGCCATAACACGAGTTCCCGCCGGCAGGCTGTTGATGAACTCCGCCATGGCCTCAGCCTCCTGGGAGGAGAGGTTGGTGTCGAAACGATGAAACTCGGGCGCGCCGGTTTGCGCATCGAGCACCGCCAGATGATGTCCCCTCGAGTTGAATAAGTAGGGCACGAAATCGATCTGGAAGCGAACAAACTTGCCATCATCAAACCCGGCGGATTCCACACTGAGAAAGGAACGCCGCTCGGCCTGGGGCTGCCACATTTTTGCCCGGTCAGGCTGGAAGACAACGACCTCCGCCTCACGAAAGTTTCGCAGGTTGACCGCCGTTGGCAGGCCGGCGGTGCCCGGCTGTTCGAACGCCAGGCCTTGCGGCGTGGCCACATGTCTGCGCGCATAAATCAGCTCGAACCAGTCCAGATAGATTTGATTGACCGTCGCCCCGCTGCCGGGCAGCAGATGAATCTCCAGCCGGTTGCGGCCCGGCAGCAGCAAGCTGGTCGAAAGTTCTTGATTCAGGAGATACGCTTCACGGTCGTCGAAAAATGCCTCCGCCACAACCGTCCCGTTCAGCGTGACCCGCACATGGTGGTCCGGGTCGACCGGGTCGCGCGTCGTGCCATTGAGTCTGACTCTCAACGTGCAGGTCGCCGCCGGCTCGTAAATGGCATCCAGGTCGAAATCGAACGTCCCGCGCTCGTCTTCAAAAAAGGTGCGCCAGATCCACCCTTCGTCCTGGTCGATGACGCTGGAGCCGTTTGAGCGGTGCATGAGGTTGTCCTGCTCCAGGTGCAACCTTTGCCAATAAAAATCAGAAACGGCTGCCGCGCCGCTCTGCTGCTCCTGCAACTTGTATCGCATGCCGGCCTCGCCGCCGGAAGTCAGCCAGTAGATGTTCGTGTCGCTATAGAAATCAAAATACGCTGCCGTGCTGCTGTTGCGCCGGCCGTAGAAGTACACCGTGTGCTCAGGCCCAAAGCGACTTGCTGCCGGACCTTCGATCCACAGCGGGATTTGTTGGCCCTTGTTGAGAAGTTTGAGCGTGCTCAACTCCAGCATGTCGACGGCCACGCCGGCTTGCGCCAGCTCGTCATAGGTCACCGCAACCAGCCCATCCTCCTCAACGGCTAACTTCGTGTAATCGAACTGCGGGTTGTACCAGTCATCATCCTGTAAAAGCCGTCTGCCCGCAGGCTGCTTAAATCCGGTGCGGTCGAAAGGTGGATCCGTGATGAAGGCCGAGCGGTTGAGCGCAGCGAAGAAATCACGCCGGGCGCCGGGCTGGCTGGCTGGCTTAGAAAGCACCGGCCGGCTAAACCGCACCAGAACCCGGAGTTTCCTGAAAACCCGCAGCGTTTGCAGCCCCGGGTTGTACTGTACGGGCCGGATGATGATCCTCGCCACCCGCTGGCCACGCAACACCCCTGTTTCCCCAACCTCCACCAGATGGGTCGGCCAGAAAGCACGGGAGGCGTAGACCCGCTCATTTTCAAGATACAGGGCAGGAGCGTCAGGGGCCGGACCATCATCTGCGAACACAGGCGCCGGGAGCACGTTCACATCCGGAATATCTTCAAACTCGCGGGTCAGGACAGAGGCCGTCACAGACACGCCCTGCGGCAAGACCACCAGGACGGCGGATTCTGGCAGCATGGGCAGGCCAGGCTCTGTGCTCACGCCATATTGAGGAACATTGATTTCATCGTATGCCCCCCCCTCCGTTTTCAGTCGTCTCACGTCGATCTCAAACGGCCGCAGCGCAAACACGATACGGTCCGCACTGCGTTCCTCAACGACGAAAATAGAAGGATCGCCTTCTTTCGCCGCCGCCCGGAGGGACAGGAGAGAGAAAAAACAAACCAGCAAGAAGCGTCGTTTGGTGTGCATCATGGAATAATAAACGAAATTTTGAGATGATTTCCAACTTTTTATGCGGTTGGGGAGGTCGCCGTTCCAGGAATCGTTTGCTCGCATCAGTAGGCGTATCGACGACGAACAGGATCCAACACAGTCTCAGACTGTGTTTTGGGATCAACGAAGATGGTTTCATAAGCTGGCTAAAACGCCAGGCCAGGTGGACCCACCCCTGGTTCAGACTCTGGACGAGTCTGAACCTGTCCCCTCCACGGAGGG
>JBHHXT010000145.1:0-12207 GCA_046757165.1 bacterium | reverse complement strand
CGTGATGACCGCAACTATTATATCGGGGAAAGAGCTGTCATAATCGTTGTTCGAGACAACCAGAACCGGTCGGAGTTTGGAACCTGAGAGGTCCGAATATGGAAAAGGCACGAGGACGATTTCACCTTGCTTATACATCGTCCCAGGGATTTCCCTCCGATTTCCACTCTGCCACTCTACCGATGGCGGCTTCGGTGAGATCACTTGTGTTCTCGGGCATAACAATGCCGAGCCTTTCAAAAAGGATCAACTCTGCCAGTCGATTCAATTTATCAAGAAACTTTTCGTCTCGCAGGATCGCGTAGGCTTCTTTAAAACGCTCGTATTCTTCTTTTGGAATTGTGACGGTTTTCATTTCTTATGGTCTCGATCTTTCATATGAACCCAATTGATTATTTATTATGAAATAATCACAAAACAAGAAAATGGCAACCAGTTTTTTAGCGCTGAAAGCGAAATGTTCTGCCATGGCTGAAAAGACGTGCCGACTGTTCCGACGCGGATGTGCCAACCGGATGTTTGTGCAGTTAAGGGAAACATGAAACGATGTTTTCAAAGCAGGATTCCGGGGACCACCGCCCTGGTTTGCCTGTGCGCCGGCGTTTTTGCCCAGGGCAGACCCCCTCACCTGAACATCCGCCTGCAGCCCACGATGACCGAGCTGCTTTTCATCACCCAGCACGCCAGCGGAGGAAAGGCAGAGCAAGAAATTGCCAGGTAACTTCACTCTTGTCCTATGCGGCGTCCGAGCGCCTAACTGAAGGAAGACACTTCGCGACGGATTCGAAACCTACGACACGAGCCTTCTCATTCAGTCAGCATAGCACTCTTTACCATTAGATCAACGAACAAAATCGGTAACAAAAGCTCTTGACTTTTTTTGTAATTTTTGTTATACTTTTGACACAGTTGTCTCCCGAGAGCCAAGGAAGTTGCGTCTGAATGTGAATCCCCTTTCCCATAGACAGCAACGTCTTGCAACTGGCCATGACACCACCATCATGCTTCCTTGCCCGGTGTTCTTTGTGCGAGCAAGCCGCACGGCACCAACGGTAAACTCCTGCATTGCTCCTTCGGTATCTCAGGCGTTTTGAGGAAATGTCTGCCAAAGTGTTCGTTTGTATAAGGATAACCGGCTTTGTCAAAACACGGTCGCAGACCGTGTTGGACCATTTCTGGTGCGGCCAAACGTTCGCGAAACGCACGAAACCTTTGAAATGGCACTCATGAAATTCTCATCAAAGCTGCTGAAGATCATTCTTAGCTTTAGCGAGCGTTACCGGCTTGTCGACATTGTCAAGATCGTTCTCTTTCTGATCATCATCTGGGTAGTGGGCGCCACCTGGCTCTATTTTACAGAAAAAGATTATCAGCCGACGCCCGAGGAAATTCTCCGTGGTGAGGTCAATTATTTCGATTCCTATCCACACGCCTACAAGAACATCCTGGTCTATCTTTTTAGCGGATTTGAGGAGTATATTCCCCACACCTTTGCGGGATGGCTCGGCTCTGTGCTGGTCATGCTGTTTGGCAGCCTGGGTCTGGTGGCCATTCTCATCGGAAACGTGGTTTCCATTATTCAAGAGCACATCAAGGAGGCAAAATTGATCAAGAAAAAGCCTGCCTACAGCCATTTCCAGGACCATTTTGTCATTTGCAACTGGGGCGAGAAGGGACTCAATATCTTGCGCCAGATTCGCGATGAATCCACCCGGTTCACCCGGCCTGTGGTCATTGTGGCTGAGCAAGCCGAGGCCATTTCTATCGATGGTCATGAAAGAATTTTCAAAGACGTGTGGGCGGTTGGCGGCGATCCCACGCGCGCGGAAATCCTGAAAAAGGCAGACATGCAGCACGCTGCCACGGCACTGATTCTTGCCGGCACCCCGTCCAGCTCAGATGGAAATATCCTCAATCATGCGCCGACCATCGCGGCCCAAGCTGCGACAAATTCTGCCCATGCTGGTCTGCATCTCAACCAAACAAGCCTCATCGATGCTAAAACGATTCTCATCGGGATGACGATCGATGCACTCAGCCAGGACACCTACACCTGTGTTGAACTTCTGGATGCGCGCAACAAGATCCACCTGCAGCGCACACACATCGATGAGGTGATCTCTGTGGAGGAGTTTACCTTCAAGTTGCTCGCGCAGGCTTGCATCAGCCACGGTCTGACGCATGTTTATCAACATCTCTTAACCGCGAGTCTGGACACCAATGAATTCTACAAACTAGCCGTGCCGGACACGCTTGTCGGTAAAACCTATCGGGAGGTCAAGAAGGTCATGCGTGCGCTGCCTGACGATTTCATTCTACTGGGCTACGAGCGCCCGGTTGTGAAAGGCGTGCTCAACCATTACGGCGGCAGAATCGCGACCACAAAAGTCGTGCTGAATCCGAGACAGCCGGCAGGGAAAAGGTCCCGGGCCGGGAAGGACAGCCAAAACTACAAATTGACCTCTGATGACAAGCTGGTTCTCATGGCCTACAGTAAGCCCGACGTCTCAAAAATCGAGGTGCACGCAAATGGTGAAGAGTAAAATGGAAGAACGTATTCGAGATCACATTGTGATTTGCAATTGGTCCGCGCAGGCCGAGTTTGTGCTGCAGGAACTGCGCTCCAGTGTTCTGAAAGAGAGACGGCCGGTCATCATCGTCAGTGCCACTCCGGACGATATCCCCCGGAACCTCGCGCCCTATTTTGACCTGGTCTTCGTTGTCCCGGGCGATCCCATGGATGAGCAAGTGCTGCGCCGAACCAATGTCCGAGAGGCGAACACAGCCATCGTGCTGGCCGACAGCCGGGAGGGCAGCTATGCAGACATGAAATCCATTCTCATCGCCCTCGCAATCGAGGCGATCGAGCCCCGGGTCTACACCGTGGTTGAGCTGCTGCAAACGCGCAACCGCGCCTACTTTGAACATACGCATGTGGATGAAATCGTTTGCAGCGCTGAGCTGATGGAGAAGCTGCTGTCACAATCCGTGATCACCCATGGTGCATCACTCATTTTCCAGCACCTGCTCACTGCCACAGAAGACACGAACGAATTGTATAAAATCCCGGTTCCCCCCGCCTTTCTCAGGCGTACCTACCGGGAGCTCGAGGCCCGGATTCTCAACGACGACACGCTGGAAGTTATCTTGCTCGGACTGGTGACCAAAGACACGAAAGAACGCTCAGGTCAAAAGCTTCGCAATCATGAAGGCCACGAAATCGAAGTGGAGCAGTTGACGCTAAACCCACGCTCACCTGGCTCAAAATCGACTCATGCCATCGACCGTAATTATGCGCTGCAGGCGGGGGACACGCTGATAGTGATGGCCTACGAATATCCGGAAAGCCTCCAGTTTCTCGATTTCAAAGAGAAGAAAAACAAGAAAAAGGCTCGCAAGCTCATATCCTTGGAGGAAGACCAATGAAATCCAGGACCATCTATTCTTTGCTCGGGGTTGTCCTGACTGGCGTACTTGTCGTGTTGTCCCTTTACTATCGCACCGGTATTTCTTTTGAGGTGCGCGAATACCCACACGATGAGGCAGCTCCCGGAAATCCTATCGCCAATGCCCGGGTGGAATTCTGGCAAAATGACACCCTGGTGGGAACTTCGGTGTCAAACGAA
This sequence comes from bacterium, assembly GCA_046757165.1. Classification (GTDB taxonomy): domain Bacteria; phylum Zhuqueibacterota; class Zhuqueibacteria; order Oceanimicrobiales; family Oceanimicrobiaceae; genus JBHHXT01. The sequence continues at coordinate 8,581 of JBHHXT010000145.1, read as the reverse complement.
AAGGGTCGAAGTGGCATGCAGCTCGCTCCTGGTCTGTATGAGATCAGAGTCGATGCCGAAGGCTTTCTTGCAGCCACCTTCCCTGTTCAAACTGTTGAGCGTTTCAAGCGGCCTCACGTTCACGTCATGCTTTTTGAACCTCCCGGCTCAGGATCAGAAAGCAATTTGGAGCAAGCGGTTGATACCACCTCGGTCATTGCAAGAGCAGGAAGAAACGATGTCTGGCGCACGTGGACAAGCAAATCCACCGGGTTGCCTCACCGGATTGTCGGCTCTGCCATTCGAATTCCGCGGGCGCCGCAGAACAAGAAGCAGGCGGCAAGGATAGCCAGGCAGGTGCTCAGCAAATACGTTGCAGCTAACCTCCCGGTCAATCCTGCTCTGGCAAGAATCGACCTCTCCACCCTCCACCCCAGACCGGTTCGAAAGTTCAAGGACAAGTGGATCGTGACCTTCGGCCAGCAGGTTCGCCACCCGTTGATCGATGAAAAACTTCCCGTATTTGGTGGTGAAGCGAGTGTGACCATCAGCCGCAGAGATGTGGTCCAGCTCGGGATGGACTTGTTTCCCGATATTGAGGTCGACACAACGGAATCGATCTTGCCAAAACAAGAAATTGTCTCCCGGGTTGTCACGCGTAACACCCTGGAAAGTGTTGACTCGGCCGCCGTTGAATTGGTTCTCTTCCCACAGCCAGCTTCCAGAGCTCAGGCGCAATTCGTGTACACGCTTGCCTATCAACTACATGGGACAAAGCATCATGACCAGTCATTTGAGGTTTGGAAGTACGTTGTTGAAGCAGCTACGGGCCAGACGCTGTACCGCGAGAATCTCTCTACCAATCAGACCGCGAGCCGGATCAAGATCGCCACGTTGGACAAGTCGCCTGAGGAGAGCCAGGAAACATTCGTGGTCTTCGCGAACGGCCAGGTCGGCAGTCAGGCGTTGGGATTTCAGGACCTTGGCGACGATGGGATTCTCTACCTTACGGCCGGCACGTCAGTGGATGAGCTGAGTATTCGGGCTGTCAACGAGAGGTTCGGTGTCCTCGACACTGGATTTCTTGAACAGCTCGTTTTCCTGTTGTCCGGTGTGTCGCTTTCAAAGCGATACTACGAGAAACCGCTGGCCGACACAGATGTCAACGTTGCCACGCTGACAAACGGAATCAATGAGGTGGTGGTTGAATCTGTTTCGCCTGAGCTCAACACCGCGGTCCATCTCGAACGCATTCGCGAATATTTTGTGGAGCGCGGCATTGCTGACTGGCTCGGGACGCCCGTCAGCATTATTTCGATCCCGGGCTACACAAACGCAAGTTATCATCCCGGCAGCGGCAACGATGTCCTGGTGTTCGGCAGTATCAAGGAGTCCCTGGCGCTGCGCAGTGACGTCATCTATCACGAATACACCCATGGCGTGGTGAACTGGCTGGTCACCCCGACCGAACCCGGGCCGGATCCTCTCCCCTATCGCGACGAGTCCGGCGCCATCAATGAGGCACTGGCCGACTATTATGCCTGCGCCCTGAACGGCGAGCCGGAGGTCAGAATTGCCAGCCCCGAGCACCGGATTGGCAGAAAGCACAACCGCAATCTCGACAACCAGCTTGATTACCAGCAAGACTTGCAAGTTGGCGAGCGGGACAGAGGGTATGTGCATGCGAACAGCCGGATTTTCTCCGGCGTTCTGTGGGATTTGCGTCAGGGGATAATCGAGAAAACCAAAAGTGAGAAAAAGGGCGCGATCTACACAGACGAGCTGATTCTCGAAGCGCTCCTTATCCCGCCGGTCCCCCAGACATTTGCAGATTTCAGTGTGAATCTCTTGCTGGCTGACGACGATGACAACCGCCTCTTCACCGGGACGCCAGACTATCCCGAAATCAGCCAGGCTTTCAAAAATCACGGCATCGACATTCTCGCATTTGAATTGGAAAAACCCACCATACAACATCTGAAACTGAGCACCAATCCCCCCTCGAAACCCGCTCATCTCGAAGCGGGTCGCCCGGTTCGAGTGAGTGCCACCGTTGTTGAAAGTGGTTACGGCCTGGACGCGAGCAAGTTGACCCTTGAGCTCAATGGTCAGCCGGTCGACCTGAGCGAGGCCCGCATCAGAACCCGGGGGCAGGTTACCAGGCTACGCTACGAGGTCAGTGGTGAGGATGGGTTGCACGCGGCCGCAATCGGAGACAATCTTGCAGCCGTGTTGGTCGCCGAAGATCGGGCAGGAAACACAACCAAAGCCGAAGTGAGCAAACCGATCAAGGATACCATTGCGCCATCGTATGAGCTGCTGGACTGCGATCTCACCGAAAGCACCGTTTCTCTGACCGTAAAGGTGACAGATTTTGGATCTGGCGTCGACCCGGGGACTTTTCTGGTCAAAGTAAATGGCAAAAAGCTGAAGGGGATTAAACAACAAAAGGTCAACGACCATGAGTATCACCTGCACCTGGTTCATCCGTACAACTCACAAAAATATACGGTCTACGGTGAGGTATCCGACAAGGCTGGCAACATCAAGCGCGAACAAGAGGAGCTGGAGCAAATCTGTCTTTCGCCATGTGCTCTGACCATGGTTTCCGTATTCCTGGGCATGTTTGCAACCAGTCGGCGCAAACAAGACATCCGGGGGTAGGGAGTCGTCCGGCAGAATTCACTTCACATCGGAGGGAAAATGACACCACGCCGCATTCTTGCCTTTCTCACTGCGGGCCTGCTGGCCATCGGAGTCTTCTTTTATCTCCACTTTCGTACCGGCTTCGAAATAGAAGTCCTGGCCCGCAATTGGCAGGAGCCGGTCGGTCACACGCCCCTGACCAACGCCCGCGTACGCGTCTGGTTGCAAGATTCACTCGTGGCCACGGCCGAGACAACCCCACGGGGAAAATCGAGTTTTCATCTCGACCCTGGCACTTATGAAATCCGAGTCGACGGCGAGGGGTTTATCACCGCTGTCCTGTCCAGCCAGACTGTCGAGCGCTTCAGCCGTCCGGGGCTGAGGGTGGTTCTGAATGAGCCGCCCGGGCAGGGTTCGCGCATGGCGTGGCAGCAGTCGATCGATACGACCTCTGTGCTCGTCAAAGCCAGTCCTGAAGATATCTGGCGAACCTGGTTCAACAAACTAACGGGGATGCCTCACCGGGTTGTCGGATCCGCTATCCGCCTTGCTCAAGCACCCCGGACTGAAGCGGAAGCGGCCCAGGCTGCGCGCGAAACCCTGACAAAATATATTGATGACAACAAGGACATCCATGCCGTCCTGGCAGGACTGGATCCGGCCACGCTCTATTCCGCGCCGGTCGTCAGGCTCAAAGGCGGGTGGGTGGTAACTTTTGGACAGCAGGTCGATCTTCCGCTCTCGGCAGAGAGGGTTCCGGTCTTCGGGAGCGAGGCAAGCGTCGTCATCCGTGGCGAGGCCATTGTCCAATTCGGCCTGGATTTGTTTCCCGATATTGCGGTACGTGCGGACACACTGCCTCTGGCGCTCAGGGAAATCGTGACCAGATTGAAAAAATACGAGGCGGTCGAAGAGGTCGATTCGACGCATGTCCGGCTTGTCATTTTTCCTGAACCCAAGCAGCAAAATCCGGCCAGCTTTGACTACAAACTCGCCTATCAATTGTACGCAAGTAGGCACTCAAACCAGCATGAGCAATCGATGGCGGTCTGGCACTACGTCGTCGAAGCTGCGAATGGAAGAACACTTTTTGCAGAAAAGCTGTCCACAACTTTGACAAACGGTCATATCAAGATGGCCATCCTGGACAAATCCCCGGAAGAAAGTCCGGCAACGATGGCCCCCCTGAGCAGCGGCTTGATCGGAAGCGACTCGCTTGGCTACAACAGCATTGGGCAAAAGGGAGAATTCACTCTGCCTGACACGACCTCTCTGCAGCCGCTCAGCATCCTTCTCATCAACCCAAACTTCAGCATGTTCAAGGAAGATTCGCCGCGCCAACCGGTCTTTTATTTGACCAAAATCACGCCGCCCAGGGACGCGTTTCGCAAATCTCTGGCAGATACAAATGTCAACATCAGCAACGCCACGGATGGCATTGCTGACATCGTGTTGGACCGGGTCGAGCCACAGTTCAACACTTTTTATCATCTGAACCGGGCCCGGGCTTATTTTGCTGAGCGCTGCGATGTCAACGTGCTCAACAACCCGGTGGATGTTTTCGTTGTCTCAGATGCCGACAATGCTTTCTATCTTCCCAATCCGGCCAGCGGCACCGACAAGCTGGTTTTCGGGAGATTCGCAGAATCGCTTGGCCTGCGCAGCGACGTCATCTACCATGAATACTCGCACGGGGTGCTCTACAGGCTTCTGAGCCCGGCAACGCCGAGCCCGCACCGGCTGTCCACTCGCGATGAAACCGGCGCCATCCATGAGGCCCTGGCCGACTATTTCGCCTGCTCGCTCAATGGCGACCCGGAGGTGCGGGTTGCTGCTCCCACGGATTCTGTCGGCAAACAGTACAATCGTGTGCTGCGCAACAAGCTCAGCTATCCCGAGGATTTCAAGGTCGGTGTCCGCAGCGGCGACTATGCCCACGAAAACAGTCAGATTCTTTCCGGGATCTTGTGGGACTTGCGTGAACAGATGATTGAAAAACTCAACAGCGCAGAAAAGGGCGGCAGGTTTACGGATGACCTGATCCTGAAGGCGCTCAAACACCGACCGCTTGCCGCTACCTTCGAAGAATTCAGCGTCAATCTCCTGCTGGCCGATGAGGAGGACAGCCGCCTGGCCACCAGCTCGCCAAACTACCGGGAAATCAAGCGAGCCTTCAAGAAGCATGGCATCGAAATTCCGCAATTCGAATTGACACCGCCCACCATCAAAACCTTCACCCTGACCACGGTACCCGGGACCAAAGCAGGCCACCTCGAGGAAGGGCGTCAGGTGCGCGTGACTGCCACAGTCGTCGAAACCGGCTCGGGTCTGTTGGCCGACTCCCTGCGCCTGGAGATCAATGGACAACAAGTTGACCGCAGCAACCTGCGGGTTCGGCTGAAGGGTCAAACCACCCGCGTGACCCATTTCCTGAAAAACAAAGCCGCTATCCGTCGAAGCGAGTTTGGGGACAGCATCAAAGTTGTTCTCTTCGTTGAGGACCTCGCCGGAAACAAAGCACGGACACAAGCGGCCAAGCCCATTCTTGACACCATCGCACCTCAGTATGATTTGGTTGGATGCGACTATAACCTGCCGTACATCTACCTGGAGGGTGAGCTGAAAGACTTTGGCTCCGGCATCGACCCCTCGTCTCTATTGCTGACCGTCAACGGACGCAAGATCACAGGGATGCGCCTGGAAAGAATCAACGATTACAACTACACCGTCCATTTGAACTATCCGTTCAAAATTCAAAAATACTCTGTCTATGGCCGCGTCTCAGACAAAGCCGGGAACGTTGCGGAGCGCCGGGAAACGAAGAGCAATTGTTTGTCGCCGTGCCTGACGATGATTTCTGCCGTCATCGGGATGTTCCTGATGAGGGGGAGGAAAGCGCGTCAACGCCCTGCGAGCCGCTGAGTAAGTAAGTACAGGAATTCGAAAATACTATTACGTCTTTAATCTCACGCAAAGAACGCCGAGCACGCAGAGTTTGTTTATTTTTGACCCTCATTTCTCTGCGGACTTTGCGGCTTTGCGTGAGGCGATATGTCATCGAATTTATGAAAACCAATACTTAAGTTTGGAAGAAGCAGATGGATTTGTACGACTTGAGTTTTAAGATCTGTGGCTATTTGTGCCATCAACTGCCGGAGCGAAGTTTTTTTCTGTTCGGCGCTCAGTTTCCGCTATGTTTTCGGTGTAGCGGGATATTGATCGGGTCGCTCATCTTCCCGGTCCTGGCCTACCGGTCGGCTTTGCCAGGGCCTAAGGTGGCCTTGCTTCTCCTCCTACCTATGGTTGTTGATGTGACTTTACTCTCGACAGCGACGTGGGAAAGCACAACAGTGATCAGGGTTCTGACGGGGCTTGGTTTTGGCGTTGGCGCGCCCGCGGTGTTGCTAAGATTGATGCTGCTCAAAGAGAGCTCAGGTTGTTCATAGTTGGAGCGTCACTGCGAAAAGAGTCATGTGGCGCTTCGCGCCGTCATTTGCCCTGCGGGCGTCATTTGGTCCTCGCCTGCTCAATGACGCCCGCAGAGCACTCGACAGTCCCGAAGATCAAAAGAGGAGGATACCATGATCAAGAAGAGTACTATCTTGTTTTACGTTTTTCTCACTCTGGCGCTCATCATCTTTTCAGGTTGCCGCATCAGGAAGATCGCGCCCGTCAACCTGATAAATGACATCCCTCCTGTGAGAAGAATGGATTCAGAAAGCGCGTCCATGCTGGACAACTTACACAAACACAGTCCTGAGAAACAAAAAGAGGTCCTTAAAGATGTCCTTCGAAGAGTCATGCGAGATTTCTTCAAGGATGAGGGCATAGAACTCGGCACCATGAAAGACAGGGTTTTTCGATATCTGGGAATGCCGCAAAGTGAGACCAACCGGATTTATTTTTATTTGGTCAGCGGTGATAATATCGAGGCAGAGGGTGGAGATGGCAGAATCCATAGGGGGTACATAGAGAATGGATGTGTCATGTCGGTCGTCACAGAAACGGATTCATCGGTCTACATCCTCAAATGCACCAACGGCCTGAGCAGAAAGACCAAACAAGAATTCACTCATAAGCAGCTCATAGGCGAACTTCAAAACCAAATTCAAATGGAGGTCGTCTACTTTGCTCTCAATAAGAGCAACGTAGAAAGTTTGAAAGAGACCGAAAGAGAAAAACTAAGAACGTGTGCCAATCTGATCTCGGTTGACACAAGCGTAAAGGCAGACATCATTGGCCACACTGATTCTGAAGGCGCTGATGATTACAATGCCAAGCTCTCGACACAAAGAGCCTATAATGTCAGAGAACATCTCATTGAACTTGGAGTCTCTGAAAGACAAATAGGCGATCTTCTGGGCCGGGGTGAAAAGGAATTGCTTCAAACCGATTATGTCGGCGGGGATAAGAAGGAACAGGCTGCCCGAAAAAATCGTCGTGTCGAAATAAAAATGTACTCGTGGGACATCGTTTCAAAGCCGACTCTATCAAACAAACTGTGACAGGACTGCTGGTAAAGCATGGGCTCAACGACGGACAGAATTCTTAATGTGAACCCATTCTTCCGGATTTGAAACGCCACCTCCACAGATGATTCATTGCTCTCGTTCGCGCAGGATCGTTGCCACCAATGCTGACAACCCAGTGAATTGCACGGCCAGGTCCCGGTACCTCTGTGTGTGGGGTCGCTCGACGTCCTTCGCAACCACAAAGAACTTCGCGGATGGATACTGCTTCCGGAAGGCCTGGAAATTGGCGGAAGCGAATCCCTCGCTGGCCCATTTGCATTCGATGGCGATGGGCTCGCGCCCTGGCTGCACCAACACAAAATCCACCTCATGGCCGCGTTTATCTCGCCAGTAGTGAATTTTGCGGGACTGCAAGCGGGCATGCAGCTCATTCAAAACGAAGTGCTCCCACAGCAGCCCCAGGTCTTCACGGCGCAGCTCGTGCCACCCCCTGTGATAGCAGACAAAGCCGGAGTCAAAGGCATAAACTTTGGGAGCAGCAACGATCTCAGTCGCGCGCCGGGAGCTAAACGGCCGCAGCAGGTGGACAACAAACGTTGCCTCCAGGACCCTGAGATAATTGGCAATGGTGCTGCGGCTGACTTCGCAGGGTGCGGCAAAGCGGGTCGCCTCGAAAATACCGCCGCTTTGCGCCATGAGCAGCTCCGCGAATTTTTGAAATGAATGCCGGCGCTCAAGACGAAAGAGTTCTTGAATGTCCTTGGCCCAGTAGGCATCCATCCATTCTTGAAACTCACGCTCCGGAAGCTCGCTGGACAAAAAGAAAGGAGGAAGTCCGCCATGAAGAAAGCGGTACGGCAAGTCTGGTTGCCCGAAGTCATCGAGATCGGCGGAGGTCATGGGCGTCAGCCACAATTCCATCTTGCGTCCGGCCAACGTGTCTTTGAATTTAGCGGAGGCCCCAAGCGTGGAAGATCCTGTTGCCAGCACTCGAATATCGGAGTAATAATCGGCGGCAATCTTCAGCAGCTCCGAGGGATTGCCCAGGCGATGAATCTCATCGAGCACAACCCGGCGAGACCGCAAGCCCTCTAGAAACGCTTCGGGGTCATCCATCGTTCGGCGGACGCGTGGCAGTTCGCAGTCGAAGTACTCGATCTCTGGCAGGCTCTGGCACAAGCAGGTCTTGCCGACCCGGCGCACACCGGAAAGCCAGAGAACAGAGCGCCGCTGCCACGCCTCCTCGATTTTTTCTAACCAGAATCTTCGCTGTACCATACGCAAACAATTTAGCACATAGTGCTACCAAATGCAAGCAGTTTTGCATTTGGTAGCACTAAACGACATTATGAGGAAGAGGATGAAAATTGTTTGGCAGGTAGATAGGCTGTAGCAGGCGCGTTGATTAGAGCATTGCGCAAACCTAACAGCCTAGATTTTTTCGCAGACTTCGCTGCGAAAAAAGTCATTTAGCGCTTCGCGCC
>JBHHXT010000144.1:0-12269 GCA_046757165.1 bacterium | reverse complement strand
GGGGGGGACAGCCGACTGAGAAAAACTGCTTGCTATTGCGAAATCAAGTGAGTATATTTGCTGAATCGTAATCATTGTTGGCTCTTTAACTGAAGATCAAACATGCAAACTTTGGTTCACATTCACCATCATCACCATCGCCATCTGAGTGGCGAGATGGTGGGTTGCGTGAATGCCCCGGTGAGCATCCAATGAGTTAGCAAACGAGACCGAAACGAAGATCACGCCAACCCACTATCTGAACACAGATAGTGGGTTTTTTGTTTTGTGGCAAAAAGGAAGGACTGTTGAAATGAAACTCAAAATCGGATTGCCAAAGGGCAGCTTGCAGGAGGCGACTTTGAGCCTGCTGAGCAAGGCCGGGTTCAACTTTTATCTACGGGAACGGGCTTACTTCCCGGCCAGCGACGACGAGGAGCTGGAAGCGATTCTTATCCGCGCCCAGGAGATCGCCACTTACGTCCACGACGGCGTGCTCGATGTGGGCATCACCGGCAGGGATTGGATTCTCGAGAACGGTGCCGAGGTGGTCGAAGTGGTGGAGTTGGTGTACTCGAAGGTCAGCTTCCGGCCCGTGCGCTGGGTCGTGGCCGTGCCAGAGAATTCGGAAATCCAGACCATCCAGGATTTGAACGGCAAGCGTATCGCCACCGAGGCGGTGAATATCACCAGGAAATACCTCGCGCAGCATGACATCAAAGCCGAGGTGGAATTCTCCTGGGGCGCGACCGAAGCCAAGACGCCGGAGCTGGTGGATGCCATTGTGGAAATCACCGAATCCGGCAGCTCGCTACGAGCGAATAAGCTGCGCATCGTGGACACGGTACTCACCTCGACCGTCCGCCTGATCACCAACGAGAAAAGCTACGGCCACCCCTGGAAGCGGGAGAAAATCGACAACATCGCCTTGCTGTTGCGCGGGGCCATTCAGGCCAGTGGCAAGGTGGGGCTCAAGTTCAACATCCGCAAATCAGACCTGGAGAAGATCCGGGAAAGCATCCCGGCCATGAAACAGCCGACCATGTCGCCGCTCCTGGGCAACGACTGGGTGGCGCTGGAAACCATCATCGATGAGAAAACCGTGCGCACGATTATCCCGAAGCTCAAGAAAGCGGGGGCGGAGGATATTATCGAGTATCCGTTGAATAAGGTGATCTATTAATCGCGGAACCAACATAGTTGCTGTTGATTGCGGGAAGTTTTTGAGGCAAGACCTTGACTTCCGAGTTGGTTTATTATTTTCCACATTTCAGGAATTGGTATACCAAAATATGCAAATAAATAAACCAGCATCTTGCAAAAGTGTACGTTCCTTTTATGCACAAACGCTCTCAATTGGTGATCTTTATGGTGGCAAAATATGCGCAGCCCTGGATCGACAGCATCCACGCGATCTTTTTGATGTTTATGTTCTGTTCAACAATGAAGGCATTACCGAAGATATTCGTAAAGCTTTTCTCGTTTATCTAATCAGCCATCCACGACCAATTATTGAATTGTTGAACCCAACGCTAAAAGACTTCAGCGGTGTTTTTGAACATGAATTCAAAGGAATGACGACTACCCAAATTGAGTTAGACGATTTAGTACAAGCCAGACTTGAATTGATTCATTTCGTGAAATATTCACTGAGTGAAAGGGAACGGCAATTCTTGTTGTCCGTGAAACAGATCAAGCCGCGATGGGAATTATTAGAATTGCAGCACATCAAGAATTTACCGGCCGTTCAGTGGAAATTGCTCAATCTCAAGAGAATGGATAAAGCAAAACATTCGAAGGCAGTTGAAAAACTTCGGTCTTTTCTGGAGATTTAACCTACCGAAAGTGAGCTTGCAGGGAATCGACTGATGAACCAGTCAATCGACACGATCACTGAAGAAAACCGGTCGCTCGAGGCTAAGTATAATCTGACGGCATGGTTCTACGACATCTTGGATTATCCCTGGGAAAGGCAGTATCGACGGTGGAGACCTCTCTTGCTAAAAGATGTCCGCGGCGTTGTTCTCGAAGCCGGAGTGGGGACTGGCCGCAACTTGAAATATTATCACTCAGGGGTCAAGCTCACGGCTATCGACCTCAGTAAAGCCATGCTCAAAAAAGCGATGAAGCGGGCAAAATCAGTTGTGTGCGAAGTTGATTTTTACCAACAGGATGCCACTGTCATGGAGTCGATTCCTTCTAACCATTTTGACTGGTTGATTTCCACCTTCTTGTGTTGCGTCATGCCTGATGAACTACAGCCAACAGCGATTAAACAATTTGAACGGGTCCTGAAGCCGGGCGGACATTTTTGTTTGCTCGAAATGAAGTATCCCAGCAACCCCAGACTCAGACGGGTGTTCGAGTTTTTTTCGCCATTCGTTGAAAAGGTCTACGGCGCTCGCTTTGATCGCAACACATTAGAGTATATACGGGAGTCGTCAAAGCTTGAAATCAGCAACACATATTTCCTGAAGAAGGATATTTACCTGGTGATTGAAGGCGTGCGTGTTGAATAGAACTCAGCAAGGTTTTATGAACCATGAAAAATCAAACATGAGACGTGCCCTCCCCGGAGATGCAGCGACGGCGGTGGGGGGGCACATTTCACGTTTCACCTCTCACGTTTGCCTTACCCAACAAGGTTAAGTTCATGCTCAAACTCTATCCATCTGTTGCAGACTACTTGCAGGCGCAGAGGGCGGCGGTGACCCCGGAGCCGCAAGTTGCGGGGAGAGTCGCAGCCATTCTCTCTGAGGTGCAGCTCAAGGGAGATCGAGCCGTCAAACGGTTTACGGAGCGGTTTGATGGGGTAAGAGTGGAGGTTTTGCGTGTGCCGGCGCAGGCCATCGCGGAAGCAACGCAGCGCTGTGAACCCGAAGTCAAGGCTCTGTTTCAGACGGCTATCGACAATGTTCGCACGTTCCACGCCAGACAGAAGCTCGGTTCGTGGTTTGAAGACACCGGCGACGGGACATCGTTCGGCATGCAAGTGACTCCAATCCAGAACCTGGGCGTTTATGTTCCGGGCGGGACAGCGGCCTATCCGTCCACCGTCATCATGTCAGTGGTGCCGGCACAGATCGCCGGGGTTGAGCGCATCGTGCTGGCCTCGCCACCTGACAGCAGTGGGCAGATGAATCGTTTCGTGCTGGTGGCGGCTGGTCTTCTGGCCGTGGAAGAACTCTATGTCATCGGCGGGGCACAGGCGATCGCAGCGCTTGCGTTCGGGACGGAGAGCGTGACGGCGGTCGACAAGATCGTCGGGCCGGGAAACAGCTATGTTAACGAAGCCAAGCGCCAGGTCTTCGGCGTCGTCGGCATCGATGCCCTGGCCGGGCCGACCGAGCTGGTCATTCTATGCGACGAGTCCGCCAATCCTGAGTGGGTGGCCCGGGACCTGTTTGCCCAGGCCGAACATGACGCCGAGACTCGCGTGAGCTGCGTCACCACCTCTGAGGACTTTGCCCACCGTCTGCAGGCCAGGGTCTCGGAGGTGCTGGATGGCACGCAGAGACGGGAGATTCTGGAAGCCGCTATTTCCAACTACGGCGCCGTGGTGGTCGCAGACAACCTGCAACAGGCCGCTGAGCTGGTCAACCGCATCGCACCTGAGCACCTGCAGATCATGACGCAAGCGCCGCGCGCGGTGCTCAACAAGATCCGGAACGCCGGTGCGATTTTTCTAGGGGAGCACACCCCGGCTGTGCTCGGCGACTACTGTACCGGCCCGAATCACATCCTGCCGACCGGGAGGAGCGCCAGGTTCTCCTCGCCGTTGAGCGTTTTCGACTTTGTCAAATTCTCCTCCGTCTTGCAGTGCGAGCCCGAGAGCTTCAAACAGCGGGCAGAAATGGCGGCGCAATTTGCGCAACTGGAGGGTCTGGAGGGTCACAAACGGTCAATTGAGTGCAGACGATGAACACCGCCCTGGAGAACATCAAATCTTCGATTCGTCTCATGCAGGCATACCATCTGAAAGAGCGGCACTGCCCGATAAAACTCAATCAGAATGAAAGCCCGTATGATGTGCCGGATTGGCTAAAAGCAGAGATTCTGGCCGAGGTCAAGAAACGGAGCTGGAATCGCTACCCGGCGTTTGGCAATCGTTTCCTGGTGGAGAAACTGGCGGCATACAGCGGTAGTGCGCCCGGCGCCATCCTGGTGGGCAATGGGTCAAACGAGCTGCTGCAATTGTTGATCACGGCGGTGATTTCGAAAGGCAAGCGCGTGCTGCTGGTCACGCCCACCTTCGCCATCTATCAGCAGTTGGCCAGGGTTGCTGAGGCTGAAATTGTCGAGGTCGAACTGGAAAAGGATTGGTCGTTTCCGGTGCAAAGAATCGTCAGCGCCTGCCAGGGGAGCCATTTTGACCTCTGTATTCTTTGCTCGCCCAACAGTCCGACCGGCTCTGTCTTGGATGAACAACCGCTGGCAGAGATTCTGCAAGCAACGAGCGGCCTGGTGCTGCTCGATGAGGCGTACCACGAATTCTCGACCTCGCAGGCGCTCGATTTGCTGCCTTCCCATCCTAATCTGATCATCACCCGCACGTTTTCCAAAGCCGTCGGCCTGGCCGGTCTGAGAATCGGCTATCTGCTCGCCGACCCGAACCTGGTTGTGGAATTGAACAAAGCGCAACTGCCCTACAACCTGAACCTCTTTTCAGAGCTGGTCGCCAGGAAGCTGCTCGATAACCGGGAAGTCATCGCAGAGCGGATTCGTCAGATCAAGTCGGAAAAAGAACGCATTCTCGCACGGCTCGCTGAAGTGACCGGGGTCACGGTTTTCCCGTCCAGCGGCAACTTCTATCTCCTAAAAACCCGCCACCCTGCGGCTTTGCTGTTCGAAAAACTGGTCGCACAGGGGGTGCTAACACGCGATGTTTCGGGCTATCACCGGCGCCTGCAAGACACACTGCGCGTGTCTGTCGGAACCCCAGAGGAAAATGACGGCTTCTTCGAGGCGCTGAAAATGTCACTGGCACAGATCTAACCGGAAACTGCAAATGGCGACAATCAAGATGAAGAGGAAGACGAAGGAAACGGACATCTCGCTGTCCCTGGATTTGTATGGCTCTGGCCAAACCCGCATCTCGACCGGCATCGGCTTCTTTGACCACATGCTCGACCTGCTCGCCTTTCACGCCTGCTTTGACCTGGATGTGAGGGCAAAGGGTGACCTGCAGGTTTGCTGTCACCACACAGTCGAGGATGTCGGCATCGTCCTGGGACAGGCCTTCGAGAAGGGACTTGCGGGCGAGAAGAATTTCAGACGCTATTCAACCGTCTTCGTGCCGATGGACGAGTCCCTGGCCCGCGCCGCGTGTGACATTTCAGGCCGGCCGTGTCTGGTCTTCACGGTCGCCAGCCTCAGTCCAAAGGTCGGGGAGTTCGACACCGAGCTGGTGCGAGAATTCTTCCAGGCGTTTGTCAATCATGGCCTGCTTACCTTGCATCTCGAGATTCTGTACGGCGAGAACACGCACCACAAGATCGAAGCGCTGTTCAAAGCCACCGGCCAGGCGCTTCGCCACGCCGTGGAAACCGACCCCAGACGCACCGGCCCGGCCTCAACCAAAGGCCGATTGTGAATCGTAAATCGTAGATCGTAATTCGTAATTCATGATTCATAATTCCCATGATTTCAATCATTGACTACGGCGTAGGCAACCTCCGAAGCCTGCAAAATGCCTTTCGTTTTCTCGGCGTGCAGAGCGAAATTGTGGACTCGCCGGCAGCCCTCGCCCGGGCTACAAAGATCGTGCTGCCGGGGGTCGGCGCGTTTGGGTTTGCCATGCAAAACCTGCAATCGCGGGGGCTGGTGCCACCACTCCTGCAAAAAGCACGCAATGGCACGCCCTTGCTGGGCATTTGCCTCGGAATGCAAGTGCTGCTGACCGACAGCCAGGAAGGCGGAAGCTGCTCCGGCCTCGGTTTGATTCCCGGAAGCGTGCAAAGAATCGATTGCGGCGAGAAGGTGCCGCACATCGGGTGGAACGAAATCGTGGTGGCAAACCCGCGCTCCACCTTGCTCCGGAATCTGCCGCCGTCGAGATTTGCTTATTTTGTCCATTCTTATGTTTGTGCGCCTGCAGATCACGCCGTGGTGGCCGCTTGCTGTGAGTACGGCACCTCCTTCTGCGCGGTGATCGAAAAAGACACCCTGTTCGGTGTTCAGTTTCACCCTGAAAAAAGCCAGGAGCTTGGGTTGCAAATCTTGAAGAATTTTGCGGAGCTGTGAGATGGAAATCATCCCTGCCATCGACCTGAAGGACGGCAAGTGCGTACGCTTGAAGCAAGGCGTCTTTTCTGAACAAACGGTGTACTCGGAGTCCCCGCTCGAGGTCGCGTTGCACTTCGAGACGCTCGGCGCCACACGGCTGCACCTGGTGAATCTGGACGGGGCACAGTCCGGCCGCATGGTCAACCAGCGTGTGATTCAGAAGGTGGTTTCAACCTTGACCATCCCGGTTCAGCTCGGCGGCGGCATTCGCTCGGGGTCTCAGATTGAAGATTGGCTGCACGCCGGTGTGGACCGCGTCATCGTCGGGACCCTGGCCGTCAAAAATCCCGCTATCCTCATGCGGGCGCTCCAGGAATGGGGACCTGAACGCATCGTGCTCGCCGTCGATGCCCGCGATGGACGGGTGGCCGTCAAGGGGTGGCAGGAGGACGCCGGCGTCAAAGCAGTGGACCTTGCGCTGAGCTTCAAGGACGCCGGGTTGCGGCGCGTTCTCTACACCGACATTGCGCGCGATGGCATGTTCACCGGCCCGGCTCTGGAAGCCACCCGTGAGCTCGCCGAAGCAACCGGTCTCAAAGTCATCGCCTCCGGAGGCGTTTCTTCCCTGGCAGACCTGACCCGGCTCGAAGCGCTGGAGCCGTTCGGGGTCGAGAGCGTGGTCGTGGGCAAGGCGTTCTATGAGCGCAAGATTCTGCCCGAGGAGGTCTTCCATGCTCGCTAAACGAATCATCCCCTGCCTGGATGTCAAGCGCGGACGCGTGGTGAAAGGCGTCCAATTCGAGAACCTGCGCGATGCCGGCGATCCGGTGGAGCTGGCGAAGTTCTATGTCCGGGAGCGGGCTGACGAGCTGGTCTTTCTCGACATCACCGCCTCAAAGGAAAAGCGGCCCATAGTCTATGAATTGGTTGAGCGGGTCGCCGAAGAAGTCTTCATTCCCTTCACCATCGGCGGCGGGCTGACCTCGGTGGCGGAAATCCGCGAGATTCTCAATCGGGGGGCGGACAAGGTCACGCTCAACACCGCCAGCGTGAACCAGCCGCAGCTCATCGCGCGGGCAGCGGAAAGCTTTGGCTCACAGTGCGTGGTGGTCGCCATCGATGTCAAACGCGTCCAACCCGGGCGCTGGCAGGTTTTCACCCATGGCGGCAGCCGGCCGACGGGACTGGACGCCCTCGAGTGGGCGCAGCAAGTCGAACGGCTGGGCGCCGGCGAAATCATGCTGACCAGCATGGACCGCGACGGCAGCACCGCAGGCTATGATTTGGAAATTACCAGAAGAATCGTCGAGCTCCTGAACATTCCTGTCATCGCCTCCGGCGGCGTCGGTGAGCTGGTGCATTTTGAACAAGCCTTCACCCGGGGCAGGGCAGACGCTGCGCTGGCGGCCTCGGTATTTCATTTTGGCACCTTTCGTGTCCGCCAGGTCAAAGAGTACCTGGCAAAAAAGAACATAACCGTGAGGAGGTGAACATGACGCTCGATCAGCTCGAGTTTGACGACAGAGGATTGATCCCCGCCGTCGTGCAAGATGTGGCATCGAAGGAGGTGCTGATGGTGGCTTACATGAACCGGGAGAGTCTGGAGAAAACGTTGCAGGAGAAGAAAGCCTGCTATTTTTCGCGCTCACGCCAGAAGCTCTGGACGAAAGGGGAGACCAGCGGCCATTTTCAGCACGTGAAATCGATCCACTACGATTGCGACGCCGATACCCTCCTGTTGCAGGTCGAGCAGGTGGGCAGCGCCTGCCACACGGGCAACCGCTCGTGCTTCTACCGGTCGATGGCCCTGGTGCAACCAGAGTAGTTTTGAGACGTTCTCCTTCTTTAGTCCCTGACAAGTCAAGTTGTGTCATTTTTTGGCAAGACTTTTTGTGGTTCAGTTTTTTGCGATTTTAGAGTTTTGGATTTCGAGTTTCCGGTTGTCAAATCCCGCGCCTTCTGCGGGGCTTGTCCGGCTTAGGAGTACCTGCTCGTGATCCACGTTTGGTGCCGCTCCGGCCTCCTCGCGCCGCGCCGTTCGGCAGGCACACGTCAGAATAGTCATTCCGTGCCAGCGGCCAGCCCTCTCTCCAGTCGCAAAGCGGCTCTGCGGGGTCCTCCGCGGGCTCCGCGCGCCTCCTCGCCCGCGCGCTGAACCGCACCCTTCCCGGCCAGCACGAAGCCCGGCTCATCTGCCGCCCGCCTGCAAAACGCTGGTCGCGGGCTGCGGGGTCGCGCTCCGCTCAAAGGTGACGAACCCTCCATCTTCACCCGGCCGTGTCACGCACGTCGATGCCATGATGCCGAGACAGGACGGCCATGCCCTGTGCGCCGCACTCGGGACCGACGAAAAAACCAGCCACATCCCGGTGATCTTGCTGAGCCGTTTGGGAAGCTGCCGTCGGAGTGGTGAGACCAGGACAGTCAAATTAGCTAAGTGTAGCTAGCGCCTTTTAAGGGATGCAATCCCTGGTTCAATTGTGCGAAGGGGATTACTTGGCGGGCCGAGCTGGCGGGTCTAAATCCCCTTCGAGCAAAGCATCACTGTAGCTCTTTCGACGCACTTTTACCTTGCCAAATAATGTAGTGAATTGTCGAGAGCAATTTTTGCGTTTATGAGTATGTTCACGAGTTCCATCTCGTACAAAGTCAAAATCCGGTTCTTGACGGCATCGTTCGTCAAGATGGCCTTGTAAAACAAGCCGCATCACTTCAAAGCCGTCCTCGTGAATCAGTTGTTCAACTGCGTCATGTTCGGCTTGAAGCCATTTCTGAGTGCACAGAACATCAATGAGACCGTTGAGAAGATTTTTTGCTTCAAAAAATGGATCATTACAATTTAAATGCGTATCTTGCATCGTAAAGGGATGTCGTATCAAAAGATCTCCACCCAATTTTGATTACTATTCTCTCCATGCAAATGAAAAGGAGTCTAAACGATGAAGAAAAAGAATTACGGCAGATATATTGTTTCAGATGCCGAAATCTGTCACGGAAAACCAACCTTCAGGGGTACCCGCATTCTTGTGGCAGATGTACTTGAGCAATTGGCGGAAGGTTTAGCCTCAGGTTAAGTGTTTGGTTTGAAAATAACCTATATGTCATTTTTCCATCATTGTCGACCCAAAAAGATCAGCAACCCAATAAAATATAGTCAAACCTGTTTGGTTCCGGCTCGTCCGGGTTAGGTTAGCTGCTATGAAACGGATATTAGCATTCGCTGTTCTGGTCTGGGCCTTTGCCCTGCTCAATCTTGCTTCCGCCCAATTACGCGTTGATGCACACCAGAATTCCGACAACCTCGAGGCTGAAGCCGGCTTACCCTTTCTGCAAAATTTCACATTTAAGGATTATAACGCCCATCCGCAAAACTGGGAGATTCTCCAGGATGAACTGGGAATCATGTATATTGCCAATACTGAGGGGCTGCTCGAATATGACGGCGTTACCTGGCGGTTACTCACGCCCCTGCGCAATACAACGGTGGTTTCCCTCGCTATGGACAGTGCGGGGGTACTGTTTGCCGGCGGTCTCAATGATTTCGGCTATTTTCCGCCAGGCCGCCGCGAGTCTCAGCAATTTGTTTCTCTGGCCGACAAACTGAGTCCGAAATACCGCAATTTTGGCCTGGTTTGGCAAACCGTAACGACCTCCTCAGGCACCTATTTCCGCACTAAAGATTATCTTATCCGCTGGGCAAACGGGGAACTGAAAATCTGGCTGCCACAGACATCTTTTCAGCGCTGCTATGCGATTGAAGACCAGTTTTTCGTTTCTCAGAACGGCTACGGCCTCACACAAATGGTGGATGATTCCCTGCAGTTTGTCTCCGGCAGTGAGCGATTTGCAAGCGACCGTATCGAGAGCATGCTTCCTTTTCCCGGTCGTGAAACACATGCCGGAGACACAACCTCAATCCTGATCTGCTCCGGCAAGCAAGGCCTGTTTCGCTACCATGATTCGCAAATGTTGCCGTTCCCGACCGAAGCGGATGATTTTTTGCGCAAAAACCGCATCTACCACGGAGCAATTCTGCCTGACGGCAGCATCGCCCTGGGAACGGCTCGCGGCGGCGTTGCCATCATCGGCTTTGATGGACGGCTACGGCATATCCTGAACAAGACCACAGGATTGCCGGATAATAA
The DNA here is from genome assembly GCA_046757165.1 of bacterium. Lineage (GTDB taxonomy): Bacteria > Zhuqueibacterota > Zhuqueibacteria > Oceanimicrobiales > Oceanimicrobiaceae > JBHHXT01. The sequence goes on along the minus strand of JBHHXT010000144.1, from coordinate 1,920 downwards.
TGTGCACTTTGTTTACTCCGACCACCAGCGCGGGTTGTGGATTTCCTTCAACAATGGTATCGCACGTGTCGAAATACCCTCTCCGTTCTCTGTATTCAACCAGGCATCCGGTCTGTCCGGGACGGTCTATACCACTCTCCGGCACCAGGGCAGACTCTATGCCGGGACGTCATCCGGCGTCTTCTTCCTGCAGCCTCAGCCTGACGGCGCGCTGCCGCAATTCATTCCGGTGGAAGGGATTCCCCTGAAGTGCTGGTCGCTACTCTCGGCTGGGAATGATTTACTGGCGGCATGCTCGGAGGGGCTATTTCGGATTCGCGATAACCAGGCCGTGGCCATCAAGAAAGTGAATTCCTCCTTCTTGTATCGATCGCAACGGAACAGCAGCCGTATTTATGTGGGGCTGAGAAGTGGTCTGGCGCAACTGCAGCAAACTGAAAAGCGCTGGGAGTATCTGGGACCGCTCAAAGGGATCAGCGAAGAGATTCTGACCATTGCTGAGGAGAACAAGGATGTGCTTTGGCTGAGCACCCGATTTCAGGGCGTTCTGCGCATCCAGGAGCCGGAGTCGAGCACCGCCGGCCTCGCTTCGCAGCTCGAGATCACCCGGTTTGGTCAGGAGGATGGGCTGCCGGACGGCTTTGTGAACGCCTTTTCGGTCAATGGAAGAATCGTTTTTGCCACCAACAAGGGGCTTTATCGGTTTGATGAACGACTGGTACACTTCGTGCCCGATTCCAGCTATGGTGCCATTTTTGCTGACTCCAGCACAACGGTCACCGAACTGATCGCCGAACCAACCGGGATACTGTGGATTGTCTCGACCGCCAACGGCATGGAGATCGCCAGAGGTCTCCCGCAAGGAAACAGAACGTATCGTTGGGAGATCGCCCCCTTCCGGCGCCTGAGGGATTTCTATCTGGATGTCCAAATTTACCCGGAGACCAACGGCGCGGTGTGGTTCAGCAACCGTGCGACGATCGTGCGCTGGAACCCCGAGGTTGAGAAGAATTACCGGGCCGGTTTCCCCGCTCTGGTGCGGCGGGTATCGGCCGGAGATTCGACCATCTTTAATGGGGCATCCGTCAAAACGGGATTACCCGGGCAGGCTGATTCTTCCCGGGCAGGAACAAACGCCGAGATCATCACACTGAAATATGACAATAATTCTCTGCGGTTCGAATATTCCGCCTGCAGCTACGATGAAATTACCGCCAATCGTTTCCGCACCCAATTGCAGGGCTTTGATGCAGGCTGGTCGCCATGGAGCGATGAAACCCGCCGGGATTACACCAATCTTCCCGAAGGCCGTTACCGCTTCAGGGTATCCGCCGAAAATATTTACGGGCAGGAAAGCCGGACAGGCAAATTTGCGTTCGAGATTCTGCCGCCGTGGTACCGCTCACGCTGGGCATATTTTCTTTATCTGATTCTGTTCCTGGGGGTCACGTCGGGGGTAACCCTGGTGTACAATAAATATCATACCCGGCAGTTGGAAGTTCGTCAGCGGCGCCTGGAAAAGGTTGTCGATGAGCGCACAACCGAAATAGTTGCGCAGAAAAATAAAATCGAGGAACAGAAGAATCAATTGGTCGCGCAATCGGAAAAGCTCCGGGAGCTGGACCGGATGAAATCGCGCTTCTTTGCCAACATTTCCCACGAATTTCGCACACCCTTGACCCTGATTCTGGGGCCGCTTGGAGAAAGAATGGCCAATGCGAAAAAGAAAGCGGATAAAGAACAGTTCACCATGATGCACCGCAACGCCGCCCGGCTTTTGCAGCTCATCAACCAGTTGCTCGACCTTTCGCGCCTGGAATCCGGCAAAATGAAACTCGAGGCCCGGCGTGGCGATTTTGTTGGGTTCTTGAAAGGCATCGTCATGTCGTTTGCCTCGCTGGCCGAGCAGAAGAAAATGAC
>JBHHXT010000143.1:0-12315 GCA_046757165.1 bacterium | reverse complement strand
CGCAGAGTTTTTCTTCCCGCTCTCTTCGCCTTTGCGTGAGCATGAAACTCATCGAATCTAAGCCCATCCACCCCCCGGACGCAATATTGACAACGTTGTCGAATGCTCACGCAAAGGCGCAAAGCACGCAGAGTTCTGTTTGAGGATCCTTCCTCGTGCGACTCTTTGCACTCTCTGCGCCTTTGCGTGAGCATTTAGATTTATGTGGTTGAGATTGAAATGACATATCGGTTCCCATGCCGCCCCTCCATCTATGTCAGTTCTTCGCAGGTAGTTGCTCGGTTGAGAGACTGAAAATACTAAACTATTTAAAACATTGTGGAGGTGAAATACAAGTGAAGATTTAGCAACATTGCTTGACGCCTCACGCAAAGGCGCAGAAGCACGCCAAGTTCTGATTGAGATTCTTCCTCGGGCCTACTCTTTGCGGTCTCTGCGCCTTTGCGGTGAGCCATTGATTGACCTGTAGCACCGCACTTTTTGATTGCATCCTCCAGAAAATAGTGTAAATTCTAATTGACAGCATGCCCGAGCCCCAATGCGGTCAAGGTGGCTCGTCAAGTCTGAGTTTGATTTAATTGCACTACGAGATAGGATTAGAGTTAGAATTCGCATTTACGAACCAGGATAGTGAACCCCGCTCATGCTTGACCGCATTTCAATCGATCCGAAGATTTGTCACGGGAAGCCGTGCATAAAAGGTACGCGTATTATGGTATCTGTTATTTTGGCCCAGTTGGAAGAAGGCTTGATTTTTTCGGAGATCAAAGATGAGCTCCCGGAGCTTTCGGACGACGACATCAAACAGGCATTCCAATATGCACGCTTCACGATTGACAATGAGGAAATCCAGTTATTGACCTCGATTGGATCGTGAAGTTCCTACTCGACCAGAATATCTCACCAAAGGTTGCCAAAACGCTCACCTCCTGGGGGCACGACGTCTTGGACACGCGTAGCCTTGCGATAGAAGCCCGCAAGCGATGATCAACTGCCGCCCTCAGGGCAAATGACGGCGCGAAGCGCGAATGACTTATTTCGCAGCGACGTCTGCGAAAAGAATGAGTTTCCTACCCCAACCTCCTGAACGAGCTTGCTTTGAAAATCAAGAACACCTCTTTCCCCACGGCCAGCGCCAGCCGTTTGACGGTCGCTTGCACGATTTCCACGGTAAAGGTTTCGCCGGCGGCGATGGCGACGAAAACGCGCTCGCCGATGTGGTGGATGGCGGTGATCTGGCCGCGGAAGATGTTGCTGGCGCTGAGTCCTTGCGGCTGGATGACGGACAGGATGATTTCAGAGGCGGGCAGGTTGAGCAGGACGTTCTCGCCAACTGCAGCGTGCAACCGCGGCAGGATGAGCTCCAGACCCTTTGCCTGTACGCGGGTCACGCCTTTTGCCGCATCGTGCGCGGTGATTTCGGCTTGAAAAATGTTGGCGATATCTTCGCGCGAGACCAGCGGCGGCGCGCTCATTTTGTCCAGCAACGCCAGCGGCGGGCCGACGCCAACCTGTGTGCCTGCCTTCAGAACCACGACCTGGTCAGCAAAATTGATCACGTTGGAGAGGTCATGCGTGACGTACAAAATGGGCAGCGCCAACCGCTCATGCACTTCCTTGAGAAATTCGAGCAACGCGAGCCGGACGGGCTGGTCGAGCGCGGCCAGGGGCTCGTCCATGAGCAGATAGTCGGGGGCGGCTAAGATGGCGCGCGCCAGGGCGGCGCGCTGTTTTTCCCCGCCGGAAAGATCGCCCGGCATGCGCGGCAGCAACGGCGCGAGACCGGCGACGGCGACGATTTCGTCGAAGTCGAACGCCCGGCTGTGCTCCGAGGGCCGGCGCAATCCGAATTGCAAATTTTGCTGCACCGAGAGATGGGGGAAGAGCCGGCTTTCCTGGAAAATATAGCCCAGGTTGCGGGCGCGCGGCTTGAGGTTGATTTTCTTTTCTTTTGAGAACAGGAGTCTGCCATCGAGCGCAATTTCGCCATCATCCGGTGTCAGCAGGCCGGCGAGCAGGTTCAGGGTGGTGGTCTTGCCGGAGCCGGATGGCCCGAACAGGGCGGTGAACGCAGGCTCGAGCGCCAGGTCCAATCGCAGGCTGAACGCGGCGAGCTGTTTTCTGATCTTAATTTCCAGCATGCTTGAAGCGCCGCATGAGAAATTCGTTGAGCAAGATACTCAAATAGGCCAGAGCCATGGCAGCGATGACCAGGATGCGCGCCTTCTCCTCGCCGCCGACCTGGTTGAGGTAGGAGAAGATAGCCAGGGGCATGGTGCGGGCGTCCTGAATATTGCTGGCAAAGACGATGGTGGCGCCGAATTCGCCCAGTGCGCGCGCAAAGGCGAGCACGGCGCCGGCGATGATCCCGTTGATGGCCAGGGGCAGCGTAATTCTGAAAAAAATCTGCCACTCGTTGGCCCGCAGCATGCGCGCGGCATCCTCCAGTTTCACATCTACCGCCTCGATGGCGACCCGCACCGCCCGAATCAGGAGCGGCATGCTCACCACGGCCGAGGCCACCACCGCCGCGCGCCAGGTAAAGGCAAGCGGCAGGCCCAGCGCAGCGAGCCACTGTCCGGGCAAGCTTCTGGGTCCCAGCAGCACCAACAGGAAATATCCGGTGACGATGGGCGGCAGCACGAGCGGAACGTTGACCACGGCCTCGACCAGCGATTTTCCCGGAAACGTTTTGCGCGCAAAGAGCCAGCCGAGGGTGGTGCCCACCGGAAGCAAGATCAGAGTGGCAAGGGTGGCGACCTTGAGAGAAAGCAGGATGATTGGCCAGTAGGGATTCAATCGTTTGCCCCGTCCTCGACAGGTTCAAAGCCGTACCGTTCAAAAATCTGCCGCGCCGCCACCGTCCGTAAGAAGGCCAGGAAATCAGCGCTCAGCGGATGGGATGAACGCTCCAGGATAGCGACAGCATAACGAATGTCCGGTTGGCGGCCGGCCGGCAGCTCGAAAGCGGTGTGCACGTGCGGGCTCAGCGCTGCGTCGGTGCGGTAGACCAGGCCACAGTCCGCCTCGCTACGTTCAACGTAGGTCAGGACGGCGCGGGCATCCAGAGCTGACAGGCATCTCGCTTCGAGAGCGGGCCACACGCCGGCCTGCTGCAGGGCCTCTCTGGCGTACATTCCTACCGGCACGTGCGACCAATCGCCCAGGGCAATCCGTTCGATGTCAGCGGTGGTCAGGTCGCGCAAGGTGGTGAGCGCAAGCCCGGAAGCCGCGGGCGTGATCACGACGAGCTTGTTGCGCAGCACATCGCGACGCGAGCCCGGTCGCAGGCGGCGCTCCTTTTCCAGGTAGTCCATCCACTGCGGGTTGGCCGAGAAATAGATGTCGGCATCCGCGCCGAACGCGATCTGTTTGGCCAGCATTGAAGAAGCAGCGAAGTTCAGCTCGACAAGAACGGTGCGATGCCGCGCCTGGAACTCCGCCACCACCTCCGGCATGACGGAGGCGAGACTGGCGGCCGCGAACAAGCGCAGCGGATCAGGTTTACCGCCAGATCGTGAACACGCGCCATAGAGGGCGCCAAGCAAGGCAAGCAAGGTGACGGCCTGCCAGAGGTGGTTTCTGGTCAAAATGGTTCCATTATGGGATGAAAAATTGCAACAAAGATCCAGAAATGATCCAACACGGTCTGCGACTGTGTTGGATCCTGTCTGCGGTCTCCGCAACCCTCAGTCTCGATTTGTCAGGCTGCGACGGAAACCGCTCCGCTAGATATCCGTCGCGATCGTCAATCCTGAGTTCAAAATTCGAATGAAAACTGAGCAATAAACTACCAACTTTTTACCGAAAAAGCAACTGCAAGTAATCGGTCAGTTACGGGTGGAAAATGTAATGCCTTCTTCCAGACTGCAGGCAGGATGCCTGCGCTACTCTCACCGTAACTGACCCATTACAATTGCAACCAGATTTTCATTGTGAATTTCGAAGGAATTGTCGACCTTTAGTGTTTGCATCTAAATGCGAGACAGGTTCACCGACGATGATGAGGGTATGCTGCTGAGCAAACACGCGATCCAACGGATCATCGACCATGTCCCAAAGCGGCGCCAGATGCGTGCGGGCTACATCCCATCCGCTATCCTGATGCTGTTCTTCAATCGAGACAACCGTACCCACCTGGTGTACATTCGCAAAACCAGCGGTCCGAATCTTCACAGCGGGCAGATGGCTTTTCCCGGCGGCAAGATCGATCCGGAGGATGGCTCCAGCCGGCATGCCGCGGCCCGGGAGACGCTCGAAGAGATCGGTGTGCCGGAGAGCTGCTACGACTATGTGGGCGAAATGGGTTTTTTCGAGACACTCACCTCCAGATATGACGCCGCGGCACACGTTGGCTGGGCAGCAACACCGCCAACCTACCAACGCAGCAAATTCGAGGTGGAGCGCATCATCGAGATTCCGGTCGGGGGGCTTTATGAGCAACTCCGGCCGCACCTTGATTTTGACGATTATCAGGAATTGGTAACTTTAAACTTCAAATTCAAACCATCTGATGCATCTGAGGTTGTGAACCTGTGGGGGTTGACCGCGCGCATTACGCATCATTTTCTGCAAGGACTGCATGAGATATACGATATGTGATTGACGATCTATGATTTACGATCTACAGTCAACGCTTTTCGGTCTTACAACTGCTGCGAAGGGACCACGTCCTCCGCGCGAAGTCGCAGACGACGCTAACAGTCTTCCAGACTGCAGGCAGGATGCCTGCACTACTCTCACCGTAACTGATCCATGACTTACATTCTTCTTTACATAATCCCAAATAATGCGTATCATACATCTTTTTAACAACGGGAGGGAGTGGCCCAACTATGGAACTTTTCGTGGCATTGATCATCGGACTCTGTGCTGGCTTGCACACCTCGACCTGGGGCATGTACAAAGATGCGCCCTATGAAGGCTTTTCATGGCCAAGGTACTTCAGAAGCACGATACTCAGCGGGGTGATCGCGGTTGCCGTGGTCAAGATCTCGCAGCTAGACGTGACGCAGGCGGCCAACATGGTGGTGCTGTACGGCTTCACTTATGTGATCGAGCGCGCCATCATCGAGTATTACAAAACCTTTCTGCGCGAGCAAGACCAATCGAAGTACTTTATTCCGATGCAGTTCAGCGTGCAGGGCAACGTGGTCAGGAGTCGCGCGGCCAGACTCTCGGCCGGCGCCGCCTATCTGGCGGGTCTGATCGTGACGGTGTACGGCGTGCACTATCTGCAGGGCCACTTTCAGCCATCCGGCCTCCTGGTTGTGATGACCATCGGCAGCATCGGCGGCTGGATTTCAGCCTTTGGTGGCGCCTGGAAAGATGCGCCGAAGGAAGGGTTCGAGATATTGAAATTCTTCCGCAGTCCGCTGATGGCGCTGTCCTATGCCTACATGCTGGCCCACTTCACCGACAATTATCTCTTTATCTGCTTCGGCGCGCTGGGCTACACCATCGGGACCATCGAAACCTACAAAACCTTTTTCTTCCCCAATAAGCCGCGGGGCAAATTTGCCGGCAAGGAGATCAAATTCCCGCACATGTTGCAGAGGCGGCTGTTCTTTGTCCCGCTTTATGTAGCAATCTGGCTGACCGTGATCACGACCATCATCGTTGCCTTTGTCCAGCCGCATGTGGGGTTGATTTGATTATTTTGTTGTTTCATTGTTCTATTGCTCCATTGTTCTGGTCAAGTTCTGTCATTTTTTGACAAGACTTTTTTGTGGGTCAGTTTTTTTTGAATTTCGAGATTACAACCTATCGGCCTGAAAAGTTGAGTTTCATCATGGTTTTCCTGCTGAATCCAGCCAACAATAAAACAATAAAACAATAAGAAATCATCGCTCCCGAAAATTGAACGACACCCCCAAACTCCAGATTCTGTCCGCGCCGGCTGGGTTCAGGCCACTTTGCTGGTATTGCAGCGTGGCCCGCACCCGGGCCCGGGCGAGGGTGACCCTGGGTCCCAACACCAGATAGAGCTTCAATTCATTCTTGAACAGAGGCCCGGGGACATCGGAGAGAAAGCGGCTGTACCCCAGCCCAAAGAATGTGCTGGCCGCCGCGTTTCCGAAAAGGGGAAAATTGAACGCGAGCTGCAGGTCGTTCTTCGAATCGACAAATTTGCCGTAGTTGAGCTGGAAATCCAGAACCAGGAACGCCAGGTCTGCTGAGACGATTCTTTGTCTGAGGTTGTGATCCAATGATTGCAGATAGCTCAGACGTCGCAGCCAGATAAACGAGCCGACCGGATAATAGAGAGAAACCTGGCCGCGGGGAGCCGAAAGCTTGCCCACGGCGTTCTGCTGCCAGCTCAGGCCGAGCCGGATTTTCTGCAAGAGCGAGCCGCTCAGGTTTGTGGAGCCAAAGGTGACATAATGTTTGGCAAAGCTGTTTTCGTTGAGCTTGAAGGTAGAATTGACGGTCAGGAGCGAATGGTTGTCATCCGCAGCGCTGAGCCAGAGGCCGGTGTTGAAGTCGTGCAGGGTCGGACTGCTCATGAGAGAGACTCGCTCGGTCGGATAGAGGACGGAATCGACCGCCGGGATTTGCCGCAGTCGGTGGTGAACCTGCTGGTCAAAACCGACTTTGGAGCGTGGCAGCGCGCTGTTTCGGACGAAGCCGAGCCAGTTGTCCAGGATGTCGAGGAAGGCTCTTCGGAGCACGGGCTTTGCCCGCGTCAGCATGTCTTCGGCGTGTGTGCGGGTATTGAGGGCAACAAACGCGAAGGGCTGGTCTTGGCTGGCGCGCCCGAACAGCTTCGCCGAGTGGAGGGATTTCGTCATCCAATCATCGGCGGCATGCAGCAGGAGCGTCGGGGCGCGGATGGCATCGATTTCCTTTGCCGGTGTCGCTTTGTTGACCAAAAGCGCCTTCGGCATGCCGACGGCAACCATGTACAGGATCCGTAAGATGCTGGCTCTGCGAACGGCGCGAAAATTGGACCGCACCCCTTCCGTGATGAGCCTGAGATCCGTTGACGGCCGCATGTTGATCGCCCCGATCCGATAGGGCGCCGCGATGGCCACCACCGAAGCGATCGAATCTCTGACCGCCGGCAGCGCAGCAAACCGCAAAACGATCTTGGCGCCAATCGAAAACCCGAGCACATGGACTTCGTCGTGCTGGTGCCAAATCTGCAAGGAGTCCGACAGCGTGACCAGGTCCTGCACCTCGTTTTCCCCCCAGGAGTAGAGCTTCCCGAGGGTGTACACCTCGCCGTGTTGCGGCGGATTCATGATCAGGACGGAAAAATTGCGTGCTGTGAAGAAATCCTTCAAAAGGGAGAATTCCTGGCTGCGATTGTGTTGTGTGAAGCCGGGAACACAGATAACCAGAGGATTGTTCGTCCGGCGCAGGGAATCCGGGTTGCAATACTCGAACTTAATGCCGGCAATGTCACGGATTCGGCCTGGTTGAGCCAGCCCCTGAGCCCCTCCCCATGCGACCAGAAGACATACCGAGCTCCAGACCCTGAATGTTGTCATTTAGCGCTATACTGTGCCGATGAGTCCCGTTCCGATGTTTGCAAATGCTTCATATAATCATTCTTGACAAAGCTCCTGCCCCGCACATCGATGAGCTTGTACTTGTTCGCCGGCAACTTGTCATACTCGAGATATCCGATGATTCGATTTCCATAGATCAGGTTATGCCTGGCAGCGTAGTCGATGCGGTAAATTCCCTTTTTCGAGGAGATGGTTTTCATTCTAATGTTGAAGAAAACAGAATCGCTTTCGAAATAACTCACCGAGTCCGGATGTGAGTATCGAATCAACGATTGCTCTACATGAATTCTCAGCACGTTCTTCTCCAGGTCTTGAATGGAGAAGCGATTATTCTTGATATAAAAATCACCCGAGAGCATGATATTATTGGTTCTTTTGTAAACCAACGCATATCTGCCAATGCCATCCACAAAGAAGGAGTCCTTCCTGGCGGTTGGCATCGGGTAGATGGAGAAGTTGAGGGCGCCTCTCACCTCGATCGAATCTCTCAGGTAGGTTTTGAGCGTTTCATTGCGTTTGTATTTTCTCAGGAGAATGTTGAAATTCTGTTGCCCGACGAGCTCGACCAGGACCGAGTCGGGTTGATCGACACCGCTGAAGTCGTAATATTGCGTGTAAAAGTCGATCTGAGACGTTCGCCCGATCTGTATCGGTACCGGATGGCAGCCTGAGCTCGCCAGACACGCGAGCACGGTCAGCAGCAATGTTCCCGGAATTGCTGCTTTTGACGCTCTATGACCCATTGTTTCCTCCTCCCGCGTGCAAATTCGATTTGAGTTCGATCAAAACATCTTTTTGCCTGGACTGCTCAGGCTGTAACGACGGCGCTTCCGGGAAATCGACCGCAAGGTCCGCATCTGTGTTGAGAAGCGTTATCACTTCTGTCGCAACTTCTTTTGCCTCATCCGACCCGCTGAAATAGATGATGTTGTTTTTCGTGCGCGTCACCCAATCCTCCGGAGAGGTGACCCGAAAGCCCTCCACCTTTAGTTTCTGTGCCATCTTAGCAGTGAGATGCCGGTTGTCGTCAGAGGTGAAAAAGTAGATCGTATATCTGGTGTGTTTCTCTCTGGTCAAACAAGCTTCCAGCGTGGAATCGAGGGCGCTCAGCCTGTCTTGGTACCGGAGGAGACTGTCTCGACGGGCAGCACGAAGCGCCTTCATGCGTTCGATTTCATCCCCCATTTTATTGTTGTCCTCTATCAGTTGTTTGACTACATCTTCAATCTCCGGCACGGTCATTCCGGCGCGAAAGTGGTCGCGCGAGACCTCGAGGAAGGCATCAACCGGAACAAACGCTTTTTCTCCTTCCTGAAAGGTATGCAACTGTTCATGTTTCGCGTGAGAAATCGGAGTGATGGCAAAGTCTTTGAACTCGATTTTTGTGCCGGTCAGATAAGCAAAAAGAATCGCCGCCGGCAGCACCAGGAGTCCAATCGCATAGACCGTGTTGCGGTTTATCGAGGTCAGAAACTTGAACAATGAGCCTGGAAAGCTCGATTCTTGATTTTGTTTTTGTTTCTCCTTCATACCAGTCACCAAGTCTTGATGGTTATGTCCTCCGAAAAAAGCATGAATTTTGATTCATGATCATTAAGAGCGAAGCAGTGCAATCATATCTCTCAGATTGAGCAATAAAGAGAAGTAGAAATTATTCTGACGAAATGCAACAAAAATGAGAGTGATGGACCGCAGTTGACCAGAGCATTGCGCAAAACCCAAATAACTAACCAATCAACGCTCCTAACTAAGACCTTTTCAGCTTCCAGGATTCTTGACTCACTTCCTACAGCCTAAAAGTCTACAGCCTATCTACCTGAATAGATAGTTACGCTGTATGAATTCGCGAATCCCAATATTCTTAACAGGATACGGAAGTCGTGCCGATACAGGAAAAGACCGATCAGATTTCAAGCACTCAAAAGAGTCAAAAAACGTCCCGGGCGGGCGCCGACGAGACTCGGAAAGGAGCATTCAGATTGAAGATTTTCAAAAGGCCGGCATCCTTTGATCTCTTGTCCGCAGGTTTGCTTGCGGTGGGGCTGGTGGCAGTGGCCATGGTTTTCTATTCCCAGCGGCTCATGTCGCACACCTTTGACCGGGACGCGGTGTTAATCCGTCTCAGCGACGCAGTGCGGCTGAAGATCGCGGTTGCGCATCTCTGGTTCGAGGAGGCATTGACCGGGGACGAGAGTATCGAGCTCCAGCGGGACATCTACCAGCAGATTGATAGTGCGCTGGCGCTGATTGCCGCCGGACTGAACGGGGGCGAGACTGCACTTGGCACCATTGAAGCCGTGACCGATCCCCGGGCACGCCAGCATCTGCTAAGGCTGCAGGAGGCCGTGGGACGTTGGCGCGCAATGACCGAACAGCGTTGGCAGAATCGGGAAACAAGCGGGAGAACCGGAGACACCGAGGACCAGGCCTATGATGCTGTTTTCAAGGAGATTCTGCATCGAAGTGAGAAGGTTGCGCACGCCATGCGGGCGGTGGTTGCCCGAGACCGAGCCGAGCTGACGCGCATCAATCAAGTGATCACTCTTTTTTTCCCGGTTCTCTTCGCCAGCATCGCCATGATTGAAATTCGTCATCGTCGGTCCATCGTTGCCAGCAAGGCGGCGCTCGAGAGCCGTGTGGCAGAGCGGACCGCCCGGCTGGCAGAGAGTGAGGCCAACCTGTGGGCCATCCTGGATAACGCCGCGGACAGCATCATCACCATCGATACCCGCGGTACCATTGAATTGTTCAACCGGGCAGCGGTGCAGTGCTTCGGGTATGCCCCGACAGAAGTGGTCGGCAAAAATGTCAGCGTGCTCATGCCCGCTCCGGACCGGCAGCGACACGACGACTACCTGTCTCGCTATCTGGCCACGGGCGAGAAAAGGATCATCGGCACCAACCGTGAGGTTGAAGCGATGCGAAAAGACGGGACGACCTTTCCGGTCGAGCTGGCGATCAGCGATGTCTGGCAGGAGGGAAAGCGGGTGTTCATCGGCATCATGCGTGACATCACCGAGCGCAAGCGGGTAGAAGAGGAACTGCGACAGGCCATGGAAGCTGCTGAGGCGGCCAGCAGAGCGAAAAGCGAGTTTCTCGCCAACATGAGCCACGAGATCCGTACGCCCATGAACGGCGTCATCGGCATGACCGGCCTGCTGCTCGAAACAGAGCTCACAGACGAGCAGCGTCAGTACGCGGAAACGGTGCGCAACTCCGGCGACGTCTTGCTCACCGTCATCAACGATATCCTGGACTTTTCCAAGATTGAGGCCGGCAAGCTCGAGCTGGAGATGATCGATTTCGACCTGCAGGCCATGCTCGACGACGTCGCCGACCTGCTGGCGTTCAAGGCGGAGGACAAAGGTCTGGCGTTCGGCTGTGTTCTGGCCCCTGAAGTGGAAAGCTTCGTCCATGGCGACCCGGGACGTCTGCGCCAAATCCTGCTCAATCTGGCCAACAATGCCATCAAGTTCACGAGCCAGGGAGAGGTTACCATACACGGCCAATTAGAGCATGAAACTGAAAACGAGGTCTGCGTTCGCTTCAGCGTCAGAGATACCGGCATTGGCATCCCTGAGGCAGCGCTCGGCAAGCTCTTTCAATCTTTCACGCAGGTGGATGCCTCGACGACACGCAAGTTTGGCGGCACAGGCCTGGGGTTGGCCATCTCCCGGCAGCTTGCCGAGATGATGGGCGGTGAGATCGGCGTCGAAAGCGAGGAGAGCAAAGGGTCAATCTTCTGGTTTACGACGCTGCTCGAGAAACAACCGCCGGAGAGACGGCGGCGGCGACGCGACGATATCGACCTCAGCGGCAAGCACATCCTGGTGGTCGACGACCACCGGATCAACCGCGAGATTTTGCGGGTGCAATTGCAAGCCCGAGGCTGCACCGTCGATGAAGCGCTGAACGGCCCGCACGCATTGAGCCTCCTGCGGCAGCAGGCAGAAAATGCGACCCCGTTCGATATTGCCATCGTGGACATGCAAATGCCCGGCATGGATGGCGCGGCGTTGGGCAAAGCCATCAAGAGCGATGCCGCGCTCAAAGACACGATTCTGATCATGCTCACCTCGTTGGGGCAGCGCGGCGATGCCAAACGAATGCGCGAGATCGGGTTTCAGGCGTACATGACCAAGCCGCTGAAGCAATCGCAGCTTTATGACTGTCTGATCACGGTTCTGGGGCTTCGGGCGGAGACGGAGGAGAACAGAAAAAAGCTTGTCACCCGCCACACGCTCACAGAGAACCGCAGACAGAATGCAAAGGTTCTGGTGGTAGATGACAATATTGTCAATCAGAAGGTCGCGGCAAAAATGATGCAAAAATTGGGCTATCGCGTGGACTGTGTGGCCAACGGCAAAGAAGCCGTCAACGCGGTCAAACTAGTGCCCTACGATCTCGTGTTGATGGACTGCCAGATGCCGGTGATGGATGGTTTTGAGGCGACACGCGCCATCCGCTCGCAGCAGAACCCGGCCAGCCACATCACCATCATCGCCATGACCGCCAATGCCATGCGGGGCGACCGGGAGAAGTGCCTCGAGGCGGGCATGGATGACTATGTCACTAAACCCGTGAATGCCAGCAAACTGGAAACGGCCCTGAAAAAATGGGAACAATTTCAGACTTAGCTTCTGGTTTTTGGCTGGAGCCATGGCAACCAAAGAATGATCTTACAACTCTGAACGACTCTGAATCCTCATAAGAGTGAAATTCAGGTCGGTTAAATAAATAACAAGAGATCACAAAAGATGATAAACAATCTAATCAACAAGTTAAAATCCAAAAGCCAGCA
>JBHHXT010000142.1:0-12409 GCA_046757165.1 bacterium | reverse complement strand
CTCCGATGAGCTCCCGAAGACTTTGTTTTTTGAACGAATCACTCGATGACACCCATATGAAGATCAGCCGCACAAACGTTCTGCTCGAACCGGACAGCAAGCGGGTTCTGCTCCGGCCTTTCGAGCCGACGAGCGAAGAACGCACCTCGAGAATCATCGCCAGAATTCTGGCCCTGCCGGAAGAAAAAGTAAAGGATGAGATCGTTCAGGTGTTGGATGAATTCGGCGGACGGCATCGCAATTTGCAGGATTTCTTCCTCAGGCGTTTTGCACAGGTCACGCAATCCCAGACACCGGGCCAGCCGCTCAGTCAGGAGCGCAAGCTGTTGATAGGCGCCTATTTTGCGCAAGAATACGCACTCGAATCGGCTGCACTGTTCAATCCCTCCATGGTTTGGCATCCCGACCAGACGGGCGTGCCACCGGGCCATCGCCGTTTCATTCTCAGCTTGCGCGCTACCGGTGAAGGTCACATATCTTCGATTACGTTTCGTTCGGGCATCATAGATACCGACGGCCATATTGTGATGGACCAACCCACGCCGTTTGTCACGACACCCGAAGTCGTTGCGGATTCTTCTTATGAAAAAGCTCCCTTTGAACGGAAACTTCTCGAACTGGGTTTTGAGAATGATTTTGCTGACCGCGTTCTGAGCGCGTTAGCCCGGGCGTTTACTCGGGCTGAACTCGAGCAAGCTGTTCGCTCCGCTTTGCACCAGAGTGACCGCCGCACCGCTGACACGGAGACCGCAAACGGGATTCTGTCCTTAGCACAGTCCAACTACGAAGTCATCTTTTCGCGGACGCAACCTCTTTGCGAGCGCGTTCTGTTTCCAACTTCACGTGCTGAAATGAATGGCCTTGAAGATGCGCGCTTTGTGGAGCTTGTTGACGACCATGGCTCGACATACTATGCCACCTATACGGCCTATGACGGCAAGGTCATCCTGCCGCAGCTTTTGGAGACGAAAGATTTTGTTCACTTCAAAATCAGTACGCTGCATGGAGAGGAAATCGTGAACAAGGGAATGGCGTTGTTCCCGCGCAAGATCAAGGGTCGCTACACCATGTTGTCGCGCCAGGACAACGAGAACATGTACATCATGTTTTCAGACCACATTCACTTTTGGCACACAAAGAAGCTCCTGCTCAGCCCGGCCCGGCCCTGGGAGTTTGTGCAACTGGGAAATTGTGGCTCACCCATCGAGACCGAGGCGGGCTGGCTGGTTCTCAGCCACGGCGTCGGACCGGTGCGAAAATACACCCTCGGCGCGTTTCTGCTCGACCTGGATGATCCGACCAAAGTCATCGGGCGCTTGAAGGAGCCTTTGCTCAGCGCCGATAAAGACGAGCGTGAAGGCTATGTTCCGAACGTCGTCTACAGTTGCGGGGGGCTCATTCATGGCAAGAAGCTGATCCTTCCCTACGCAGTCGCCGATTACGCCACCAGCTTTGCCATCGTTGATCTGAACGCGCTACTCGAGGAGCTGACTGCCTCCTGAAGGGAGATTGAACCGAATGCTGCCAGTGCAGACGAAACCGACTAACTGTTGAAATCGAAAGACCTTGCATCTATGAAAAAAACAATTCACCTCGACGGTTCATGGGAGTTCAGACTGGACAAAGAAAATTCCGACCAATGCCTTATTCCGGAGGATGCATTTCCAGAGAGACAGTGGCTAAAAGGCTGTGTACCTGGAACAATCCACACCGACCTGATAGCGAATCAACTGCTTGAAGATCCATTTTACCGTGACAACGAGCTTCGAACGCAGTGGGTGGACAAAGCGACCTGGCTTTATCGCAAAGAGTTCCAGGTGACTGAAGAGCACCTGTCCACCCATGCGATACATCTGGTGGCCGAGGGACTGGACACCATTGCCGACATCTTCCTCAATGGGCGGAAAGTAGCCCATACAGAAAATATGCACATCACGCATCGCTTTGAGGTCAAAAGGTACCTGAAAGCCGGGCGCAACGAGCTGTGCATTAGCTTCAGCTCTCCAACCCTGCACGGAAAACGACTCGAGGCAGAGCACGGCGTGCTTTGCGAAACTCACCAATCGCACCGACTCTACATGCGCAAGGCACAATATTCATTTGGGTGGGACTGGGGACCTGTCCTTCCGACCTGTGGCATTTGGAAGTCCATCTACCTGGAAGCCTTCAATACCGTTCGAATCAAAGATGCCCTGGTAAGACCGACCCTGGATAAAGGCTTGCAAACTGCGACACTGGATGTCGAGATCGAGTTGGAGCGGTTTACACAAGATGGTATGACTTTTCAAGCGGTCATTGAAGTAGACGACATCGGAAAAGAAGTTGCCATCAAGACAGAACGGGAGTCCGTCCAATTCACTATAGAACGTCCAAAATTGTGGTGGCCGGCAGGATATGGGGACCAGCATCTCTACCGTTTGCACCTGAAGCTCTTTGCGGACGGAGAGTCGCAGGACAGCCGGGAATTGCATTTCGGCATCAGGAAACTGGAGCTTGTTCAGGGGAAAGACCCCGTCGGCGAATCTTTCCTGTTCAGGATAAACGACGTGCCAATCTACTGCAAAGGTGCAAACTGGATTCCGGCTGATAATTTTCTGCCTCGCGTGCCTCCGGAGCATTACCAAACGCTTCTGCAAATGGCAAAGGATGCGAACATGAATATGATCCGCGTCTGGGGCGGGGGTGTTTATGAGCACGACATTTTTTACGCCCTGTGTGACCAAATGGGGTTGTTGGTTTGGCAGGACTTTATGTTTGCGTGCGGCGCCTGCCCAGAGTACGAGGGTTATCGTCACAACGTCGCCAAAGAAGTTGAATCGGTGGTCAAAAGGCTGCGCAACCACCCTTGCATTGTCCTCTGGTGTGGCAACAACGAAAGCGAGTGGATGTGGTATGGGTCTACCCGTGTTTCTTACGAGGACATGCCAGGCCTCAGCTTGTTTCAGGAGCTCATCCCCGGGATTTGCAGCAGGCTCGACCCCACGCGGCCGTACTGGCCAAGCTCACCCTTCGGGGGAACAGATCCAAATTCACAGGAGAAAGGCAACCAGCACCAGTGGGATATCTGGAGCCACTGGCAGGACTTCACCACCGTTGAAAACGATAACAGTAGATTTATCTCTGAATTCGGCTTTCAGGCACCAGCGAATCTTCCGACTTTAGAACGGGTGACCCTGCCGGATGATCGACACCCCCAGCACGAGATCATCGAGTTCCACAACAAACAGGTCGAAGGTCAGGAACGGTTGTTCCGTTTCCTCGCTGGTCATGTGCAAATGCCGTCCTCATTTCAGGACTTTATCTACAAATGCCAGCTTGTCCAGGGCGAGGCGTTGAAGCGCTGCATCGAGCACTGGCGCAGAAACAAATTCCAAACAGCCGGCAGCCTGGTCTGGCAGCTCAACGACTGCTGGCCGGTTGCAAGCTGGTCGCTCATCGACAGCGAGCTGACACCCAAAGCAGCCTACTTTTGCGTCAAACGCGCATTTCAGCCCATTATGGTGGCCCTGTTTCGCCAGATGGAGAACATTTCTGTCTGGGTCATCAATGACACGCTCCGGCGCCTTTCGGCTGTACTCATTCTCAAAACACTGTCTTTTCTCGGCGAGTGCAAATTCGAGGAGAAAGTGACTGCGGAGGTGCAACCAAACTGCTCTTGCAACATTCACCGGGTCGAGCTCAGGGACCTGAACCTGGATGAAGCGTCCACTTACTTAATAGCCGAGCTATGGGTCGACGGCGAGCGGGCCTCCGAAAACAGGCTCTTCTTCAAGAGATTCAAGCATCTTCGCTTGCCCGTGCCGGTTTTCGAGAAAAGACTTTGCTCCCTCAAGGATGGAACCTATCTGCTCACCCTGCGCTCCTCCTCCTTTGCAAAATCCGTTCACATTGCGCTGAATAAGCAGGGAACGATTGAGGACAACAGTTTTGATTTGGAGGCCAATTGTGAGAAAAAAATCAGAATCTCCCTGCACGAGGAGAAAGCGCTGACTGAACCTGACGTTTCGATTCATTCCCTTGGAAGTCAAAACGACAACCGGGATCGATGACTTGTGGGATCGTGCAGCAGTAATCTGGTAGTCTTCCGTCGTCCTGGTTGGGATAATGGCGTTCAGCCACGTCTGCCATTGACATATCACCCCTGACGGGGTTTGATGGTTCGTTCAAGTTGTTGCCGCTATATGGATTGTCACATCGCGTGGCACGATGAACGTCAGTCCCGTGAAGAACCCGGCTTTCAATTCAAGGCAATCGCTTCTTCAGTGTCTTTGTCGAAAAAATGGGTCTTGGCCATGTCGAAGGCCAAATCAATCCGCCTCCCGGGAGAGGATCGCAAATCCGCCCTCAGTCTTACAATGATCGAATTCAGACCCGTCGTCGCGTAAAGATAGCTCTCATTTCCCATAAGTTCTACAACCTCCACCGTCATGGAAGCTTCGGCCCGTTCTTCAAGGTGTGTCACATCAGCTTCGTAAATATCTTCGGGCCGAATGCCAAAAACAATCTCCCGGTCCACATATCGGGCCAGCTTTTCTTCCTGTCGGTGTGGCAGTCGAACCTTCAGGCCCCCTTCGTCAAACCAAAGGCCGTTGTTGCGGACAATCTTGCCCTCGAGCAAATTCATGGCCGGGCTGCCGATAAATCCTGCAACAAACTTGTTTCCCGGAGAATTGTACAAATTCAGCGGCGTATCGACCTGCTGGACAACGCCGTCCTTCATGACAACAATGCGGTCTCCCATCGTCATCGCTTCCACCTGGTCATGGGTCACGTAGATCATCGTGGTTTGCAAACGATTGTGGAGTTTCGAGATCTCGGTACGCATTTGAACGCGCAACTTGGCATCCAGGTTGGAGAGGGGTTCATCAAAAAGAAAAACCTGTGGATTTCTGACGATAGCTCTCCCCACAGCAACTCTCTGCCTTTGCCCTCCGGAGAGCGCCTTTGGTTTTCTATCGAGCAAATGGCTGATGTCGAGAATTTTGCAAGCGTTCTCCACGCGTTGCCTGATTTCCGGCCTGGGAACTTTTCTGAGCTTGAGGCCGAAGGCTATATTGTCAAACACCGTCATGTGAGGATAGAGCGCGTAGTTTTGAAAAACCATGGCGATGTCTCTATCCTTCGGGGGGATGTGGTTCACCATCCGCTCGCCGATGTACAATTCCCCTTTGCTGATTTCTTCCAGACCGGCGATCATGCGCAAGATTGTCGACTTTCCGCATCCAGAAGGACCAACAAGAACCATCAGCTCTTTGTCTTTGATATCGATACTCAGATCGTTTACCGCAGTCACGTCTTTGTAGTGCTTGTAAATCTCATTCAGGACGACTTTTGCCATTCAAATCCTCCGTCATTGATAGTGAAAACAAGAAAGGACTGGAGTAACGATTCAGGTAGATAGGCTGTAGAAAGAACTTCTGTGAAGCAACAAAAGGCTTTAGGCGCTTTGATCAGAGCGTTCCGCAAACCTGACAAGCCTACAGTCTAAACACCTGACAAGTTACGAACTGGATGGACTAAAGATAATAAAAATAACCGCTTTTGTCAATCTTTTTGTAACTATCCAGGTGTTTGGACTGGCTGTCAGGTTTTCCGCAATGCTTCCTACAGCCTATTTACCTACATCGAGATTCTCAGTAGGTGCCGTCCATATTTCGGTCGAGACTTCTATATTGAATCGCCTCGCTGACAAATTGCGGCAGGATGTCGTCAGACCCTTCCAGGTCCGCAATGGTTCTTGAAACCTTGAGTATCCGATCATAAGCCCTTGCTGACAGGCCCAGTTTTGTAATCGCCATTTTCAACAGTTCGTGACCCTGAGCATCAATCCGGCAATATTGACGGATTTCCTTGGACTCCATTCGGGCATTGCAAAACAAATGCTTCTTCTCTCTGAATCTTTCCAGCTGCACGGTTCTTGCGCGCTTGACCCGGCTGCGAATGGTCTCCGAGCTTTCCCCCGCGGCCTCGCTGGCGAGCTCTTTGTAGCGCACCGATGGCACTTCAATGTGAATATCGATTCTGTCCAGCAGGGGACCGGAAACCCGGGCCAGGTACTTCTGAATCTGCGGCGGGGTGCAGGAGCATTCGTTGTTGGGGTCGGTGGCAAAACCGCAGGGACACGGATTCATGGCGGCTGCGAGCATAAACTCCGCCGGATAGGTCAGAGACAGCGTTGCCCGGGAAATCGTCACGCTGCCATCCTCCAACGGCTGGCGCATGACCTCCAGGACATTTTTCTTGAACTCTGGCAGCTCATCCAGGAAAAGGACGCCGTGATTGGCCAGGCTGACTTCACCGGGTTTCGGCACATGCCCACCGCCGATCAGGCCGGCATCGCTGATCGTGTGGTGTGGGGCACGGAAAGGACGCGTACCAACCAAAGCGGTATCTTGCGGCAGCAACCCGGACACCGAATGAATCTTGGTTGTCTCCAGCGCTTCATCCAGCGTCAGGTCGGGGAGGATTGACGGCAGTCTTTTCGCCAGCATGGTTTTGCCGGACCCGGGCGGTCCGACCAGCAGAATATTATGCCCACCGGCTGCCGCGACCTCCAGCGCTCGTTTGACCTGCTCCTGTCCCTTCACGTCTGAAAAATCGATCGCATAATTCCGGCTCTGTGAAAAAACTTCGTCAATTTCGATCTCAAAAGGCGGGTAGGAAGAGCTGCCGTTCAGGAAAGCGACGGTTTCAGTCAGATTGCGCATCGGATAAACCTTGACATCATGCGAAATGGCTGCTTCCTTGGCATTCTCTCGTGGTAAGATGATCCCCTTCTTTCGCGCCTTCCTGGCCGCGATTGAAATCGGCAATGCGCCACGAATGGGACGCAGACTGCCATCGAGCGAGAGCTCTCCGAGGATGACGAACTCCTGCAATTGCTCCTGCGAGGCCTGCCCCATGGCCGCCAGAATCCCGACTGCGATCGGCAAATCAAAGGCAGACCCCTCCTTCTTGATATCCGCAGGCGCCAGGTTAATGGTGATTCGTTTCAGGGGAAATCGAAAATCCGAGTTCTTGATGGCGGCGCTCACGCGCTCTTTCGACTCGCGCACCGCCCCCTCGGGCAACCCAACCATGGCGAAATATGGCAGTTTGCCCTCGAGGTGTGTTTCAACCTCTACAAGGTACGCATCGATTCCCAGGACCGCCGCACTTAATATTTTGGAAAACATGGAGATGATGTTGGGGTTTGTATTCAAATCCAAAATACGAATCCGTCAAAGTTTTGTCAACAAAAAACTACCCCAAAACAGGTACAAAAGTGGTCTCGAGACACCTCTCAGCCCGTCTGCCACCTTTTCTTGCCCACACATGGCCAAAAACTACTTGACTTTTACTCAAATATTATATTAAATTAATCTTAGCCTCACCCTTTTGAAACAGTTCTTTGACTCTCCGAATAGTCGAAATGAGGTGTCTTGTTTCGGCTTTTTTTATTATGATTTGAAACATCGAACGTTTGTGTTGATTGGCTTGTCTCACGCCGGCACAAGTGTACAAGCCATTCATGTTTTTGACTCGCGTGCTCAGGTTGTCTGTCCAGCATACTAAATTCAAACAGTTGAAATATTGCTGGCATAGATTTTGTACTCATTGATGAGAACACAAAATTGACTTCGACATTAGGAAGAATTTTCCCACTGAAATTGGAGGTGTAGTCATGAGCTCCAAAGCCCAATCCAAGAGACCCGCTGAGCCAAGCCAGGAAAACAGCGTCATTTCCTTAATAAAGAGCCTGCAAAATGTAAACGTATATAAGCAGCTCAACTGGGAGGGAGACTTTGAGGATTACCTCGAACTGGTCAAGGCGAATCCGAAAGTCACTCGAAATGCTTTCCAAAGATTATATGATATGATCGTATCGTATGGGACGGAGGAGTATGAAGAGTACAACGAGAAAATCATACGCTATAAGTTCTTTGACGATCCCATAGACAACGGCGCCGACGCAGTTTATGGCCTGGAAAGACCCCTGAACAAATTTGTTAATCTCATCAGCTCAGCGGCAAAAGGCTACGGCACAGAAAAGCGGGTATTCCTGCTGCATGGGCCAGTGGGGAGCGCAAAGAGTACGATTGTACGACTTCTAAAAAAGGGTCTCGAGGCGTATTCCAGGACTGAAGAAGGCGCGATGTATTCGTATTCCTGGAAGATTGAACACGAAGACGGCAGCATCACCTGGGAAGACTCCCCGATGCATGAAGATCCCCTGCTCCTGATCCCGC
Organism: bacterium; assembly: GCA_046757165.1. Lineage (GTDB taxonomy): Bacteria > Zhuqueibacterota > Zhuqueibacteria > Oceanimicrobiales > Oceanimicrobiaceae > JBHHXT01. The sequence goes on along the minus strand of JBHHXT010000142.1, from coordinate 4,181 downwards.
CAGAGTTTCGACCTCAGGTCCTGGACGAGCTCAACAAAGACTTACCAGACGAAGATAGAATTTCAGTCAAAGGAGAGCTCAATCCGTTTTGTCGCCATAAGTACCAGGAAAAAAGTCATGAATACAATGGCGACTGGTCAAGAGTCATCCAGGATGTGAGAGTGATGCGGTTTGTGCTTTCGGAAAAAGACCGGGTGGGCATCGGTACGTTTCAGCCGAAGGACGAAAAAAATCAGGATTCTACCGAACTCACCGGCGATATCAACTACCGCAAGATCGCCATCTATGGCTCAGACTCCGACCCGCGTGCCTTCAATTTTGACGGCGAGCTCAATATCGCAAATCGGGGTCTGGTGGAATTTATCGAGGTCCTGAAGCTGGATGTGGCGTTTCTTTATGACCTGCTGGGAGCGTCGCAGGAGCACAAAATCAAGCCCAAAAAATTCGCACAGACCGACATTGATGAGGTCATCATCGGGCATACGAACGAGCCCGAATACAAAAAGCTGCAGTCGAATGAGTTCATGGAAGCGTTGCGCGACCGCACCGTCAAAATCGACATCCCGTACATTACGCGGCTCTCCGATGAAATCAAAATCTACGAAAAGGATTACAACGAGCATAAGATCAAGGGCAAGCATATCGCCCCCCACACGATCGAATTAGCGGCCATGTGGGCCGTCCTGACCCGGCTGGAGGAACCCAAGAAAGCGCAGTTGACGTTATTGCAGAAACTAAAGCTCTACGATGGCAAGACGTTGCCGGGCTTTACTGAGGACAATATCAAAGAGCTCCGTCTGGAGTCGGAGCGCGAGGGCATGGAAGGCATCTCACCGCGATATATTCAGGACAAAATCTCCAATGCCCTGGTCAGCGATGAGGGTCGAACCTGCATCAATCCCTTCATGGTGCTCAATGAGCTGGAAGAGGGCTTACGGCACCACTCCCTGATCACCAACCAGGAGCAGAAGAAACGCTGCCGCGAGCTTCTCAGCATCGTCAAAGAAGAATATGCCGACATTGTCAAGTCCGAGGTGCAGCGTGCCATCGCCGCCGATGAGGAAGCACTCAAAAAGCTGTGCGGCAACTACATCGACAATGTCAAAGCCTACACACAAAAGGAAAAAGTCAAGAACCGGTACACCGGCGCCGACGAAGAACCGGATGAACGTCTCATGCGCTCAATCGAGCAGAAAATTGATATTCCCGAAAGCCGCAAGGACGACTTCCGCCGGGAAATCATGAACTACATCGGTGCGCTGGCACTGGAAAACAAGTCGTTTGATTATCGCTCCAATGAGCGTCTACAAAAAGCCCTGGAGCTGAAATTGTTCGAAGACCAGAAAGACTCCATCAAGCTCACTTCGCTGATCTCCAACGTGGTCGATAAAGAAACGCAAGAAAAAATCGATGTGGTCAAATCAAGGATGATCAAGTATTTTGGCTACAACGATGAAAGCGCGACGGACGTGCTAAACTATGTGGCAAGCATTTTTGCACGAGGCGACGTCAAAGAATCGCTGCAATAATGGTTAAAAGAATTGACAAAGACATCAGTCGGTTTCGCCAAATCATCCGTGGTAAGGTCAAAAAGGACCTGAAAAAGTACATCACGCGCGGGGAACTGATCGGCAAGAAGGGCAAGGATTTTGTCAGCATTCCGATCAACCAGATTCATATTCCGCGCTTCCGGTTTAGTACGAAAAAAACAGGTGGCGTCGGCCAGGGTGAGGGTGCCATCGGTACGCCCATCGGCACCGGCGACAACGAGGCCGGGACCGGACAAGCAGGCGATGCACCCGGCAAACACATTCTCGAAGTCGATATTTCGCTCGAGGAACTGGCGCAGATGTTGGGGGAAGAGCTGGAGCTGCCCCATATCGAACCCAGAGGCAAGAAGAACATCAAGTCCGAAAAAGACAAATACACCGGAATTAGCGACACGGGCCCGGAGTCTCTGCGCCACTTCAAGCGAACTTACAAACAAGCGCTCAAACGGCAGATCATCTCCCAGGCCTACAACGCCGACAACCCGATTATCATCCCCATCAAAGAGGACAGGCGGTACCGGACCTGGAAAACAGTCGTTGAGCCAGAGAGCAACGCAGTCATTATCTACATGATGGATGTCTCAGGGTCGATGGGGGACGAACAGAAAGAAATCGTGCGCACAGAGTCATTCTGGATTGATACCTGGCTACACTATCAGTATGAGAACATTGAAACACGTTATGTTATTCATGATGCGGTTGCGCGCGAGGTGGATAAGGAAACCTTTTACCACACGCGCGAAAGCGGCGGCACCATCATCTCATCTGCTTACAAGCTCACCGCTAAGATCATCGAACAGCACTACAACCCCCATGAGTGGAATATCTACTTGTTCCACTTCTCAGATGGAGACAACTGGGGAGAGATCGACACAGACGAGTGCATTGCCATCTTGAAAGACACTCTGCTGGCAAGGGTCAATCTCTTCTGCTACGGACAGGTTGAAAGCCCGTATGGCAGCGGCCAATTTATCCGCGACCTCGAAGACTACCTCCCGGACGAAGAGAAACTCATCTTGTCTGAAATCCCGGACAAAGATGGGATTTATCAATCGATCAAAGACTTCCTTGGCAAGGGCAAGTAATCACCCAACAAATGCGGACCGAGTAACATCATGGAATTGCCTTTGGAACTAGACAGACTGAGAGAGGAAATCGGCCGGTATGCGCGTGACTATAACCTCGATTTCTACGATACCATCTTTGAGCTGGTAGAGTTTGATGAATTGAATGAGGTCGCCAGCTACGGCGGCTTTCCAACACGATATCCACACTGGCGTTTCGGCATGGAATATGAGGAACTGTCGAAGGGCTATGAATACGGCTTGCAAAAGATCTATGAGCTTGTTATCAACAACGATCCCTGCTACGCTTATTTGATGAAGTCCAACAAGCTCGTCGACCAGAAGCTCGTCATGGCGCATGTATACGCACACTGTGATTTCTTCAAGAACAACCTCTGGTTTGCACACACAAACCGCAAGATGATGGATGAAGTGGCCAACCATGCCACGCAAATCCGGCGTTATGTTGAAAAGTACGGCGCCGATGTCGTTGAGGATTTCATCGAAGTGTGCCTCTCGCTGGAGAACTTAATCGATCCCCACTTGCCATTTATCAAGCGAGACCGTGCCAATGGCAGACAGGAAGAGGAAGAGGCTCAGACGCCTGTGAAACTGAGAAGCAAGTCCTACATGGACTCCTACATCAATCCCAAAGAATTTCTGGAGGAACAAGCACGACTCAGCGAGGAGAGACGGCGGCAAAAAAAGGAAAAGTTTCCGGAGAAACCGGAGCGAGATGTGCTCCAGTTCCTTCTGGACCATGCGCCGCTGGAAAAATGGCAGGCAGAGATTCTTGCGATTGTGCGCGAAGAAGCTTATTATTTTGCACCGCAGGGTCAGACCAAGATCATGAACGAAGGCTGGGCAACCTACTGGCATTCCAGGATTATGACGGAAAAATGTCTCACAGACGCCGAGGTGATCGACTATGCCGACCACCATTCCGGAACCGTCGCGACCAGCCCCGGCAGGCTGAATCCCTACAAATTGGGTGTTGAACTCTTTCGCGACATCGAGGACAGATGGAACCGGGGCAAATTTGGCAAGGAGTATGAGGAGTGTGACGACTGGGAAACAAAACGCAAATGGGACAAAAAGCTCGGGCTCGGACGTGAAAAGATCTTTGAAGTCAGAAAAATGTATAACGACCTGATGTTCATCGATGCTTTTCTGACCGCGGATTTCTGTCGTGAGCAGAAGCTTTTTGTCTATGAATATAACGATCGCAGCGACTTCTATGAGATCACCGACCGTGAGTTCAAAAAAGTAAAGGAGAAACTCCTGTTCGGCTTGACGAACTTTGGGCAGCCTTTTATTTACGTGGCGGACGCAAACTACTTGAACCGAGGCGAGCTCTATCTGCTTCACCAACACGATGAGATTGAATTGCAAGTGGATGAGGCAAGAGACACGCTTTCCAACATCTACAAAATATGGAAGCGGCCCGTTCATGTTGAAAGTATTCTTGACGAGGTCAGAACTTTGCTTTCTTTCGATGGCAAAGAACATAGCGAGACAGAACTGGAACAACTTTGAGATAAAGCAAGATTCTTGAACATCTCAAACA